>JAGCVN010000063.1 GCA_017962315.1 Kiritimatiellia bacterium
GCTGCCCCCAGTCGTCGCCTTTCTCGGCGCAGAGGACGCGAGGATTGACCTTTAACAGTCCCCGAGCTCCTTTAAAAGGCCCTTCGCCTCCTTCCAGCGCCGGATCCAGTCCCGCACCTCCTCCACCGAGGACATGGGCACGTAGAGCGTCTGCGTCCTCCCGTTGACCTTCCGCGTCAGGTGCCAGTGGGCCGCAGAACCCGCCGTGACGCGGGAGAGCGACCCCTCTATGACCTGACCTTCCCCGAGCAGCCTCTTCAGCCTGCTCGCCACCCGCCTGTAGGCGGCCGTCTTTTTCGTTTTTTTAATCATAGGCGTAATTATACTTATATTTTCGGGGAAAGTCAAGGGGGTAAATGAAATTTTTTACAAAAAAGTTTCGGGGCCGGACGTGCGGACGCACATCCGACCCCCAATTACGGCGGCAGGAAGCCACCGTCAGCCATCGCGACTTATTATAGATTTGGAATCATTGATTTACCGCAGTTTGACGCGCAATTCGTTATAATGCCGGACACCGTAGCGAAAATCCGTCCTCGGGTCACGGTACCGCATTCGTCAAATGCCGAGACACCGTGAATTTCAGGTAAACTATTAGGCATGAGCAAGATGTCACGAAGAACAACAATGGAGTACGTCGGCATGCAGAGACGTGCATACGCGCAACTGAAAAGCAAGTCCAAGAAGACCGCGTTCACCGACTCGATGTGCCAGGCATTCGGGTTTGAGCGCAAGTACGCGACCAGGATCCTCACCGGGAACCGCAAGTACAGGAAGCCCAAGGGCCGGGGAAAGACGTACTCCGGCAAGGCGACGGGGCTGCTCAAGAGGGTCTGGTACGCCACGGGCTGCATGTGCACGAAGCACCTCTAGGCCATAATCGTCCGGGCGTTGGCCAATCTTGCCGAGCTTGAGCATGTTGACAACGCGCCCTCCAGGGAAGTCGCATCGATGAGCGCCTCCACGACGGACCGGGCGTTCAAGGGCCTCAAGCGCGTCGGTCCGGGATCCGTCCGCAAGAACCGCGTTCAGGGAAGAACGACCCCGCGACCTACTTTACCTGCTGCCCGGGCGGGAAGGGGATGGTCGCGCATCCTTCGCAAGCAGCGAGCGACAGAAACGGGGCGGAGGCCGACGCGGACTCAGGATCGCGAACCGGCAACGTCTATATGCAAGTGACGGAATGTTTCACTGTGAGTGTCGGCCGCAGTCGCCTCTGCGCTGCGCGCCACCCCTTCGGGGACGGCCCCTGCTACCGACACTCACAGCCCTCAACCCCGAGCCCTACGGTGTCTTTTCTACTTGACGAATTGGGCCGAATTCACCGTGTGGGATAGGCAGATGAGAAATAACGGCCAAGACAAATCAGCGTGTGCGGTATGCAAACATTTACCGCCGCCCGACCCGCGTTTAAGGAGGGGACGAATGGATGGCGGATGGTGTATTTCGTCTTGAAAACCAGGCCGCAAGCAATGCTCCAGAGAGGTTGTGCCAGACGCTGAATAACGCACCCGGAACGCCGGCAAGGGGGAAAGCGGCGAAATGCGTTGCCGCAAGCGAAGCGGCAAGACCGGAATTCTGCATACCGACTTCGATGGCGACCGTCCGGCATTTCGCCGGATTCATCCGGAAAAGCCGTCCCGCCCCGTATCCCAACGCGAAACCGGCGAGGTTGTGCAGGATGACGACGGCCGCGACAAGTCCCAGGCAATCCCGTATCCGTTCCGCGCCAGACGCCACAACCGCCGCGACGATCACCGCGATGACTACGGACGACAACGCCGGCATAAACCGTTTTGCCCGCTCTGCGAGAGACGCGCAATAGCGATTGAGTATGACACCCGCACAGATCGGCGCGATGACGATTTTCAAGATGGAAAGGAACATCCTCGCCGCAGGCACGTCCACCGCACGCCCTGCGAACAACAATACCAGAAGCGGCGTGAGCAACGGAGCGAGGAGCGTCGAACAAGAGGTCATCGTCACGGAGAGGGCGACATCACCCCGCGCCAGGAAGGCGATCACATTGGATGCCGTTCCGCCCGGACATGCCCCGACAAGGACGACGCCGAGTGCCAGATCGTCAGGAAGCCGCATCGCCTTGGCGAGCAGAAAGGCCACCAGCGGCATGACTGTGAACTGCGCAACGACGCCGATCACTACGTCGAACGGGCGCGAGAGCACAAGCGCGAAATCCCGTGCACGGAGCGTCAACCCCATTCCGAACATCACCACGCCGAGCAGGGCCGGTACGCAGGTTGTTTTCACAACCATACGGACCGGTCCGGGCACAACGACGGAGACAACCGCGACCAGCAGGATCAATACGGCCATATAGCGCGTGATCCACTCTGGAACGGCGTTAAGAAATGAACGGACGGACATGGCGGAGGGCACGGTCAGGCCGTGATTTCGCGCACAAGCGCTTCGCGGCGTTCCGCCTGGCGTTCCTGGCTTTCCACCATCTTGAACTGGTTCCGGGCGCGGTCGAGGTTATGACCGGGGCGGTGCGTCTTGAAATAGACGTCGCCGGCGAGGTAGTCGGTCAGGAAACGGACGCCGATGGTAAAGGTGATCAAGCGACCGGAAAAAGCGAGGTTGTCTTTTTCCGCCTGCGTCAGGAAAGCCGCCCGTGAGCAATACCCGCGGACCAGTGCTTCGAAGAGGTCGAAACGGGATTCCACCTTCACCAGATCCGTCTCGTCCTCGGCGGCAGCGGCCGTCGCGGTACGGACCATGTCACCGAAATCGTACAACGCAAGTCCCGGCATGACGGTGTCGAGGTCGATCACGCAGATTCCCTCGTTCGTAGTGTCGTCGAACATGACGTTGTTGATTTTCGTGTCATTGTGCGTGATGCGTTCCGGAATACTCCCTTCGGCGCAGAGGCGCAGAAGGCGCGACGCTTCTTCGCGCCGGGTCTGGACAAACGCCATTTCGGCGGCGACCTCCCCTGCCCTTCCGGCGGCATCCTTCGCGAAGGCGTCATCCAGCAGAGCGAGACGCGACTCGATGTTGTGGAATGCGGGAATCGTCTCGTTCAGTCGCGCACCGGGAAGATCAGCAAGCTGGTTCTGGAACGCCGCAAACGCCTGCGCCGCAGCAAACGCGGATTCCGGCGAGGATATCACGTCGTAGGTTTTCGCCTTTTCGATGAATAGATAGACGCGCCACCAGTTGGCTCCCTCATGCAGCACGTAGCCGCCATCGCGCGTCTGCACCAGCGTCAACGTCCTGCGGGAAGGTTCGGGCGACCGTTCCGCCGCGAGCTTTTCGCGGAGGTGGCGGGTCACCCGCGTGATGTTCTGCATCAGCCCGGCGGGATCGGTAAAGATTTCCGAGTTGATGCGCTGTAGGATGTAATGCACCGTGTTGCCGGCCAAATCGACCGTGACGCGGAACGTGTCGTTGATGTGTCCGGAACCGTACGGTTCAATCGACAGCACGTCGCCGTAGACCTGAAACCTGTCCACGACAGACCGCAATTCCTCTGGTGAGAATGTCCGTTTCATCGCTGTTTTTTCCTTTTCTGTTCAACCTTGCCTCGCCTTCTCAGCGCTGTTTTGCAAGGGCGGATTTCACCGAAATGCCTTCCAGTTTGCCGAGGCGGCCCGCCAACGCCCCCATTTCATCCGTCGTGGCCTCGACGACGAGCGTGATGACGGCGGCGGCGGTCTCGTCGCCGCGCATCGGCAGCCCGACCCGCGCGAGGATCAGTCCCGCGTGATCGGAAATCACCCTGTTGAGTTCATCGACGTTCTTCCTGTTCTCCAGGATGATGCCGACAAAACCGATCCGTCGTTGCATCGTCCGCCTCCTACGCCAGTTCGGCGGAACGTTTCGCCGCCGCTGCAAGCGTTTTGGCATACGCCGAGGCGACGGAGGATTTCGCCAGCACCTTCATACCCGCCTCGGTCGTTCCGCCCTTGGAACAAACCGCCGCGATGAACGTTTCAAGGTCTGCACCCGTCTCTTGCAAGAAGACGGAGGTTCCCAACATGGTCTGCTCGGCGAGCAGGCGCGCCGCGTCTTTCGGGAGGCCGAGCGCCACGCCGCCGTCCGCCATCGCCTTCAGGCAGTAAGCGTAGAACGCGGGGCCGGAACCGCTGAGCGCGGTGACGGCGTCGAAATGCTTTTCCTCCAGTTCCAACACCTTTCCGGCTCCTCCGAAAATCTTTTTCACAAGTTTCTTGTCCGCCGGTTTCGCGTTCGGCGCCGCGCAGGAGACGACCATCCCCTGATTGACGCGCAAGGCCAGATTCGGCATGATACGGATCAGGCGGGGCTTCACGCCGAACCCTTTCCGCAGGGATTTCAGGTCTTTCCCCGCGCAAATGGAGATGACGAGGTGGTTCGCGGTCAACACCTTGCCGACGGAAGCGACAAGTGAGCCGAGGTCTTGGGGTTTCACCGCGACGATCAGCGTCTTGCACGTCTTGACCGTCTCAAGCGCGTCCGCCGTCGTGACCACGCCGTATTCTTTTTCCATCAACGCACGCCGTTCTCCGCTGACATCGCACGCCGTCACGTTCCAGCGTTCGCAGAGACCGCCGTCGAGGATCGAGGCGAGGATCGCCTCCGCCATTTTTCCCGCTCCGAGAAAACCGATTTTCATTTCGCAACTCCTTTCGCGTTTCTCACGCATACCCGTTTTGCCGAAGAACCGTGCGCAACTGCGTCTGGAACGACCGGAGGTCGTCTTCCGAAGGCCGGTAGCCGGGGTCGGACTGGGTATCCAGCCCGAAACGCCCGTACTGGTCGATCAGCCAGCGCGACTTCGTGCCGTCGCTGAACGTCACCTCGCCGCTCACCATCGCACCGGGGACGACGATCTTGTCCAGCGTGACCGAGACACGCGAAGGCGTTGTCTGCCCGTCATCTTCTTCATCGCCGGACTCCGCCTCGTCAAACTCCCCGTCGGCATCCGGGGCGGCTGGCTCAGCTTTCTGTTCTTCTTTTTTCTTCGGATCCGGCTTGTCCTTGACGGACGCCCCGATGTCCAGCACCAGCAGCCGGACATCGAGATAAGTCATCTCAAGACCGAACGTTTCCTTTAAACGGGTCTGGACTTCCGAAAGGGAAGCTCCCTCGTCCACCCAGGCGCGGACTGCATCCGTCTGCTCATTCGTCAACTGCATCACCTAACCTCCAATCGTTTCCCCGCTCACACGAGCGGCAGCAATCCTGTTTTCAGCGTTTCGTGCAACGCACCGTTGGTGGCGAGAAACGCCGCCTTGTACTTCGGCTCGTTGTACGCTTTCAACACTTCCCATCTGCCTCCGGCGCGTTCTAGGATCAGCGCGGCAGCCGCGTAATCCCAGAGGTAGAGGCCGCTTTCAAAAAAACCTTCCGACCGCCCCGCCGCCACCTGGCAGATGTCGAGCGCGGCCGCCCCGCAGAGGCGCGACCGTTGGCAAAGTTCGCCGATCCGGTTCATGTAGCGGGAGGAATACCCGCCCGGTCTGGACTTATCCGCCCCTGTGGCGACAAGGGCGAGTTCCGGATTCCGTATCTGCGAGACGCGGAGTTCGCAGCCGTTACAGTACGCGGCACCGTCGCACGTCGCCTCGAACATCTGTCCCAGTTCCGGCGCAAAAACCGCGCCGGCGAGGGGACGGCCGTCTTTCCAGACCGCGACGGAACAGTTCCACCAAGGGAACCCGTGGAAGAAATTGACCGTGCCGTCGATCGGGTCTACGATCCAGCGGTATCCACGTTCGTCGCGCATCGGCGCGTCCGCCGACTCCTCGCCGAGAAAATCATGTTCGGGAAACGCGCTCCCGATGATCCCGGCGACGAGCTGCTGGGATTCGACATCGAGCTTGTGTTTCACATCCTGGCGGGCCACCTCGTTCGCGTCATGCCGCCGGGAGAGATTGGCGAGCACGAACTCGCCGGCTTTCCGTGCGGCGAAGGAGGCGACCGCCTGCAACTGGACGGTCGGTATCATTTCTCGTCACCTTTCCCGGCGGGTTTCGTGTTCAAACCCAGCTGTGCCGCGTACGTTTCGTAGTCCGGAATCTGCGCCCTGTAGCGCCCGCAGAGTCGTTTCAGCGCGAACCGCTGGCGTTCCGACAAGGCGTGCTTGCGCGCGAACTGATCCGAGACGCTTTTGAAGAAGTCCGCGTCGTCGTACGTACGCTTACCCTTCGTGACGGCGGGTTTCCATTCTTTCACCTGCGAGAGCATCTGAATAAGGAAGGGGCTTTCCTTGTCCTCCGCAACCTTCTCCTCCGTCTCCTGCAGGCCAAGTTCCGACTTTACGGAATCGAAGTCGGGGATCGAGGCGCGACACTCGCACAGGATCCGGTCGATGATGGCGAGCTGTTTGGGTGACAGCTTGCGCCCGGAGGCGCACTGCCGGCTGAGGGACTCGACAAATTTCGACTGGCTTTCGGTCAGCTCCACCTTCGCAAGGACATCGAACCGCTTCTGGGCCTCGCCGAGGTCCGGCATTTCCCGGTCTTTCGTCACGAGATCGCCGAACCCGAGGTCGCCGAGTTTCCGTTCGGCGTCCGCAATCTGCGCACGATACCGGACCGCCATGTTGGCGAGCGCGGAAAGCTGCTTCTCGCTGACGGGCCGATCCCCCTCCGCCAACTGTTCGCGCACGGAGGTGACGAACTTCTCGTCACTGTATGTCCGCTTGCCGCGTTTCGTCGGGGCCGCCCATTCCTTCACCTCCGCCAGAAGGGCGAGGACTGCATCGACCTTTGCACGGTCGGCAGGCGGTTCACGGGCCTGTTCGAGCCAGTTGTGGAACTTTCCGTAGAAATCCGAAAGCATGGACTGCCACTCCACGCCGCCCTCTTCGACTTTATCAAGCGATTCCTCCATCTCCGCAGTGAATCCGACATTGAACAGATCGGGCATTTTCTCCACAAGGAGGTCGTTTACGTCGAGTCCAAGCTGGGTCGGGATCAACTGGCGTTTTTCGCGGTTCGCGTATTCGCGTGTGACGAGCGTGTCCACCGTCGCGGCGTAGGTGGAGGGACGCCCCACCCCGTTCGCCTCGAGCGCCTTGATCAGCGCCGCCTCGCTGTACCGCGCCGGCGGTTTGGTCTCCTTTCGTTCGGCAAGCCATTCGAGCGGCAGGATTTCATCGCCCGGCACAAGCGGGGGCAACTGCGCCACCTCGTCGGAATCTTCATCCTCTTCGCCCTCCGCCGCCTTTTTCTTGCGGAGGTCGAGCGCCATGACCTTAAGGAACCCGTCGAACACGATATCCGAACTGGTGGCGGTAAACGTATAGACATGCTTGGCGCCGACTTTTTCGGAAGCGATGGAGACCGTCTTCTGTGCGATTCTCGCGGAGGCCATGAGGCTGGCGACAAACCGTTTCCAGATCAGCTCGTACAACCGAAGGGCCGCCGGTTCGAGCTTTCCGGCGAGGCTTTCCGGGGTGCGCGTCACGTCGGTCGGGCGGATGGCCTCGTGGGCCTCCTGGGCGCCGGCGCGGCTCTTGTAGTAATTTTGCGAAAAATAGGCTTCGCCGAACGTACCGGTGATGTAGGTCTGGGCGGCGGAACGGGCGTCCGCCGAGAGCGCAACCGAGTCGGTACGCATGTATGTGATCAGACCGACACCGGCGTCGCCGCCCTCGTAGAGTTTCTGGGCGAGGGACATCGTATGCCCGGGCGAAAATCCGAGGACGCTGGAAGCCGCCTGCTGGAGCGTCGAGGTAATGAACGGGGGGAGCGCATGGCGGGAAACCTCCCGCGTCTTGACATCCGCAACGCGCAGGCGGGTTCCCTCCAGATCGGCTTTGATCCCTGCGGCCTCCGACTCGTTCGCAATCGCCGCCTTCTCGTTGTCGATCCGGCTCAGACGGACGTTGAACGGATCGAGGGGGGCGGTGGTGCGGCGCACCTTCGCCCCCATCAACCAATACTCCTCCGCCTTGAACGACTGGATCTCGCGTTCGCGTTCCGCCAGGAGCCGCAATGCGACGGACTGGACACGCCCCGCGCTCAGGCCGCGACGGATTCGGCGCCAGAGCATGGGGCTGACCATATACCCCACGATACGATCCAGCACGCGGCGCGCCTGTTGGGCGTTCACGCGATCCATGTCGATCTGTCCCGGATGCGCGATTGCCTCACGCACGGCACGCGGCGTTATCTCGTTGTACTGCACGCGATAGAAAGTCTTGTCCTTCGCGGCGGGCAGGAGGGTTTCGTGAAGATGCCAGGCAATCGCCTCCCCTTCGCGGTCAGGGTCGGGCGCGAGGAAAATCTCCTCGCTCTCCTTCGCCGCCTTCTTCAGCTCGATCACCGTCTTGGTCTTGTCTTTCGAGAGCACGTATTTCGGCTCGAACCCGTGTTCGATGTCCACGCCGATGGCGTGTTCCGGAAGGTCGCGTATGTGACCCTTCGAGGCGAGGACTTTGTACTCCTTGCCCAAAAACTTTCCGATGCTCTTCGCCTTCGCCGGCGATTCGACGATTACCAGTTTCGTTGCCATTTCATCCTTCTCCAAATCATCCAAGTCCCGCCGCCCCGGCTGCCGAAGCGAACCTGCAACCCGGCAAGGACCGCGCCAACCGTTTGATCTGCAAACCAATCAAGATCGCGCCGACGCGTCCGGCATCCAGACCGGAACGGCGCACAAGCTCATCCACGCCGACGCCCTCTGGCGTCAGTAGCGAAAACACGCTGCGTTCTTCCGGCGACAATACCGCCCGGGGACGGTCTTCCGACGCCCTCGGCGCCACCTTGCCTAGTCCCGGCACATCGGGACGCCTCGCGCCCATGCCCGTGAAGAGGTCATTCAGCTCCTCCAAAACCTCGTCCGCATTTGTCACCAGTCTTGCGCCTTCCCGGATCAGGCGGTGGCACCCCTGCGAACTCGGCGAATCGACACGTCCGGGGACCGCCATGACGGGGCGGCCCTGCTCCAACGCCAGTTTGACCGTGATCATCGTCCCCCCGTTCAGGGGCGACTCAATGACGAGGACGCCTTTTGAAAGCCCGCTGACGATCCGGTTGCGCATCGGGAAGGTCTGCCGGTCGGGTTCCCTCCCGAAGGGATACTCCGTGATCACCGCGCCGCCGTTTTCGACCATCTCCTTCGCCAGCCCGGTGTTTTCCTTCGGATAGAAACAGTTCAACGCCCCGCCCAGTACACCGACCGTCGTCCCATGCGCCTGAAGCGCGCCGCGGTGCGACTCCGTGTCGATCCCGTGCGCCAGTCCGCTGACGACAGTGTATCCCGCGCCCGCGAGCTGGTAGGCGAACCGCCGCGCCGTCTCGCTGCCGTAGATGGAGGCGCGCCGCGTGCCGATCATGGAAATGCAGGGACGCGAAAGGGCCGCCATGTCGCCGCGGCTGTAAAAGACCAGCGGGGGATCGGGGATTTTCAAGAGCTCCGCCGGATAGGCGGGATCGTCCCATGTCGTCAAGGCAACACCGTTACGCGCCGCACGGGCGATTTCACCCGCGTAATCCGCCTCGTGCATCGAACGGAAGAAGATCCGGGAACGGGCCGGGCCGATCAACGGCACAGCGGAAAGGTCCGCCTCGGAGGCGTCAAACGCCGCCGCGCAGGACCCGAACCGTTCCTTCACGTGCTTGACCATGATCGCCCCGATGCCGGGGACCATGTTCAGCGCAATTACTGCTTCCCGTTCCGTCACCTTATTCCCCTTCTGGACATAACCGTCCAAACGAGTTGCCGTTTTTAGCACATCTTTCGTCCTTTGGCAAGAATTAGGTTTCTTGAAAGTGAACCTCAAAAGAAACCTTGTTTCCTTCCTGCGATTGTGGTATAAAAAACGGCGTTCAAGGAAACGGATTCATCACCATGAAGCTTTTGATTACCGGCGGGAAAGGGATGCCTGAGGGCACGTTGCAACGTGTGCTGTCACAGCATGTGTTGTTTATTGTCGATCATTCCGAAGTCGATGTCACACGAAGGTAAGGCAGAGAAGAGGTCACCATGTTATTTTTCGTTCGTAACGCAGTCGTCTTGCAAATTCTGGCGCTCGCCGCCGTGCTTTCCTGGGTACACGGCGGCACGCGCCCCGACCTGTTGATTCCCACCGTCCCCTGGCTGACGCTGCTGGTCGTCGAGATGGCGCTTGTCTTTCCCCAGGCGAAGTCGACGGAGACGCTCGCCGAAGCCCGTCTGCGTGTCTGGCGGTCTTTCGCGCGAGATCCCCTGCTCTACGTGGTGCTCCTTCTGACGATCTACCTGACCATCCCCCTCTTCAACGCGGCGGGCGCGCCCCGTTTCCTGCCCTCGAACGGGAAATGGTTCATCCCCTTCCCGCCTTTCCGCCGTCTACCGTTCTGCGTAAAGGCCGATGAACAGGCGGTACTCCTGCTCTGGTTCCTCCCCTCGCTTTTTTCCGCGCTCGCGGCGAAGCACGCGCTCCTGAAACGAGGCAAGCGGCTGCTGCTGGAAAGCCTCTGCTGGAACGGCGCACTTCTTTCCGCGTTCGGTTACTGGCAGTTGTTCACCGGTGCGAAGAGCGTCTACTGGGGCAAGCAGACGTTCGCTTACTTTTTCTCCACGTTCGGCTATCCGAATTTCGCGGGCGCGTTTTTCACGCTCCTGTTCCTGATTTCGCTCGGCCTCTGGTTCGGCCATGTTTCCGTGGGATTGATCGGGCCGCAGGCGGGAAACCTCGCGCGGGCGCGTGACGAACGCAAGTTCTGGACGCGGCACCGGATGCTCTTCGCCATGTTCTTCAACCTCATGGGGGCGTTCGGGTCCCTCTCCCGCGCCGCCATCCTGCTTTCCGTGCTGTTAGGCGTCCTCTACGGGATCTACATGTTCATCGGCTCTTGGCAGCACGCGAACACGGGCAAGCGCGCCGTGCTGTTGACGACGTTGGGGCTCGTCCTGTTCGTCGGTACACTTTCGTTCACCATCCTGGCACCCGACTCGTTCAAGAAAGAAGTCGTCACCATTACGCCTGAAAACGTTCTCGACCGCGTGAGCGGTGCGGGCTACCACCCGCGTATCGCGTGGGAGATCTTCCTTGAACATCCGCTGTTCGGCGTTGGCGGTTGGGGGTATCCGCATTACCAGCAGCTCTACATGACCGCCGAGGACTTCAAGCACATACAAAAGATCGGTGGCGTGAACGTGCACAACGACATTCTCCAGTTCCTGGCGGAACTCGGCGTGGTCGGGACGGGGCTTATCGTTCTCGCGGTCTTTTGCCTCGCCATCCCGGTACTCCTCGAACAGGTCAAACTCTCGAAACGGCTTTCCGTTCCGCACGAGAATGAATCCAAGGTGCCGCATCCGAAGTGGCTCTACAAACTTCCGCCGGAGGAACTGGGCGTCCTCTTCGGATGTACCGCCACCGTGCTTCACTCACTCGGCGACCTCCCGTTCCGGACGTCCTCCATCCAGATTGTCTGGTTCTGTGCGCTCGCCTGTGTGAGCGGTTTCATTCCCAAGGATCATCACACGTCATCTTAGTCCAGCAGGTATCCCATGTCCCAGGAAGCATTATCCATCGAACTGGCGGACGAAATCCGCCGCCGCATTTTCGACGAGCCCGGTTTTATCAAAGTTACGCAGGTTTTGCGCAAGCGGGGAAACCTTTTCCGCGTAAGTCTCCGTCCCGTCACGATCAAGGGCGAACACAAGTTTCAAGGCGAAATGACCGACGCGGAAAGCGGCGGACGCCCCGTCATCAAAAACTTCGCCGAGGAGGAGGCGCGTGACGGGCTTGAAGAGATGCTGGGGCAGACCGGGGCGCGGGAACTGCACCTCATCACGTCCACAGGCGATCTCCATGTGCGCGTCACGAAAAAGGGGCACGAACTGGTTTCTCGCAGCGCGAAACAGAACCGCGTGGCAGAGACCGCACACGACCGCGTGAAGGATCTTCCCTTGAACCGCTTCGACGCGTCCGTCCTGCTCCGCGCCATCGGGCTCGCGGACAACGAGGGGAAGGTACTCCCCTCCATGCGCGGCAAATACGACCAAGTGAATGCCTTTCTCAGTGCCTTGGACCCGATCATCGACACGTTCTCCGAGAAACAGCTGAACCTTGTGGACTGCGGCTGCGGGCGCGCCTATCTCACCCTCGCCGTCTATGTCTACCTCACACAGATGCGCGGGTTCGATGTCAAGGTTTGCGGAATCGACCGGCGGGGCGACGTGCTTGAAACCGCCCGGCGGATCGCTCGCGATCTGGACGCGGCGGCGGATGTGACGTTCCTGGAAGGTGAAATCGATGCCGTCGAGCCGCCGTTCAAACCCGACCTCGTCTTGAGCCTCCATGCGTGCGACACTGCGACCGACGCGGCGATCGCGCGCGGTTCGGAGTGGCACAGCCGCCACATCCTCTGCGTCCCCTGTTGCCAGCACGAGCTGCACAAGTCGCTGAAGGAGGGCGGCCCGATGCGTTCGCTCCTGCGCTTCGGCATTTTGCGCGAACGGCTGGCAGACCTCTTGACCGATCAGTTCCGCGCCCAGATCCTGCGGATTCTGGGATACCGCGTAAACGTGATGGAATTCGTCTCGCATGACGCCACCGCGAGGAACATCCTCCTCAAGGCCGAATACACGGTGAAGCCCGGACAGTCGCAAGCGGTTAGCGAATACCTCGAACTCCGCGATTTCTGGCAGGTCAAACCCTGGCTCGAAACGCGGCTCGCCAAACGGCTCGCCCCCTTCTTCGCCCGCTTTGGAGAGGCATAACCGACAAAAAAGATTGCTAACGCGACCACCGCAAGGTATACTCACCCCACTTTATGCGCATCCTTTCCCGATACATTCTTCGCGAGTTCCTGATCCCGTTGACGTTCTGCCTGACGGGGTTCATCGGCATCTACGTAATGTTCGAACTGTTCCATTCCTTCCAGCGTCTCTTGGAGACAAAACCTTCAACCTGGACGGTGATCGCGTTCTTCGCCGGATACCTGAGTCCCTACCTCCAATGGTTGGTCCCCGCCGCGCTGATGCTCGCCACGTTGTACACCATGTGGAACTTCTGCAGACACAGCGAAGTCACGGCGATGCGCGCGAGCGGCATCGGATTCTCGTCGATTGTCGCACCGATCCAGACCGTCGCCGCCTGTTTCACCATCGGCGTAACCCTTGTGAACGAGTACTACGCGCCATACGCCTCGGAATGGGCGAAGAACTTCAGGACGGCCCGTTTCCGCCCGCTCGACGCGAAACTCTACACCAACGTGCCCTACTACAACCAGAAGGCCCACCGCATCTGGCGCGTGGACAAAATGGACACACGCACTCCGAATCTTTTGCAGGGTGTGAAGATTTCCATCGACCGGCCGGACGGAAGCCGCGACGTGGACATCGCCTGCCGCAAGGCGGAATACCTGGACGGCGAATGGTGGCTCTCCTATCCGCAATACCAGTATTTCGACGAATTGAACAACCCCATCGAGAATCCGACCCCTTCGTTGGCGCGTTTGATGATCCGGTCTTTCCCGGAGTTCGACGAAACGCCACGCGACTTCCTGTTGATGAACAAGCCGTGGGAGTATTATACCGCGCGCGACATGGTGCATTACCTGAAAAACCACAAGAACCTGAAACCCGTCGAACGCGCCTCCAAGGTGTACGACCTGTATAACCGGTTCGCGGTTCCGTTCTCCTGCATCATCATCACCCTCTTCGCAATCCCCGCCGGCGTGGCGACGGGCCGCCAGAGTGTCTTCAAAGGGGTGATCTTCGCGGTCGGCATGTTTTTCGCCTTCTATGCGTTCAGCATTGGCTGCATGATTTTGGCGAAGAACGGCTTGTTGCCCCCATTGGTTGCCGCATGGTTTCCGAATCTGCTCTTCCTCGGAATCGGGCTGTTCCTCTTCCGCCGCCAGCGCTAACCGCCGCAAGGAGCGTACCGGGCGGTTGACGTTCCCGTCACCGTCCTACTTGAACGGAAACGGGGCCAAGCAGACCAGAATCTCTCAACGGGGCATTTTTATCCGGACGGCGGAAAGTCCACGTGCGGCGCTTGTTTTCCGGAAGCCCGGCATCGTAAGCGAGACGGTTAAACCAAGTCCCCGTGACTTCGATTTTCACTTGGTTGAGGCCCGGCTTGACCGCGTGGGTGATTTCCAGCCGGTACGGATACGACCACACCGTCCCGACCGCCACACTGTTCACTTCGACCTTCGCAATCGATTCAACACGTCCCAGGTCAAGTGCCACAGGAACGCCTGCCTGAAGGTTGTCCAGCGTGAACCCGCTACAATATTCGGCAGTCCCCGAAAAAGCCCGCGCCTCGTCCGTCGTTCCGATTTCCTTCCAAGGCCGTAGCGTATCGCAGACCGTTTCAACCGGCATCCCCCAACCTTCCGGGAAGCGCACGCGCCAAGGCTGGGTCAACTCAATCCGCAGCGTCCGTCCGGAATCGGGTTGGGCGGGAAGTTCCTCCGCATTGCGGCGGAAAACGACAAAACAGGATTGGGCCGGTGCCAGAGAAAGCGAGATTGTCGTCTCCCGGCGCGATGCGGAAAGGATGGAGGCACGTTCTTTCGTTCCGTTCTCCGGATGCCAGATTTCAGGCATTCCCTCGGCACGGAATGTCATCATCCCGTCAAACCCTTTGCCTGCCGTCGCGGGCGCGAGAAAGTACCAGTCCGCCTCTTCCGAACGGCGGTGATTCCAGACGCAACCGGTTCCACGTACATCCGGTACGATCTTTTCCGCCGACAAGACCGCCTCTAACGGCTTTCCGACATAAAGCCGCCCCGTGCGTCCGTCGGAAACCATGCAGTCCGTCTGCGCCGCGAGCGCGACAAGCGCGTTCCTCGCCCTCCTGAAACGAGCTTCCCCTTGTTCACCGTCTTTTCGTGTGGCGGGGGCAACAGGGAGCGAGGCAATCGCCGCCGTTGCACCTTTCCAGATTCCGGCAAGAAGATGTTCCATCGTTTCCGGTAACATTCGACTGCTTTCCGGAATCCAGAGGACGGCAAATTCCGTGCCATCGGATGTACGCCACTTTCCATCCTGCGCGACGATGCGTGTCAGGAATGCGTCGGGATTGCAGTAGTCGTATTTGCATCCGGCAGGGAACGGAGCGTAATGGTCGGGACGGCCGTCACATTCATCGCCGAGGTACCAGAGGACGTCGGCGACAGGAACGCCGGACTCTAACATCGTCTGGCACCTCGCAAAATAGTCGGTGAAGGCGGTCATGTGGCGCCACCAGGACTGTCCCCGGACAAAGGGCGAACCGATATTGCGTCCGCCGAATGACGTGCCGGGCGGAAGCCAGGGGGACTGCGGGTTATGGGTGAAGGTATGGAATACGAAATGCGAAATCCCTTCGGCAAGGTTCATGTTGGCGTTATGCTTAAAGTCGCGCAGCGTTTCGTCCCAGGTAACGCGAAAGGCGGTGAATGCCTCGGCGCCGACGCTGCGTCTACCGTAGAGGTGCGCGGCAGAGATGATCGGCTTCACGGGCGTAAAGTTGAAGGAGACGGCCGGCTGCCAGAATTCGCACATGGGCGTATCCGCGTACTTGTAGTACTTCATGATGTCGCCGGGGATGGAGTTCCCGAACGCGGCCTCGAATTCTACCTCCATGCCGCGTTCGCGGGCGCGGGCGGCCATGTGGCCGAAAAAGTTCTCCGATATCAAATCGCTAATGAGCGAACGTCAATCGTTGAGAAAACGGGCGGTGTCGTCCGGTGAATCGACAACGTACCCGAACACGGCAGGAATCCACGTGAAGAGGCCGTATCCCAGACGCGAGGAGAAAACCGCATCCAGCCCAGGCGTCCACGTCTGCTGGCTGCATTCCCAGCTGTCCATCAGCATGGCGCGAAGTTTCCCCTGGAGCGGAGCCTTGGCTGCCGTGAGCCGCCCGATGTAGGCATCGAACTGCACGTCTGCCGCTTTTGCCGAAAGCTTGTCGCACTCGAAGCCCGTCCCTTCCGGGGGGGCGGGGATATTTTTCACCCCTGTGTTCACATGGCCGATACGCAATACCGTCCAGCGACCGGCGGGCGCGTCCCATGAGAGCGTCCCGTCCCTGTCCATCCCCCGAGAAAGGTTCACAACCGACGCGGCTTGTACCCACGCGGATTTCGACTGCTTCGGAGGCTGACGATGCAGAAGGTTCCGCAACGTCCAACACGCCTCGCCTTCCCAGTTGTCCTTCTTTGCCGCACTGAGGAGACGTACCGTCCGCAGGGAAACGGGATGCTTGTTCTTGACGGTCAAGACGAAGCTGCGCGAGGTGGTCTCGCGACAAGCGAGCGAACAAGTCCGCGCGTCCTGCCAGCTGGACGGCGGCAGGGCGACCTCTTCCACGAGCGTTATGACATGGGGAGGTACGGAGTTTGTCCCGTCCGCAGGAACCGTGACGGGGCGCGGACCTCCCGCTACGTCACAGGGTGCAACAAGCGAGACCGTCGTTCCCGGATCGAACGACTTCGTCACAGCGGCAAGGCTCTTCACGGACGGCATCTCAAGCGTACGCACCGTGACCGGTTTGGGAAACGTGTAGGTGATTTTCAACGTGGTGTTGGCGGGAATCTGCACCGCACCGCGACCACGCATCCAAGCGTTCCAATCGGCTTTCACGGTTCCCGTTACGGACGCAGGGGCGAGCGGTTTTCCCCAATCACCGTCGGGCGCGGGAAAGGCGACAACCGCAATGTCGCGCCAGTCCTGCCAATCGGCCCCTGTACCTGGCGGTTGCGGAAGCGTGAGCCGCACCTTCCTTCCCCCCTCGACATCCAACCGGGACATCGCGAGATGCCGCATGGCGTTTTCCGGTTTGATCCACGGGCCTCCCGCCATCGCCCAGCCGGGGCAGACCTGCATCGCCATTTTGAGTCCGAGCCGTTCACATTCGCTTCCGAAATGCCCGACAAGCCTATCCCATTCGGGACTCAAACAGACAACCTGTTCGGGGACACCCGGCCAAGCACCGCGTCCGTTATTCCCATTGAAGAGTTTGATACCGGAAATTCCGGCCGCCTTTACGGCTTCAAGATCCGCCGTGATTCCTGGAGCGGCTACGTTCCCTCCAAAGAAAAAGAAATAGGTCTCCGGCCGCTTTTCGGGTGACGGCTTGACAAACTCCGCTTCCGGGATTCCGCCTGGCAAAGCGAACGCCCCAAAGGCGGGCAACAACAACATTCCGTTGACGATGAAACGCAGAAAGGCAAGAGTTCCCGTTTTTTTCGTTGCACAGGAACCAGCATAGCGAAGTTTTTTCAACGGTTCCATTTTACAGTCCGCGGAATTCCAGCTTCACCGGGCCGAGAAGCCCCGACGGCTCATTTTCTACCGTCGTGCGGTAGCGCGTGGGGATCGTCTGGTAGTGGTTGTTGAGTGTATTGTACACCGTAACCTTGAGCGTGTTCCCGCCCGCCTTCAGCGCGCCTCCCGCCTCGACCTTCCAAGGCGGACAGCACAGCACGTTCTCCGCGCCGCCGTTCACTGACACGCCGCAACACGCGCCAACGCCGCCAAGGTCAAGCGTGGCGGCGGCCTTTGCCTGCCCTGGCGTGAGCGTAAACGTCTTTTCGTAAACTGCCCCGCCGGAGTAGAACTTGAGACCGTCCGCAATCAACGCCCAGTTACCGAGTGCGATCTTGCCCGTCCCGCACGTCAGGCGCATCGGCTCCGTAAACACGGCACCACCGATAAAGCCAGGCTCATGCGCGACCTTCAGCGTCAGCGCGGCGACACCCTCGTTCGACATGCTCGGCTTTACGCGGTAGACATGTCCCATTGCATCGGAAAGCGACTCCACCTTTGCTTCTGCCCCGGCAATATTCGCGGAGAGGAGCGTCCCGCGCATCCGTATTTCAATCTCGGTGCAAGCAGGGGGAAGCGTCGCGGAGTAAATACCCTCCTTGACCTTGCCCCCGAAGGGATCGAACGGCAAGACCGCCGGATCGTTATACCAGCACATCGAAAGCGGGACCTGCGAAGGGACGCTCTTGACATCCGAACGCATCAGGACGAGCGCGGCACGGCCAAAATCATCGTAACTCGCGGAAAGTTCATGATACCCCGCCGTGAGCGCGAGTTCTTCACCGGGTTTTCGATCCTTGCCGTCAATCGACAGGCTTGCGGGCACAACCCCGTGCACGACAGGCTTCGCCTTGCAGTCGCACGGCGCATAGACGAAGGTCTTGTAACGATAGACACCGGGTTTCTTCTTTCCAGGCTTATTGGAATCGTAGTGGTATTCACCAATGTAGCGGTCCTTCTGCTTGCCTCTTGTCGGGCTATAGGCATCGTAGTGCCTCGTGCTGTACGGGCCCAGCACGAAGAAGTCGTCGCCCACGATACCGTTCAAACCGTGGTGCCAGTCCTGGAATCCGGGCATCCCCTCCGCGCCTTCCCGCCAGGAGAAAAGGAATGGAGCGCCGTTGCCGTCAAGGAATTGCGGTCCGAATCCAACGGTCATCTCCGCAGGAAGTCCGAGTTCCCCGGCATCGTTCATTTTCACACGGCGAATCTCCGCGCCGATAAAACGTTCGCGGACGGGCAGACGGAAGTCTCCCCATTTGTTGTCGAGCGTCGGCTTGAGCGTGAAGTTCCACTCGCCGTCGAGGGTAACGACAGCTTGCACAGTATCGGCGCGAGAGGCGTGCGTCGCCACCTGTCCGTTTTGAACGGGGGAACCGTCCATGCCGCGAAACACCACAAGCTTCGGTGCACCGTCGCCGTCGATACGCACAGTCGTCGTGCCATCGGCGTTGTGCGTGAACGCCGTTAACGCTTTTTGCGAACCGTCCCAGGGGTTCCAGAGTTCGGGTGCGCCGCCCGTACGGAACGTACATTCGCCTGACGCCGCGAGGTCACAAATGAAATAGATGTCATACCCGCCAACACGGCGGTGGAGCGCCTTGGCGTTACCGGGGGCGCGGAAGTCGGGCGTCCCGCCGGCTGCGGCGATCGCTTTCAACTGCGCGTCGGAAGGTTTGGCGGGGAGGTGCAGACCGTCCGCCACCAGTTCCGCGATCAGCGCGTCCATCTTCGCCTTGTCCGTATGCGGCGCATCGGTGAACTTCGGAATCTCGCCGAGAATGACGACCTTTCCTCCGGCACGTTTAAACGAAACAAGTTTTTCCAACGACGAACGCCGGATCGCGATCATATCCGGTAGAATCGCCACGCGGTACGCCTCGTCGGCAACGCGAAGGCGTCCGCCTTCGACCCGCGCAGACGCGAGCGAATCGGCGTCGATGAAATCGACATCCGTCTGCGCTTCGGTGACAAGGCGGCGAACGATATCGTGCGAGACTCCGACAGACACGTTCCCCCTGTTCCGGTTGTAGACGCACGGCTCAAGCGGGTTCACCACCGCAACATCACACCCATGCGATCCCTGACTCAAGACGTAACTCAGACGTTCAAAATACTTGAGGAACGTCTTCATGTACGTCCAGTACGGCATACGGAAATGGTAGCAAGGAGGCGCCCACTCCCACCAGCCCCCGTAGGTGGAGTAGTAGAGTCCGTGAAGGTTCAAGAGGTTTGCGCCATAGAGATAGTTATGGCAGGTGGAATTGAAGATCGTCGTTGTGGAGGCCTGCCAGCCCTGCGAATGGTACCCTTCTAACCATACACGCGGACGGCGGTAGAGATGGGCGATGGAGGAACCGACCTTGTTTTTGATGATGTCGGCGGAACGTCCGGGCGTGTCGAAACCGGGGGCGGTAAAATACTTCATCACGCGCATATAGTCGATGTACTTGCTCATCGGGTGCCGACCGCGCGTCGCCTGGTCGCACCCGTAGATGAGGCCGCGATTCGCGTGCCAGTCGTAAATCGGCTTGTAGTAGCGCTCGCAAGCGAGGGTACTCATCACGTCATTCATGTCGAGGCGTACCTTCACGGTGTCGGGACCGTAGTCCGTGAAGAGCGCGGGCAGCATGGGTACGATGTCGTATCCCTTGCGCTTCTTGAACTCGTCCGCGAAGTCCGGCGACCACAGCCAAAGACTGTCACGCGAAAGGATCAATTCGTCCTGAAAGAAGTAGTTGAGGGCGCCCCTCGCCTCTTCCGGCACCTTCTCGATGAACGGATTGAAGAAGCGTTCCACCACGCGGCGGCCGGACTCCGCATTGAGCGGGTCGAGTGTACGCACCTGCGGGATGGCGGAAAAGATGTACAGCGTCCAGTTCCCTACGGGGAGTTCACCGCCGGTCCGAAGGACGGAAACGTTTCCTCCGTCATTACGTCTGGCGACCACGGCCACCGTGTTCTCGTTGAAACCGGGAACCTTTCCTCCGCCGAAACGCCTTGTCTGCATGGAGAGTTCCTTGGCGCGTACGTCCGGCGCACTAATGCCGAGTTTTCGCCAGAGGTTGTCCGACTCAGGAAAATCAAGCGTGTAGTTGGAGAGGGAGAGCCCCATCTTGCGTTTGGCGCACTCGCGGGCGACAAATGCGAACACATCCCACCACTCGTCTGAGAAGAGTTTCGGATCGCTGTCCTGCGTGGGGCGCGTCCCCGTGCGGTAATGGGCGTAATTCACCTGAACGCCTGCGATTCCCGCCTTGTGCAGTTCTTCGAGCTGCTCAAGGAGCCGTTCCTTGTTCAACGGCTCCCTGCCGCTCCACCACCAGAACGGGACCTCTCCATAACCGGGCGGCGGCGCCTTGAAGTCGGAACGCAACGTCCTCTCCGCCCCCGCTTGCGGGAACCCGAGCTCCTCGACGGCAAAGACAGCAACCGTTGCCGACACCAGCGCAGCAAGTGCCAATCCAATACGATTCATGTGAATCCTCGTTTTACAGCGAACGCGGCAGTTCTTCCTGCTCGTAGCATTCGATTACATCGTCGGGTTGGAATCCCTCGAATCCGTTGAAGTGGATGCCGCACTCCTGCGAACCGGTGACTTCGGTCACCTCGTTCTGGAAGTGCTTGAGCGAGGCGAGACGCCCCTCCCACAGTTTCTCCTTGTTGCGGAAAATACGGTAGCGTCCCTTGGACTTGAGCACGCCGTCCTTCATCTGGCAGCCGGCAACGCGGCCGAGCTTGCCGATATCGAACACCGCCTTGACGTAGGCGTGCCCACGGACGACTTCCTTGTACTCCGGAGGGAGAAGGTCGAGCATGCATTTCTTGACATGGTCGATCAACTCGTAAATGATGCGGAACGTGTTAATCCTCACGGCGTCGTGGCGGGCCTTCTGCTGGACGCCGGACTCGCACCCGATGTTGAAGCCGACGATGATCGACTTGCCGGCCGCCGCGTTGTTGACGTCCGTTTCGCAGACGTTGCCGACGGAGGCATAAAGGACGGAGAGCGAAACCTTCTGGCTGACGATACCCCGCAGCGCCTCGTTGATCGCCTCGGCGGAACCTTGGGTATCCGCCTTGATGATCACGGACAATTCACGCTTCTCGCCGCTCTTGATCTTGTTGATGAGGTCGTCGAGAGAGGTTACCTTTGAGGTCATCGACAGCTTCTCCTGCTTCAACTCCTCGGCCGCCTTCTCTGCGAGCGCACGGGCGCGTTTTTCATCGAGCATCACGCGGAAGGCGGCGCCGGCCTCCGGCACGCCGGAAAGTCCCATGCACTTCGCCGCCATCGCGGGACCTACCGCTTTCACGCGATGGCCCTTGTCGTCGATCAAGGCGCGGACTTTGCCGAAGTACTGGCCGCAAAGCAGGATGTCGCCGACTTTCAACGTACCGCCGGAGACGAGCATCGCCGCCGTCGGACCAAGCCCCTGTTCCAGTTCCGCTTCGATCACGTAGCCGTCTGCGCGGCGGTTCGGGTTCGCCTGCAGTTCCAGCATGTCCGCCTGGAGGAGGATCATCTCCAGGAGATGGTCGATCCCGTCACCGGTCAACGCGGAAACCTCGCAGCAGATGATGTCGCCGCCCCACTCTTCAGGGGTGAGATTTTCACCCTGGAGCATCTGGCGGACGCGGTCCGGCTTGGCATTGGGAAGGTCGCACTTGTTGATGGCGACCATGATTTGGACGCCTGCCTGACGGGCATCGGCGATCGCCTCTTTCGTCTGCGGCATGATACCGTCGTCCGCCGCAATGACGATGACGGCGATATCCGTCATGTTCGCCCCGCGCATACGCATCGCGGAGAACGCCGCGTGTCCGGGCGTATCCAGGAAGGTGATGGTACGATCGTTGATCTCCACCGAATAGGCACTGATGGCCTGGGTGATACCCCCCGCCTCGCCGGCGGCGACATGGGTTTTACGGATACGGTCCATCAACGACGTCTTGCCGTGGTCGACATGCCCCAGGAAGGTGACGACCGGCGGACGGGGAACCAGCTCCTCGGGCTTGTCCTCGGGGATCGCATCGTCGGCATCCTCGCTGCGGAGGATCGGTCTGCGCTCGGTCGAACGTTTCTGGCGTTCCAGCTCGACTTTGAACCCGTATTTCTCGGCGATCCGCGTCGCGACATCGATCTCGATACGCTGGTTGATGGAGGCGAGGATGTTCACCTGCATCAGGTCGGCAATCAACCGGTTGGGGCGGAGTCCCAGCTTCTCCGCGAAATCCTTGACCACGACGGCGCCGCGCAACGGAATGACGCGGTCGCCCGCCGGATCCGTTCCTGCGTTACCCCCCTGCGGGACGGGGCGCTGCTGCGGCAATCCGCCGCGCCCCGGCTGCTGGCCGCGCGGAGACATTCCGGGACGGCCACCCTGCTGCGCGCCTCGTCCCTGACCGCGTCCCTGCTGGACGGCGTCATTTCCACGGCCGAATCCGTCGCGTCCGTTTCCGCGGCGCTGGCCGAACTGTCCCTGCTGCCCCTGCTGGGCGGCGGCCGCGTATCCGCCGATACGCGCCTGCCCATACCCGCCGGTGCGTCCGCCCATGGCGTTCTGGTGCGCGTAACCGCCGGTGCGGGTGCCCGCCGCATACCCGGACTGCGACAAAGAACGGGAAGTGCCCTCGCGTTCGTTCCGTCCCGAAGACCGGGAAGGCTTCGCATCGCGTTGCGAATCACGCCGGTTGATACGGTCCAGGAAGGGTGCGGCACGCTCCTCGTCCGGATCCAGCTCCTCGTCGGAACCATACCGGGGGGCACGCGCCGGTTTCGCGGGTTTGGGAACGGGTTTCGCCGCAGGCGCCGAGGGTTCGGCCTTCTGCGGCTTCGTCGGTTCAGCGGCGACCGGAGCCTCCGGTTTCTCGACGGCGGGAGACGGCGGCTCGGAGACAGGCTGTTGCTCCAGGGCTTTCGCCGCCGGCGTTGCGTCCTTGGCGGCAACCGCAGCGGCGGGCGTGGGTTCCGCCGCCGGTTGCACCTGCGCCGACGGTTCGGCGGCCTTCGCTTTCGCCGCCTTCGCGGCGAGCGCGGCATCGGCGGCGGAACGAGCCAGTTCCAGATGTTCACGAAGGGCGGCACGCGATTTCTCCTCGCCGGCGGCAGCCGACTTGCGGGCTGCCTCGCGCTTCCGGGCGAAGAGAGCCTCGCGATCCGCGATGCTCCTCCGGATCTCGTCGACGTGGCGCCCTTTCAGCGTGTCCTTGATTTGTGCGACTTCTTTCGGATCCAGCTTCGACAAGGAGGAGTACGCTTCTATCTCCAAGGCACCCGCCCGTTTCAGGATATCAACATTCGTTGTCCCCATTTCTGCGGCCAATTCACAAACTCTCATTTTTCCCTCTCCTTTGGGCTACGCCACCGCGTATACCGAAAATGCCTTCTGCCACCTGTCTTCTTCCAACCGCCCTACTCGTCCGACGGAACCACGATCGGCTTGCGGCTGTCCAGCACCGTCTGCGCGACGGCGAAAAGCCCTTCCACCGTAAGCCGGTCCAAGCCCGTAACCTCGCAGACGTAGGGGACGTCGGAGGCGAGAATGCCGTCCGGCGTCAGGAAGCCGTTGCTCACAAGAAGGGAGGCCGTAGCCTCATCCGTCTGGAGCGAGTCGGCCAAATGCTGGATCGCCGAGTCGCGCTGTTCTGCGAACGATTCCTGCCCGCTCGTCTTCGTGATACTGACGTGGTATCCCGTAAGCTTGGAGGTAAGCCGCACGTTCTGTCCATGCTTACCGATCGCAAGCGAAAGCTGATCCGGCGCCACCGTCACGCGGACGGTTTTCGGGGAATCTTTCGCCACCTCGACCGTCGTCAGCTTCGCCGGCTGAAGCGCCTGCGTCACGAACTGGCGGATGTCGGGACTCCAGCGGACGATGTCTATCTTTTCGCCGCTGAGTTCCTTGATGATGTTGCGGACGCGGGCACCACGCAAACCCACACAAGCGCCGACCGGGTCTACCTTGTCATCCAGCGTCTTGACCGCGATTTTCGTCCGCAGTCCGGGATCGCGAGCCACGCTCACGATCTCTACGATGCCGTCGGAGATCTCGGAGACCTCCAGACGGAACAGCAGCTTGACGAAATCGGGGCAAGCACGCGAAAGGATAATGGAAGGGCCAAGCGAATTGGGCGTCACGCGATACACGTAAGCGCGGATCCGGTCACCCACCTGAAACTCCTCGGTGGGCATCCGTTCCTTCGCCGGCATGAGCGCGTCCGCCTTGCCGAGGTCGATATAGATGTCGCGGCGTTCGATCGACTTGACCGTCCCGCTCACGATATCGCCGACCCGGTCTTTGAACTCGTCCATGACGTTCTTCCGTTCCGCCTCGCGGATCTTCTGGAGGATCATCTGGCGCGCGGCCTGCGCGGCGATGCGTCCGAGTTTCGTCGTCGGGACGGAGACCTCGAACTGGTCGCCTTCGCGGACGTCCGGTCCGTATGTCTTCCGTGCGCGCATCAGGTTGATGTAGCCGGGCCCCGACTCGACGTTCGAGACCGTGACCGTGTCCGTCGCCGTCAACTGCAGGGTTTTCCGGTCGATCTTCACACGCAAATTCTTTGAAACATCCAGGCTACACTTCGCGGAATGCTGGATGGCAGATTCAATCGCCTGGATAATGACTTCGCGGCTCACGCCGCGGTCACGCTCCAGATAACTCACTATCGCCAATAATTCTCCGTTCATTTTGCACCGCCTTTCCAACCGAATGTGAACAACAAAAAAGAGCGGGAGAAAGCCCCCGTTCTTCTTGTCGCTCAAAAAGATGGCACTAGTTTACCCTACTTTTCGGAAGGTGTCAACCTATCCGCGCCGGAAATTTACAAAAAAGGTTGCCCCCTTTTTCAGCATCAAACAGCCCCCCCCTTATTGATCCATTCCACCTCATTCACAGCGGTACAGATCCGCCTCTTTTCCGTCAACAAAAATCGCCATCTTGAAATTATCCTTTTTGCCGATTTGTCGTTTTGCGGGGTCGTAAAACTGCCATTTGTATTCAGACAGACTCCGATTCCCTTGTTTTGCCTCAAAGGATAACTTCAACTTCACCTCGTTTTTCATATCGGGAATAAACGGCATCATGAACTTCATGCCGTTACTCCATTCCCCTTGGGGCGTATCGCCAAATGTTACATCTTTTGTCGTCAATTTACCATTAAATGTCAGCTGACAGGTTATGGTTACCTGATGTCGATAAGGAAATCTGTAAAGAGAATGACCGTCTCGCCCCCCTTGTTTCCAGAAGAAAATTTCTAGTTCCTTTGTGCCGCCATGTCCGCCATCGATAAAAAATTCAAAACTCCGCTCCCCATCCTGTAACTTTGATGCCCAATTAAAATTATAAATATACGTATAACTTGGAACACGGAAATTCCCATTATCAATCGCCTGTTGCATTTTCACAGTAAGTGATTCCAACCGTGCGTTATACTCATCTATTTTCGTTGAAATACCAGTCAATTCCGTTTCATAAACGGTCATTTCACTTTCATTTTGACAGACGCGCTTTGGAACATCTACTCTATCAAGTTCCGAAATAATCCGCATACATTTGTCACTAAGGGATTGGGGCGTTATCGTATCTTCATTCCCAGAAAGAGAAACATCACGATTATCCCTGTAGTTCCCGAGGGTAACTTTCAGGCTCACCAGCGACTGTTTGAGTTTCAGATATTCTTCCTGTATGCGTTCGCGCATTCGGCTTAACGTTAAAGTCTTTTCCTTCCATGTCTCCAACTTTTTGGCCAGTAATTCCACCTGTGTATCATACTCATCTATTTTCTTTGAAACATCGGTCAATTCCGTTTCATAAACAATCGTTTCCCTCCCATTTTGACAGACGCGCTTTGGAACGTCTATTCTGTCAACTTCCGAAAGGATTTGTAGACATTTGTCCTCAAAGGATTGAATGGTTATCGTATCGTCGTTCCTGTCCTTATCGTTTTTGAGCGTAACTTTTAGGTTTGCGAGCGCTTGTTTAAGTTTCAGATAGTCTTCCTGTATGCGTTCTCGCGTTCGGCTCAACGTTAATGTCTTTTCTTTCCATGTCTCCAATTTTTTTGCTTCAGTAAGACACCTTTCGATTCGCGTACAACAACCAGTTTGCAAGGTTTCTGCTTCCTTCGCCGTATTTTGAAGATGCATTAACATCTTTCCCAGATCCGTAATATCAAGTTGTTTGAAAAGTTCGACAAGAGAATGGAAAACCACATTTACATCTTGATTAAAATTCTCATCAAGCACGGGGAGCTTTATCTTATTTGCACAGCTTTCAATACTTTTCAAAATTCGATATAACCGATTCGTTTCGCTGGTGATAGTCTCTTCAGTCCTTGTAAAACGACTGGAAAGCTTTTTTTGAGACGCGACAAACTCGTTTTCGACGGTATTCACATCTTCAAAATAACAATTAGGAACAAATACATCCCCATGCAACTTCTGAAGTTCTCGTAATTCAGAACGTCCATTCGTAATCGTTCTCCGAACGATGTTGAAATGATTGAGAGTAGCTGTTTCATTTGAGATTATACTACCCGATACTCCTCCTATAAATGAGACAACGTTATCAATAGTACATTCCTTTGAAAATAAATCTGAAACCCATGCGATAGTCTTATCTCGATCTAACGGGAGATTTTGAAATTTCTCCATAATTGCCCCAGCTTCTTGCATAACCTCATCCAGTTTGAGCTTGGTGTCCTTAAAGTTGGTCGTTAATGATAAAACATCATCGCAAAATTGACCCACTGCATGAAACGTCTCATTTGTTCTCTTCTGTTGAATGTCATCCAACCTTTGCGACCACGTATTATAACACACGGCATACGTTTTTCCATCTATCCCTCTTTGCTCTATTGTTTCCTTGAGACCTTCTTGCGCCGTTTGCAATGACGGAATAATCTCGTCCTGGATTTGCTTAAGGGTCTCACGAACACCAACTATCTTTTTCTCAAGTTCATCCCTGTTCTGGAGATGTTTTGTCAACGCAACTCGTGCAACATGATAGTTTGTCTCACATTCACGATACGCCCGTGCCAGCCGTGCAGCTTCAGTAAGAGCATTTTTATTTCGCGTTTCGATAATTAGTTTTATATCTTTTTCAGAAAGCCAATCCATTTTTTTGGGTTCTACACTATTCTTCATCTTCCCTACTGTTACGAATACAGA
Organism: Kiritimatiellia bacterium; assembly: GCA_017962315.1. Lineage (GTDB taxonomy): Bacteria > Verrucomicrobiota > Kiritimatiellia > RFP12 > UBA1067 > RGIG8368. Next base: position 27,383 of record JAGCVN010000063.1, read on the forward strand.
TTGAAAATCACGAGAAGAGATTTCACGAAACCGCACCTCCTCTTCTTTTACTTCCTGCAATAATTCTTTCAAAGTATTCCGTCTTTCCTCGCTATAACTACGAATTTTCCACCATGTTAGGGAAACCGCCAAAAACATGGCAACCGCCACACACATACAATATATACCACGCCTCTTCCTTATGTCATTAATCAACCTAGGCATCCCATCTTTCGACATAATCACAACTCCTTCGTTTTATGCACATCAGAAGCAGAAAATTGCGTACCCCGAAAAAGGGTAACACTACCACCTCTGCCTCTGCTTCCCGCTGGGACACTTGTATTCTCACCTCGGTTGCCTGGGGTAGGTTCTCCCCCATCCGAATGATCTTCTTGAGTCTGTTTCAAGGGGGGAGACTTAGAGCCTGTTAGACTACTCAAACCTCCCCGAGCCAACCACAGTCCAATCCAACCGATTGTAATTGCAATACATAGAATCGCAATGCATATCACATCAAAAACACCAAGTAGCGGATTCGAGACCGATAATCCAGAGGAGATAGCATCGGGAACTATTAGACTATTGAAACATCCTCCAAACAACCAATGTCCCGCCCAACCGATTACTGTACATAGAATCGCGAGACACATCACGCCTGATATACCAAGACGCTTGCTCAATTCTCTATGCTGTTTTTCTGACTGTTCCTTCAACTGTTCATTCCCCTGTTCCTTCTCCTGTTTTAACTTTTCCACTTGTTCACAATTGTCTTTCATTCGTTGTAAGTCGTTTTGCCATTCTGTCTCAATAAAATTATCTCCAGATATTTTAAGACCATCTAATATATGCGCCAGCTTTATCTTCTCCTTCGGCGACGAAGGTTTGAGTTTTGCGACCAAATCATCTTGCACCCTTCCCAACACTTTCTCTGGCAAAGGCAATTTCAGATACTTTGTAATATCTCCTATTAAATTTATTTTTAACAACGCACTTCTATACTTTAGCATCGCCAACACATCGCCAATTCCAAAGGAATCCGTTCCGCAAAGTTGTTGTTGTAGTTTTTCAACAACTGTAATGTCCTCATCAGGATTCTCTGACTTATCTGCACCTAAATCTCGAATCTTTTGATATTTAAGAACTAACGCGATAAACGGTAAATCATTCTCCACCGCCATGACATCTTCCATTGTAATCATGTAAGTTTCAAGCAATCGACCGGTCAGATTAACTTTGAATTCGTTGTCCGATACAAAGTGTTCAAGTTCTTTCAAGAAATCACATAAGGCAAAAACGTCGTCCACCAACAATTTACAGACAGTCTTGAACGTATCCTCATTTTTAGCACAAGCCTCACAAAACCGCCTTAGATCGCACTTGTCGGCATACACCCCGATTTCAAACCTTGCAACCACAAATCTGTTCAGCCACTCGACATCATTCGTATTGACATCTTGCGACAATTGCGCAGCTATCTTCTCCAGCAACAATGCGCGAAGTTTGGGGAATCGCGGATTATCATTGCTTTTCCCGATACAGAATCTATTCGCTTTATACATTCCATTAATTGAGACATCCAGACCAACCACAACCTCCCAACAGGAGACGAGCGCGTCAAAATCTTCTGCGTCGAGTTCCGTTCCACCGTCATCGACCATCCGCTTGAAGAGTTCGACATCCTCGCGGCTCCCGAACTTCGGCCCCCCCTGCGGCAATTCGCCATAGAGCCCCGTGTCGGGGTCGGCGGTTTCGCCATCCCGGACTGTTCCGACAAATACCAGATGTTCCGCATCCGGAAATGTTCGCATTTCACTGGACGGCAACCATGTCGAAAACGAAATGTTCCGACGAACAACAAGAGGTAGCAACCTTACCGCAATTGCTATCGTGTCTAGCGACGAGGCCCTGGTTCCATCAAAGGCAAGCGTTGAACCACCGTCTTTGGACATGAATCGGGACATGGCGAAAACAATTCGTCCGATTTTCTGGACAAGATTGTCCGAAAGTCTTTCAAAAATATACTCGTCTGAGAAATAGGGGTTGGGCTTGATGTCCGAAATCGTCTCCCAAACCGGTAATTCCGGCGTTGGTTCATCGGGGTAGTCACCATTCAGAATGCCCAACGCGCGTTCGCGGTATTCTTCGGGAAATTCGGTCTGGATGGATGGTGAAAGAAGCAACGAGACGGGGTTGAATGACTCCGTCGCGCCAGCAAAGAGGTCTCCTTCTCCCTTTTCCACAAAAACGTGGGCGAAATAATCCTGCCCGCGGGTCTTGTCATACCACCTAAGCCCTGCGTCAAGGCTCTGCGACACGACTTTTTTCCCATCTTCCTTCCGGCTGCAATAGACAAACTTGATTGGCAGGCTGTGATTTCCGACAACGTCATGTTCGCTCTTTTCGCCAGAGTCCGGGCTTTTGAATTCAAAAACAGGCATGAGCACTGATGCCATTTTCGGCCCGGCTCCCGGCGAACTTTGGAAAACAGTCCAGCCTGGCGCAGAGGCGCCCCATGGCGAAGCGGTGTACGTGAATTGCTCCAAACTCATTGCGCAATCTCCCTGTTTGTCATTTGCGTCCGCCAACAAGGCCATGTTGCCACAGTACCCAAAGAAGAGGGTCGAGAATTCGCCGCGGCATGGGTTGGCCCGTGAACATCCTGACTTCATTCCCCTGTGAATCGCGCGAACTTCTGGCTGTTTGAATGGCGGAGCCAAGCGCATCGGTCGCGAAAAACGCATGGTATTTGAAGAAATTTACGGCACCAGTAATGCCATCGTGGGCGGGCTTCCCCTCCCTGAATCCATTGTCGTTGTCCAGGTCGGCCATATACGCCTCTGTTTTTTCCGACAGCAGTTCAAGATTTGACAGGGAAATCAACCCGGCATCTGACTCTGTTCTTGAAACGATGTCCTGGGAACCGACCAGGAGGTCTTGGGGATCGAGTTTGTCAAGATTGACCAGCGCATCTGTTTTTGTGAGGCATACCGCAATGGGCTTGCGTTTCATGGTTTTCCTGATTTCCGGAATGGAAAGAACGCTTTGCAGAGTCGCATAAACGGACATTTGCAACCCAGATTGCTCATATTTCCCCTTGCGCAAGGCATTTGCATCCCTGCATTCATCGCGGATTGTAGATAATTGCGTCGGATTGACAAGCGCAATCAGACCTTCGGCCAGTTTGTTTCCGAGAATAGGGTACTTTTTGGAAACCTCGCTCCATTCTCCATGCACCAAGTCTTCACCGGCTGTGTCGGTGAAAGCCAAAAGGACGTCTCTCTTGCGATACGGCTCCTTGATTTTGTTGGCCACACCTCCGGAATAGGCCAGGTGGATGACCAATGACAGAGGAAGCTTTTCCTTGGAGCGTTTCGTGGTGCCGCCCAATATTTCCCCCTTCCCGCTCTTGCTCGGATAGAGTTTTTCCTCCCAGTTCACGAATTCATCGGGAGAACCATTTGTTGCTGGGGATCCCTCGGTTTCCTGATCTTCCTCCTGCCTGATGATCCGCGTCGCAGTCCAATAAGACGGCCACAGGGCCCCTTCGCAGAGAAGATGCGCGAGAACTGTCAGAAAATGCGTTTTGCCTGCCCCGCTTGGTCCTACGACCACAATTGGGAACAGAACGCTGTCCGACACCTCCTCCGGGAGAATCGAATGGCATGTGGGGCATGGTTTTCCAACTGGGGTTGTGCTGCAATCTGCAAAGCAGAATGGGCAACGGATTGTCTTTGCGAACATGGTTATTGTACCTCGAATTCCGATGGTGGATGGAGCCGACAGTTCTCGGCGTCGGCATGAACCAGAAATACTCCGACGAACTCGCCGGGCCGGACAATTCCATCGAGAAGAATCCGCTTTTCCGGCATGCCGGTTTCGGATTCGGTGCGAATGGCGGAACGCCCGCCTCTTGGCGAAAGGACGTCAGCACGGATGCGAGAAGCCCGAACGTCAAGCTCGGGGATGTAGCCCGTGGATGTCTTGATGACCAAAAATGCCGGCTTGCGTTTTGAGAACAACCCTCCGGGATGCGTTTCAATGTCGTAAGTCAACTTTGTTTCCCAAAGCGGTGCGCTCCGTCCGGCGGAACAGAAATCCCTATCTCCGAACGACCTTACACCGAAAACTGATATCCAACAAGGCCCGCCTCCATCCAGAGGTTTCGCCAGAACCCCGCCTTTCTCCGCATATCTCGCTCTCGAAACATGATGCCGTGAGATTTTCGGGATGTCGGATGGGGAACACGCCTTGGCGTCAGACACCCCCCAGATGCAGGAATCAAGTCCGTCGGGCCAATCCCATTTCACTAGAAGCGCCCCCGAAGCGGTTCTGCCAAAAGTTATCCGTCCAACAGTCGGTGGGGGCGGGACTTTCCGAACCTCGACGCTAATCTTGGAAGTCCCCATGTCACGACCAAAGAACTCGAAACGCAAGGAATAATCGAAGGAAGCCCCAACCGAAACGTCTGCGTCCTCGAAAACGCCACTGAACGAAGTAACGTCTTTGTTGCTGATTTTTCCGTCGCCACGTGAAAGTAGAAACCTATACGGGACACCAGCGGATAGACCTTCCGGCATAGTCCACTTGAGAGTTACGATTCCTCCAGCTCCGTCCATGCCCTGACCAGTGCCGGAAAACGAACCATCCGGCAATTCCACCAGACAGACCGCCGGGTTGCTCCAGACGATGGCCTTTTCGTTTTCTCTGAACTTCTTATCTATCTCTACCATCGGCACAATGCCGTATTCGTATTCGACACCAATCTTCAGTTCTCTCCCCCTATCGGTGTGGGACATCATCGAGGCATTGAGTTCGTCAACCATAACGCCTTTCCCCGACGCCCCTTTTTCGCGTCGCAAAATCCGCCACTTCGCGGCCGCTGTCCCACCTGAAGTTGGTTTCCATGAAACGATGATGACCGGCGGTCCGTCCGTGGAACCCTTTGCCGTCAGCGACTCGACTTTTCGGAGACCTTCGATAAGCAATTCTCTTTTTTTGTCGGCAAGTGCCTTTTCGGCATTACTTATTCTGGGCGATGAGGGACTACCAAACTCTTTGCGTAAAGTATCTTGGGTGTCCTTAGCCTTTGTTAGTGCTTCTTCGGCACCAGTCGTGTCCTGGTGCGCCAACGCCTCCGTGAAAGCGGCAAGTGCGCCATCTCTGGCCTTTTCTAGTTCTGCACGGCGATTTTTTCGTTCAGCATCAACCTCGGCATCCCAGTCGGCGATGGTCCCTTCGCCCAAATTGGCAAGTTCTCGACCAATTTCCCGGGCCTTGTCCCATTCCCAAGCAACCAGCGCCTCCTTAAAGTTCTTTTTGAGCGCGGCAATCTTATCGGCGCACTCCTGAACTTCACGTTCTTTTCGCTTACGTTTCGCCTTTTCCTCCGCCTCATCAATCTTGCGCCGCCATTCAACCGCATCAAACCCAGGAAGATTCCTGCCTGCCGTTTCTTTGACCTTGTCGCGGACTTTTGAAAAACCTTTCCCTTCCGCCGCCGCATCGCCCAGTGCCACCTGGATTTCCTGATTGGCATCGTCAAGCATCTGGGTAACCTTTTCGCAAATTTGTTTAGCCTCAGCGTTATCAGGCCAAATTTCCGACACCTTGCTCGCCTTGGCTTTCGCTTCGGCCCAGTTCTTTTCCTTCAGGGCGCGTTTCGCAGCTTCAAGTGCGTCCTCGGCTTCGCGACACTGGGGGCATTCAACCCCTTCGTCATGCTTTCCGTGGCCTTTCGGACATGCCACTTGAGCGACTTTTAGCGTCAAGTCATGGCGGTACTTTACACGAACGACATTGAGGTACCATGCGACAAATCTTCTTTCATCCTCCGTTCCTACACAACAGGATTTCCCTTTAAGATACTGCATGGCATCGTCCAGGGACAATGTTCTCTTGTCACACAGGATATCATCCATATTCAGATAAAATGCGAACTCGGACAACGATTCCGAAGTGGAAAATAATCCACACCATTGTCCGTTTAGGGATTTCAGTTTCTCACCTGCCGCATTTTTTTCCTTGCTCTTTTTCCATGGTCCATTAAGGCATTTTATGATTTTTATCCCTTCCTCCGCGAATGCCTCCTTCACTTTTTGCGCCACCTCGCCGTTCTTTAAGTCCAGCACATCAATTACGGCGCGGGCGTCGGCGCCAAACGCATCATCAAAGGGTGCAGAATAAAAACTTAGCGCATGCAAGCCCAAAATGATTTTTGAAAAGATGCCTCGAAGAGTTCGCGCACGTTCTACCTCATTAAAAGAGATGGACCATTCGTCAACTGAATTCAAGGCCGTGAAAAGCGATCGGACTGAATCTTTCGCATCGTTCTGCGGAAGCAGATGGGCGATTGCCTCCTGGACTGAAGTAAGAGATGGTTCCGGCATGGCAAACACCCAGATTAGGTAAATTGAATCAAGCGATTGCGTTGCTTGGCTTGGTCTTTGACCAATAGAACTAATTCCTTTCGGTGTCGTTCGTGAAGTTCATCCAACTCAATCAAATGTCGTTGGAGAATCTCCAGAAAAGGATCGCCTCGTAGATTTTCCGACGGTAAAATTTCCCGCTTGTACCAATCGGCAATTTCCAACCTATCCTCATCAGTAAGCGTAAAGCCTGCATTTCCCCTGTCATGCAGGACATCTTTGGCCAAAGCATCTTCACATCCGTGAAGAATTGAATCTATGAAAAGGGCATATAGAAAACGCTGCCAACTTTCTGCATCTGATAATGCGACATATGCTTCTGCCACAAGCCGAGACCAGCATAGTAGTGCAGTTACTTTTTGCTCATCTCGTCTCGCCGGGCCATTGATTCTTTTGCGCAACATCAGCCCTGCGGACGACATCACTCGCAGCAAAGGCTCGCGACTCTGCGAGGTAATGCCGATGGCGTCGTAAAAGTCGCAACCGCTTTCACGAACTGCAACCAATGCTTCTAGAGCTTCTTCATCACCACCGACAAGATCATTAAGTCCACAAAGTAACGAGCAGAAGTTCGCAAAAGCTCCTGCCTTGGCATCAAGCGGTTTAAGATATGGCATATTTCCGTTCCTGATAGCATCCAACCAATCTGAGCTAGGTTTTGCCAAAAGAACAAACACCGCCTCCCATTGTTTTTTCATGACCAAGTCTCCTATTCCACTCTGAACCAGTCGACAATCCTCTTTGCGCTTCCGCGAGCCTCTTCCACCGAGAGAATCCTATCTGTTGTGATTGTCACATCGCAACGCTTACGCGTCTCGTCATGTATACCCCAGGCGTGAAGCAATCCTTCATGGTTCATTTCCATGAACACGGTACATTTCTGCCCCGGTGGGCGTTTTTCGGGAAGCCCCGTCAACGTCATCTCCCCTATCTTCGAACAAATGTCAAGATCTAAATGGCGGCCGACGGACATTTCCTCGTTTTCCCAGACTTCAAATTTGACAGCCGTCTGATTATAAAACATGGTACCCGCATGGCTTTCCCCAAAACCGTTTTCCGGCACAAAAGGAACCTCCGTGTTTTTGGGGATTACATTGATTATATAGCCGACTTTATCATCTTCCGAATCGAAGTAATGGATTCCGAAACTCTTGCTCGTCACAGGTCGAATCCTTATGAAACTGCCCTGATCGCCGCCAAGGAATAAATCGCCGAAACGCTTTTTAGCGTCGGAATCTCCACCCAGGAACAAGTCGTTGGGGTCCCCGCCATGCGCCTTGATTGTTTTTTCCGCATAAATCTGACGGGCAAAGAAAGCGGCACCGCGGGCGACGGCCTCGTGCGGCCTGAATGACTTCGGCTTGGTTCCGAATTCGCGCTCCAGAGCCACGCCAACTTGAGGCATCAAAGTTGAACCACCCACCATCAGGATTTCCATTCCCGCCGTACTAAAACCATACTCTTTCTGCCCGGCCTCTTCCAATGTCTGGCGAGTGGCAAGAATCGCATTTTGCAAAAGACCAGACGTCTTGGCGTCGAATTCGTCCCGCGTAAACTCGAACGAACAACGTCGCCCAAATTGCTCAAATGAAACCTTGACTTTCGTGGCAGACGACAATTGGCGCTTGTACTTTTCCGCAAGGGACATCATTTCGGCAAGAAAGCCATCGTCCTTATCCGCTAGCGCCCTGTTGTATCCGGTCTCTTCGCAGAACCGTTCGATGAAATAGCGAGCTATCAACTCATCCCAATCGCGTCCGCCAAGATAGGAGTCTCCCCCCGTGGCGACAACCTTGATCTCTCGCCCGATTCGGATAATCGTTGAGTCGAACGTACCACCCCCAAGATCAAAGACAAGAACCGTCTTACCATCAAGAGATTCTTTTTCAAGGCCATACGCGAAGGCTGCGGCAGAAGGCTCGTCAATCAGCGAAAGCACATCCAACCCAGCCATCTCACCAGCGCTTCTCGTGGCCTTTCGCTCCGAATCCCCAAAGTATGCCGGACATGTAATGATGACTTTCGGCTTGTTGGCGTCGTTGCAGGGAATTCCGGCATCCTTGACGAGTTTCTTGAGAATGAGCGCGGAAACCATTTCGGGGCGAAGAGCCTTGCCGCTCTGCATGGTCTCCTCGTCCGTCCCCATCTTCCGCTTGATGGCGGAAACAACGGAATCGGGATGGACAGGGGCCTGCTCCTTCGCAGGAGAGCCGACGGTGGCGGTCTGCCCGTCGAACCAGACGACCGACGGCGTTGTCGGCTCCCCCTGGTCGTTGTCAAAAACGGCAACCTTCCCGTGTTCGTCAAACCCCGCTATGCACGAGTACGTAGTACCGAGGTCGATTCCATAGACTTTTTCGCTCATGGCTGTCTCCTTGCTTGGCCAATCAATGTGGCGAAGGAACAAAATGAAAGCGGCTGGCCTGGCATGACCATGGTCAGCCGCCAGATAAATTCGCTACTGGATGAGAATTTTCTTCGACATCGGTTTGTCCGGTGCCTTTACTCCGACGCCATCGCAGCGAATCTCAATCTTCTCGCCCGTTTTCTGCAGAACGCCCATCACATTGAGAACCATATCGCCGTCCACATAGTACGTCACCTCGATAGGCTCACCAGCATCCAGACCTGTCGGAAGTTGCATCTCAGCGCTCTGGATAATCTTCACGACGTCTTCGTCCATGGGTTCAATGCGCTCCTGCTCGTCTTCCTTACCCGTTTCTGGATTGGCCGCCTTGGCGTTCTCCCAACATCCGGATTCGCTTTCCGTGACACGGAACTGGATTGTTCGCTGGTCCTTGACATCGGTCTTGAAGATACGTGTATGTCTGGCAATGTCAATCCCCTGGTTCTTGAGCAGAAGATTGTAGACGACATCCTCTGTCGTACCGTCCGGCCTCCGGCATCCCGCGACGATGCCGTAGCTCTTGCTCAGGATGTCTCCACGACCTCCTCCACCTCCTACAAGGTGCAGACCTGCAAAGACGGCAGCACCCTTGGCGACACACTCATGCGGGTCCTCCAGTCTCGGCTTCTTGCCGAATTCACGCTCCAGACATTCCGACACCTGTGGCATGAGCGATGAACCGCCAACGCACAAGAGCGTGTCAAACTCGAAGTTCTCAACGCCTTCCTTTTTCGCCGCCTCTCCAAGCGTCGCTTTTGCGGCAACAATTGTCGATTCGAGAAGTCCTGCCGTGGCCATGTCGAACTCCTCGCGAGTCACCTCGACCTGAGCGGACTTCCCACCCGGCGGATTGACGGAAATCTTTACGGACTTCCTTGTTGAAAGGAACTTCTTGTTCTTCTCGGCCGTAGCCATCAGGGCAGCATTGAACAGTTCATCAGCAAGAATATCGGTTTCCTCGCCAGTGGCTTCATGCCATTTGCGGACAAGCAAATCCACGAACGCGGCATCCCAATCCTTGCCGCCGAGTGTACTGTCGCCGCCTGTGACGATGACTTTTATGGGGGTGTCCTTATCTTCTGGATCGACCCGAATGATTGTCACGTCGAAGGTGCCGCCGCCGAGATCGTAAACCATGATCGTCTGCGGTTCGTCTTCTTTGATGCCGTAGGCGTAGGCCGCAGCCGTCGGCTCGTTAAGAATCTTGAGAACATTCAGTCCGGCATGGATGCCGGCTTCCCTCGTTGCGCGATGCTCATCGGTACCGAAGTAGGCCGGACAGGTAATAATGACGTTTTTGACGGGGCTCCGGGTTTTTGCTTCGGCATCCTGCGCCAGCTTTTTGAGGATGTAGGCGCTGATTTCGATTGGGGAATAAGACTGACCGTCCGGGGTCGTGAAGGAATATTCCGAGTTGCCCATCTCGCGCTTGATGAAGGAGACGACGCGGCCGGGCTCCTGAGAAATCATCTCCTTGGCCGTTTCGCCGACGATGATGTTTTCCGGGGATTCGAAATAGACGACAGACGGCGTTGTCGGCTGCCCGTCGATGTTGGCGAGGGTTTCCGGCTTGCCATTCTGGTCGAGCCATGCGATGGCCGAATAGGTCGTGCCGAGGTCGATGCCGAACACTTCGTTGCCGGTTCCGGCGCGTGTTCCGCTGAGGGTGAGGTCATTGATTGGCATTGTCAGTTCCTTGGAGGTTGGGTTGTTGTGAAAATCAGGACCGGACTTCCGATTCTGAAGAGGATGGGGCTATTGGCGCAGTGCCGGACTCGGGTTCGGTTTCCGTGGTCGGTGCGGAGGCTTGGTCTGTCGGCGGGGATTCGGGCTGCTTGGACACGGCTAACGCCGGATCGAATTTGTAGAGCCGGACATGGATGGGGCGGAGCTTCATGCAGCCGCCGCGCAAATCCTTGAAGGACTCGTCCATGTCGTCGAATCCGGGCTTCGCCGTCGCCGCGACCGTTCCGTTGAGTGCCAAATCGCCAGTCGGCACGTCCGGCCGGGCGAGATGGTGGCGTCGTCCGTCGAACTTTTCGCCCACGGTCGCCTCTCGTTTCTCGACGCCACGGTTAAAGAGTGCCGCGTCAATCTGGTCGCGGATGCCTTCCAGAAGCGATGCCGCCCTGGTGGGGTCCTCCGCCACGCGGGCGACGGCGCGGTCCGCCGCGTCATAAAGGTCGATCAGCTCGCAGAAGAGTTCCTGCTCCAGCTTGCGAACCAGTCCCTTGCGGTACTTTTCCAGTTCCTTGTGCATGGAATCGGTCGTCTGGGTATAGAAGTCCGTAACGGCTTTCTGCAAGGCTGTGGCTCCATCCTGAACGGCACAGAGCCGTTCCGTCAGGTCGTCCACTTTGGATGCCAAAGCATCGATTTTCTCTTCAAGCGGAATCGCGTCCGGCACCGCCAACGGGTCGGATTCCATCGACGTTTCTCCGTCATCCTTTTCCGGGCTAGTACCATCCACTTCGTCGTTTGGTGTCGCCGCTGGTGTTTTGACCAGCCCACCGGGTTGCTCTTCCCGTTTCGTCTCTGGATTCCGAAACGGCTGGTCAGACACGTTGTTCGGGGCTTCGAATTCTTCTTGTTCGGTCATGGTGACTCCAGTGCTTGTTTTCAGGGTTACTTCTCGGCGTAAGGCACGAATGCCTCGACAAGACCAGTCTTGCGGTCGTTGAACCACACGCGTCGCGGACCGCGTTGCTGCAAATAGGTTGAGTCGGGAATCATCGCTTTCAAGATGTCGCCTGTGACATTGAACGCAATACGCTTGAAACATGCTTCCAAGATGTTGGCTTCGCTTCCGAACCGTCCCAGTACACGTTCGCAGGTGTTTTTGACGTTCTTTGTAAAAAGAATCGTGGAGAACGGAATCGTTCCGGCACCGGTGAAGGCGGAGAGGAAAATCGAGCGGGCCGTCTCCTGAGGCGTTTGCTGGGCAGATGAGTCCCCGAATGAAAAAACCGGCTGCTGCTTGTCGCCAGGATGCAACAGTCCTGCCTTGTGGAAGTTTTCGACAAACACGACCTTCCGCGCCGCAGACGTGCTCAGAAAACGCCGGAACAGTTCCAGTAGCTCCGTTTCACTCGTTTTCATTGTTGCCCGGAGGAATTGCTGCGGGAGATTGGCCGGAAGGGAAACAGACCCCGGATTGTAATAGAGGACTGCGCAGGAAAGTGTATTGGACAAACAACGGAAAACGGAAGCGCGAAGCCCTGACCACACATTGGCTGGCAAAAGGTCGCCGGACAGTTTTCCGACATCTTCCCCGCCGACTAGCAGATGCTCTCCTGCAAGGTTATCGAAAGGCATGCACAGCGGCGTCGCCGCGAAATCAGGCTTGACGCCGGGGCAGAGCGCGAAGAACGATTCCTCGCAGGCAACGGCGAGCGTTTTCTTGAGTTCCGCCAGCGGAGGCGGTGACGGCAAAGACGATCCGTTGAACATCTTCCCATCGCACGGAAAACCATACGACTTGGCTGTTTCGACCATCTTCATGCGATAGGCCGGACCATCCGGAGCATCCGGAGAGGCGAAGGGGAAATTGAACACGACATTCCCGCCGTTCAGTCCTGCCCGAGCGTTCAGGATGCATTGCTGACGTGGAACAATGGATGCGGCGGCCTTGTTGTTGTCGGCCAGAATCCCCTCGTCTCCAGTCCCCCAAAGGGCCAGTCGCAATCCGATCTGCTGAAGGATGTCATTTGCCGAACCTTTCATCGTGGCATGGGCAGAGGCCATCGTCTGCGTCGCGATCACAAGGTGGACGCCCACGCTTCGCCCCTGCTTCACAATGGCCTTAAGACCTGCGGTGATATCCTCCCCGACATCCTCCCCGTCATGGTCGCCAAACAGCTCCTGGAATTCATCCACGATTACAATGAGACGCGGCATCTTGCCACCCTTCTTCACGTAATCGCCAATCTTGGTGCAGCCCGACCGCTTGAACTTTTCGTTTCGCGCCGGAAACTCCACCTCCACAAGATGCCTGAACAGCTCCAAGGCGTAGCGCGGATCATTCTGAACGGAAACGACTTTGATGTGAGGCATCCAGAGCGCCCCCGTTTCATCCGAATATTTGTTGAACTCGACGCCGTTCTTGAAGTCGAAGAGGTAGAATTGGAGTTCCTCTGGTGAATAGACGTATGCGAGAGACTGAATGAGCGTGTGCAGTAACACGGATTTGCCAGACCCTGTCTGTCCACCGACCAAGGCGTGGACTGCCGTGCCACCCTCGCCGCCGGTATCCAGCTTGAACGACACAGGCCGATCTGCCGCATCCCATCCGATGACTGCGGAAAGGCCGTCCGCCGAAGAGGTCTTCCACATCGGAACGCGCTCAAAAAGATTCAAGAACGATTTGGCGGGGCGCTCCGCCCTCTTCTTTGCCACCTTGGCCAATTCGCACATGAGTTCGCCTGCGTTTTCCGGCATTTCTGGAGTGAAAGACTCATGTTTGAGTCGTTTCAATTCAATGTCAGGACAAGGTTCGCCAAGTCGGTGCCACACGAGTCCTTTCAGGAAGCTCCGCGTCCGATCGTCCGTCGCATTGAGGGCATCATCGCACACGATGGTCAAGACCCCATGGCGCTTGCCGTTGTCAATGACCTTTCTCAACGTGGCGGCAAGCGAGGACCATGAATCAAATCCAGACAGCGAGCAAACGGCCAGAACCTTGCAGGGAAGAGGATGGCGAATATGCCTGGCGTTGTAGGAAGCCCAATCGGAAATGCCATGCTTGAAACGCTCGGTTCCAATCTTCCCCATGTATTTGTCCAAACCTTCAAGCGCGTCCTGGAGTCCATCGGTTCCAGTCACAACACGAAGCAATCCGGGGACATCTGAAAGGTCGTTCACAGGTTGAACATTCATGCCGGATTTTGACTGGTCCAACGCGATGATTTCCAAGGCACCCTGCGGCATCGTCCAAGCCAGCCGGAGCAATATCGGCGCAATCCAATCGGGATTAGGCACCAGAATCGGCTTGTCGCCAGGAAACTCGACAAGTTCAGGAACATCAACTTCGACGCCCGGTCGGGAATGAGTGTAGAGCATCGTCCCCATGGAAATCGCCAAAGGGAAGACATGGCTGCCATTGATGTTGTCCGTCGAAAGTTCATCAAGCGGGGGTTGCGATTTTTCGATTCCGCGACGAAGAGTCTGGCATCGGCGTGACGCGTCCATACGACGAGTGAGTATCGCATGCGTCACTACCTCTTCTTTACAAAGAGAAAAGTTCCAATGCGATTCAGTCTTCCCCCCTGTAAATACTTGAGGAAAATTTTGCCCGAATTTTTCCACGAGTTTTTTATGTAGAGATTCTAACATATACTGTATCTCTTTGCCAAGTTTATCAATCTCCTCCTGAAGCTCCATATCTTTGACGCTTTTCTCTTTAAGTACTTTCAGCTGACCTTTTTTTGTACTTATTGCCGTCTTTGCCCGATTTACTAGTTCCAAAGCCTTCTCTTTACGAGACTTCGCATCATTGATACAGTTTTGAAGTTCGGTTTCACAATACTTAACTCTTTTCTTGACTCGTTCCGCTACGCCAGACCAAAAATATCTTTCCATAAACACTTCAGCCGATGCAACAATTTTGTTTGGGTCTTCGGTGAACTTTAGTTCCGCAATCTTCTCCCACTTTTCCGCAACACATTTGGCTGATTCATATACGCCCTGACATTTCAGAATTTCACCCCCAATCCGATCCATCTGTGATGTGTTCTCTGGAAGATTCACACGAGGTAAATTTTGAAGTTTTTTTAATTTGTCCAACAATCTTGTCACTTGTGTCAATAACTCCTTTGTCTTAACTTCTACATCAAGAATGTCATCCAATTCCGACAGCGCCGCAGTGAACTCGCCCATCGCGCCCTTCAGCGGGGCATTTAGAACGGTCTGCGCTTGGTCAATTTCGTCTGGCGTTTCGGATGACGTCGAATCTTCTGGCACTTTGTCGGAATCGTCTACCGGAGGTTGTGTGTCATGAAAAGAATCTCGTTCGTCGCTCATTGGTGGTTCGTCCTTATCTGGAATCCGGTCCGGGGTGGAGTCGGGTACTTGATTCCCATCGACGCCTGAATCCGATTCAATTTGGGACATCAGACGGAAGACCTCGGCATCGAAGTCGGCAAAAAGGGCATCCAAACCATCCAAAGCTCGTCCAAAGCTTTCGATATCGTCAGCAATATCACGTCCTTCCTTGAATGGGCACGACTCGCGGAACCGATTCAGACCTCTCACAAAAGAACTCATGTCAATGCGTTCGTTCATCGACTCACATCCCCGGTCTCCCTCTGACGTGCTCAAGCAACTTCCTCAGAGTCGCTATCTTCGCATTCCCATTACTGATGGTCCGATCCAGCTCCCTTGCCCCATCACCAGTAAGCCAAGCGTATCTTGCAAGCAACTTGTCCAGCACCGACTGCTTGCACGCAATTCGATTCTCCCAAATTTTAATTACATTTTCCAGTTTGGCTTTTTCCGCTTCACATGACTTTAATTTGTTTTCAAGTTGCCGCCATTCACGTTCATATCGAAAAACCTGATTTTCCGCGTTTCTAACTGAATCGGTGTATTTCCCCTGCGCGGCAGATTTTACCTGATCAAGGGATTGCCTCGCTGCCTCTAGCTGCCCCTTGATAGCAGAAATCTGAGATTGGACATACGTTATTTTCGAATTGACCAGCTGCAGCGTCGTCTCGCACTTCCGCTTCTCCGCCTGGTCTTTTTCAATGGACTCACGACACTTTGCGATGATTTCCTCCAAATCCCTTTTACGTTTTTCGTAGGCTGTCTTCGCCTGCGCAATAACCTCCTGGATTTCCGAAATCTGGCTGCTGATAGCAGAGGGGTCCTTTACGATAAAAGAGTCGCTCATCGCCGTTCGCCCCTCAATGAATTTTCTGCCCCGCCCTTGCCCAGTCGACCTGGTTCTTTAGCGCCTGCAAGACCGATTGAAGCTGCGAAAAAGCCGACTGCAGATTCGCAATGCTGTTGGCGACGTCAGCCTGCGCGCGCTGGATGGAATCGTCCCTCCAAGTCCCTGCGGCCCGGTCAATCGCCGCCTTGAGATCCGACATAACGGGCACGAGTTGCTGCCCGAACGCCTTTGCTGAAACGAGATACGCTTCGCACTGTGAAATGCTCTTTATGTTTACCATAGTGTTTTCTCTTTGCCTCAAGATGGACGGTCGCCGGCCCACTGGCGCTTGCGGCTGATGAACGGAGTCAAGCTGTCCGAAACGACCGAAAGGGCCTTGCTGCATTCCGCAAATATCGGCTCAACCCTGGCTCGAAGTTCCATGTACTTGCTGTCTTGCCACGCACTGGCCAAAGCATCGGTCTCCGCCTGGAAACGACCGGCAAGTGCGCGAAGTTGCTCCGTAAACGACCTACAACTACTCTCCAGAACGGCCAATTCTGATTCTTCTAATTGATGCGTATCTCTCATTGCTTTACTCCTTTCCGAATTCTGATGAAGTGATGCTTTACGCACCTACGTCCGTAAGATTTTTTTCCATTTGAACAATCCAACTTTCCCATTCGCTTTCTTCAAGGCTTTTAGCCTGGAGAACCACGTATTCCAAAGACTTCAGACTAGGTGTTACACTCGCCAAAAACTTTTTCTGTTCACAACGCAACTGTAGCACAGACTTGATTAATTTTATAAACAATCCAACCCCTACAATTGCAGCTATAATACTCCATACTAAACTAGTATTATTAGAATAACTCTCCGACACAAATCTGAATAGTTGCGTAAATACGCCAACTAACTCCGACATGAAACTGACTATTTTCCCCCATATCCATTTGACAAGCCAAGAAATTCCAAATACGACAAGGGCAAAACCTGCTATCTTGCCAAGAATTTCTGATGCAAAATCCTCTGCGGAATCAGACATACACAACCTCCTCAGAAATAGGCATTGAGGATAAGCATATACGGGCATTTGCTATCCTCGATAACATTGATCAATCCGAGCTGGACACCCTGCATACGTTTCGACCAGTTGACGACCCCGATTTGGAGACCAATGGCTTTTTCCGCCTTGTTGAAAACGCCAATCTGCGCCCCATACATCCCTTTTGTCATGTCAAAGGTACCAATCTGCGCCCCTATGCAGTCCCCAGATGCGTTGTTCGCAATCCCCGCAATCTGAAATCCGTAGAAG
The DNA here is from genome assembly GCA_017962315.1 of Kiritimatiellia bacterium. Taxonomy (GTDB): domain Bacteria; phylum Verrucomicrobiota; class Kiritimatiellia; order RFP12; family UBA1067; genus RGIG8368. The sequence continues at coordinate 44,380 of JAGCVN010000063.1, forward strand.
TCCTCAAGACAGTTGTTCGCAATCCCTGCAATCTGCAAGGAACCGCTGGAGGATCCAATATAATTCAGGATGGCAGATGTTTGCAAACCAAACAAACTTCCGTCAACCGAACAACCAAAGACGCCGATATCCAAACCAGAAACATTGGCGTGGCGTCCATAAATCAAACACAACCGGAATCCCATGATATCCATCTGGGAATCAGGGAATTGTGCCTCTTCCGTGATACCGATTGCAAATGGGCTAGGTCGATTGCCACTATCGGCGACGGTATCCGCCGATATGTTTTGAGCCGTCAGAAAAATGATCCCGCACAAAACACCCCATGCATTCCTCGACATACGCTGCACCTTCCTCATCCCCTATTCCGGCGGGAAGACGACGCGGGGACAAAAAACGGCGTCTTCCTCGAACTCTCTTCGTGGAAGACGCCGCGTAAAAACAATAAGGATAGGAAAAAGGATACGACATACGCCGGGAGAATCGACCCGGACATAGGCCGCGACACCGTTTTTCACTTCCGTATCAGAAATTAGCGGTTTCCCACGAAGTTACTACACGCTGCTACTCTCATCCGCCAAGTCCGTACACTTGACGGAGACGGTCCACCCCGGAGTGCATCCGCACATCCCGGGATTCGTTGTGACGGGCGTGAAGGCCCACCCGCCACTCTGTACCAGCTGCGGATCACTCCGCCGTCCCCTTCTACCTCCAAAAGGAACGCGGGGGAGTTTATTCCAATCCAAACGAAATGGCAAGCAAAAAATGCAGAAAATTTAGGCATAAAAAACGGCGCACTCCTGTGTTCCGGTCTCGTGGGAGGTACCGCTAAGAACCTATACGGAAACCGAGAAGACGAAAGCACGCCGCGTGTCGAAACACGCAACGCACCACCGTTTTTCGTCTCCGTATTTCGGGAATTTAGCGGTTTCCCACGAAACTACTTCACGCTGTTGCGCACGAAGGGAAGATATAATAAAACACCGCCACTACCAACACCTTCCGCCGCAAGGACGGCAAAATGGGCGCATCGGCAAGTGCCTACACTTCCCTATTCCAAAAACGGGTCACAATGCCCGTCTATATGAAAGAGCACGATGGAAAGCGGCGATCGACCACTTTCCGTAAAACGGGTCTAGGATAACAGAGGAACCGTACCCCTTCAAGTAGAATCGTATTTGAATGTAATATCGGTCAGTGATAGGGTGCGCACCACCAAGACACAGAACAAGCGGGGATCGAAGGTGTGAAGGCGATTTTTGTGAGCGTCCTCGGAAGGCTGCTGGCCGGGATATTCGATCTGCGGATTTCGCGCAGGACGACGAGGCGGGCTGGCGCAACGACGGCATGAACGGCTGGGCGTGGTGCTCATCGCGGGCGAGTACACCTGTACGGGTACACGCGGCTCTGACGTCGAGATGGAGACACTCGTGGGGTCAAGGAGCTGTACCGCTCGGAGAGGTATGCGGGCTATGCATTCCTCGCGCCCCGCACATTCTACCTCGAGTACCTCTGACGTGACGCTCTCAAGGCCACCGACGAGCCCCCGAATAGCAGGGAGTGCCGCGCCTTCACCGAGACCATCGTCCCGGCTCTGGGGGAGGTCATGAGTCCCAGGCGGACTTTCGGCGACACCCCGAAGGCGTACAGGCGCACGGAGGCCGACGCGGCGAGGAGACCTCCATGCCATTGCGACGAGCCAGACGCGGCATCCCAAAGAAACCGTTCTGGAAACTTCCCAAGTCCGTGACGAGGGCAACGGCATAGCTCAACAGCAGAACTGTCTAACAACTAGCAAACCCCTGTACGAAACGCCTGGGGCGTGGAGTGCCATTGGAAGAACTCCACGCCTTGTCCGACGCCGCAGATCCCCCTACCATTAGCCGATTATATTTGAATTTCATTTTCTCTGTACTCCGTGCGGGGAACGTGGCAGAATGTCATTAAATGTGAGAATTTGCAGCTTTTACGTCGAATGACAGCATCCAATTTCGACAAATCGCCAAGCATACACCTTGATCGCGCCTATGATTCTTCACACGTCGGGATTACCGTATAGTGAAGGACAATCTGCTTGCGTTCATTAAAATTGGTAGAAGGTTACATTTTGATTGTTCCATCTTGCTAATGCCAACACACGACGAAAAAAGCAATGTCAATCCCATAAGAATGATACAAACACCGAATAGCATTCTTTGCGGCAAGAGCAATTGATCATTACCGGTTGAGCCATTAATGCTTGCTCTAGTCCAGCGACAGAAGCATTTATTGACAGATTGTATTTTCATGAGTTTCCGTTTATCAATCCAAGCCGATCAAGTTCACGAAGAAATACAGTCATCGCCTCTTCAATCTCATCTTCCTTTGCATCATAGCGAGCAATCAGTCTTGCCAATAGTTCGGCTCTTGAAATATCATCCTTAAGACATTTAAGAATAAAACTGGCAACACCATTCACAAACAAGATATTGTTGGAAGAAACCGATCCAACACCCGTTGGAACAGCGATTTCACGACCGCCAGCGTGTGTAAATGTCAAATCGCACTTAAGCTTCATGACGTATGATTACCTTTCTCATAGTATCCTTGATTTGTCGAATCACGTAGTGAGCTTCAAATTCATAACACGTATTGTTCGTGTCGCAGTTTGACAATTTAATACAGTCTGGGTACAATGCACATCTACGACATTTGTCAAAAACAACATATTCATAATGACATTTCGGCAAAGATTCTTCTGAACGATTGAACATTGCGACACTTCCAACATATAGTCCCCCAAGAGCATGTTCGCACCACCCTATGTTTCCGTCGGGAAAAACTACAATCGAATGACCATCGTCATCAAATTGGCAGTGATTGACTCGATTCTTCGAGAAACATTCATATGAAACACCAAGATTGTACTTGAACAATATATCCTGTATTCGAGTGAGACCTTTCTTCAAAATCCTCTCGTTATCCTCATTTCTTAAATTAAAAAGTGCACATACAGTAATCCTCAATAGATCATTCTCGTCAAATCTTTTGTGAATTAGATCAACAAGTTGACAAAGGTCATCAACATTCTTAAGAGACATGTTTAACCTGATAATAACTTTTATTCCACAATCGACAAGTTTTCCAATATTGTTGAGTACGGTCAAAAAAGGGTTTACATCAGGATGTATGTAATTCTTAATTGCATTATAATTAGATTCCGTTCCATCTAATGTAATTTGGACTTTTGTCACTTTCCAGTATACAACAGCTTGTTCTAGAAGGGTGTCAGAGAACAAATAACCGTTTGTAATGATTGAACTTTGATATGCGATGCCCTTACTCCGCAATCCAGCACAGATAGAATTTATGGCGCCATGATTCATCAGTGGTTCACCACCAAACCATCTGATGAATACAGTTTGACCTTTGTGATTCCTATTGATAAATTTTACAATTTGACTACAAGTCGGTATCGACATAACGTTCGCAGGGCGATTTCGCTCAAAACAATAATAGCATCGAGCATTGCATGATGTTGTTGTGAAAATCGTATAGCTTGATATACCCTCCTTACACGAATTCAACAAACCGAAAAGTCGTTTGAATTGAGTAGTGTATTCAAATTCGTCAAATTCCTCTTCCACCAAGAACCATCGCCTAATCAATTCAAGTCGGTCTGACGCATCAGCCCCATGAATACATACAAACTCCTTTGTCAGAACATTATATACATAACGGTTACTATTGCGTGTAAATTCAACCACCCATGTCGCATTTCTGTATACAGCTGTCTCCTTCACTTGCTGAGGACACAGCAATTTCTGCATCATTTGTGATTTTGGTTGAAGTTGCACTATCATCTGTCATTTCTCCTGAGATATTCTCCGTTTAGGTGCGCCACAGGAAAATGTAACACGAAGATGTTTCGTCTCACAACAAACCTGTAGCGCATCATTGACATAATCTCTCATAAGATTAGTCGCACGGATGTCCATCGTAGCAGCAGGGACCTGCGGCAACGATAGCCAGTGCCTTAATCGGCACGACTTCAATCGTTGGCAATTCAAAGCTCTCCTTCATTTTTCTCACCTCCTTTCTGTGTTAGCATGGGTAAATGATTTTACCTCGTCCCTCGCAACGAGGATACCCAACATCTTCACGACCAGTACCATGACAACGGTCACGATTCTCCGAACTGCGACCGCCACATATGCGACATTCTCGCTTGTGAACATCTGTACCCCAACATTGGGGGCAGTCAACTTCCTTGAACTTCATTCTCGACATCCTTTCCTTGTGGTGATTCTATCGATGAAGACGCAAGACCCTCCGCTTTCTCGCAAAAGCTCTCATTCCAAAATGCCATCTTCCTAACGTCGGTATTTTTGGAATGAGACCTTTGGTCATCACATTTAAACTCACAAAATCGGTGCCGAATGACAGCATCCAATTTCGACAAATCGTCGAGCGCACACCTTGATTGGGTCGGACAATCGGTGCATTTGAAACACGTCGGCAACCGGAAGATTGCGGAAATGTCAGCATTCGGACCAAACTCGGACAGAACCTTTTCCGCAATCAGTTCTCCCCAGTGCTTCCCAATTTCTTTCTTGATAAACCCGAGGCGTTTTGAATTCGCCCGAAGACTGATGAATTCCATGACAGCTTCGTTATAAGCGGTTTTGGACAATTGACGACCGAGCAATGTACTAAAATGTCTTTGGGCGGATACGTAATCCCTCTTCCTTACCGATTCAGCAAAAGCAAACAGCGCTAACGGATATTTCCAGGGCAGATAGGCTGAATTGTAAACTGGAAGAAATCGCGTATTCGCGCGATGAATCGCCCGCATGCACCCGTCGATTCGCCGCTGAAAATCTAACAGTTGGGGATAAATGTCTGAAAGGCCAGGAATGTAGATGTAGTAAGAAGGGAACCCCAAAAACGAGTAATCACGGATATAAATGTCATACCCGGCAGACAACAAAGCGTTCGTCAAGACTTCATAGTCACCAGCAATGTCCGTGCCTTCAAACGGATGGAAGTTGTCTAATGTTCCGCCATTCAACTCTGTAAAAATCTCGATGGGCAGATGCCCTGTTCCATTAACCTTTGCATGTTGAAAATTATCAGGAGTAGAAACCATTAGCTTTGGATCTTTGGGGAGTAGGCATTCATTGCCTGTGTACCCTTGGAAGATTTCCGTGAAGCACCGCGAAAGTGCTACGTCTGGAGAAGATGCCACTCCAATCCGAAACTGGTACGATACGTCATTCCAAACCAACAGCCCGAGGATGGGCATCCCCGTTCCAAAAGAACAATCCTTAGCAGCAAACTTCAATCCCTGCTCTTGCGCCAAATCAACCAACCGATCCAACACAGGCGATTGCCCAAACTCCTTCAATGGGATGGTAGGGATGCCTTTCACTTCCGTCGTAAACACTTTTTGCAGCGCATGCCGTTCAAGAATCTCACACATCCCCTGAACAAGTGCCTCTTCTCTCGTGTTACCAGCGCACGCACCCGTAGAGCCACTCATATAACGCATCAACTCCAAGGGGACCATTTCCATTCTTTCCGTGCGCACAGCAAACATGTTTGCATATGCAGTCCGCCCGACATGGAGATTGTTGGCGGCTTTCTCCTGCTTGGGGAAGAAGCTCCAGTCAGCCTTTCGCAACGCCTCTTCTGGAGCGCAACGGAAGAACGACTCTCCGAGGAATTTCTTCGTTGCCGACGGCGGCAACATCAGCATGTCATCATAGAGTAGCCGAGTCTGCAAACGCTCCATCAGTTCGGCATAGCCACTAGCCAGTGCATACTCTGGTGACACGCC
>JAGCVN010000005.1 GCA_017962315.1 Kiritimatiellia bacterium
CAGTCCCGGCAGTTTGCGGGAACCGACGAATATGGCCTCCACGTTCACGACGGGCCGTTTTCCGTGCGCGTTCTGGTCCCAGAAGTGCCGCACCGAATGTGTGGCGAGCGCCTTGCCGTCCTGGATCATCCACGAACGCAGGTGGTAGCCGCCCCGCGCGTCGAACCAGTCGCCGAAAATGTTGTCGGTGAAGGGATTCATGCCGCGGCAGGAATCGTAGCGCACCGTAGCCTGCCACAGACCGTCCGGACGCCGCGTCCAGCCGGTCACGGGATCGGCACCGGTCACGACCACCTTCTCGCCTTTCGCCGCCTGATAGACAATCGGCGCGCCCTCGCGTCCGGCGTTCGCGGGCTTCACCCATTCGCGGTACGTGCCGCCGCAAATCGTCACCACGTCGCCGGCGGCCGCCACGTCCGCCGCGCGCTGGATCGTGCGCCACGGCTTCGCCGCCGTACCTTCCGCCGCGTCGCATCCGTTTGTCGCAACGTAGTATTCCGCCGCCGGGAGTACGACGTTCCACATGGTCATCGCCAATGCGACACAGACGAACTTCACCGATTTCATTTTTTCATCCTTCTTCCTTTTTGTTCCAGAACGTTTGTGGTGTACATTATACCCGACACATCCAGTTCGTCAAATAGAATGGCACTCTGTCTGAGTGTACCCAATCAGTAGCCTCATGTGGAAACAGATACCACACGATTATTTGAATCTTCAGGCATACGTGTGGGTGTTTTCTGCCGACTTCGGGCATTTAGCGAAACATTGATTCTCCTTTACCGTCTTTCCGTTTGATTGAAACCCTAAGACGCGAAGGCGCAGAGAGAACAGATTTCAAGGTACAAGTATTCGGCGCAAGGAGCTCGATGGAGGACTGGCTGTTGTCGGCGATGTTTCCGGGAAAGGCAACATCCCCGCGGTTTCATTCCAGGGGGGGCGGTCGCTTTATCTCTGCGTCTTGCCTATCATGCCATTTATCTCCATGAATCTTCCCGCACGCGGCGCGGTCGATCCGCTCTCGTCTATAACTTCACCCCACGGCTACCGGGGACAGTATAGCAAGTTATCCCCAATCATAAATCGCAAGTATCCCCGGTATTTGTATTTGTGGCAAGGATAACATTTGTGAACAATCAAGTTATAGGCAAGCCCGCCGCCCGCGCTTCGCACGGGAATGTAGATGAGGGTAACGTGGACAAGTTATAGGCAAGGCAAGGCGCGGAAAACCGGGAATCATTTGTTTTCTTGAACACGCCAGCCGTGCCTGTCGGCAAAGTCCATATACCTACCCCAGTCATAGGGTGTGAGGAAATGTTTGCCGGTACGCAGATGGTAGGAGACGCATCCCGCCTGCTGCGGCATTTCGGGATCCGGCCATTTGTTCGCCACAAGCCCCTTCTTCCCGTAGAGTTCCCAGGCAGGTGAAGCGAGTTTTGCAGACCACCATTCGCCCAGTTGCCCGCACCAGTGGTCTTCCGTCGCCGATCCCACGCAGAGGAGTCGCGGCGCGATCAACGCCAGAAGCTCGTGTTGGTCGAACGGCATCTCCATCTCCTTGCCTCCGTATTTGCGGTAATTGGTGCAGAACCAGTGGTGTAGGACCTTGATCATGAACGCGAGCGATTCCGACTTCGGCAGGTTGATGTGGTTCAGCTTGGCACCGCTACATCCGGATTCGTTTGAACAGGACATCGCGAAACGTTTGTCTGTCGCGCCCGCCCAAAGAGCGGTCTTCCCACCACGCGAGTGCCCCACGACACCCACGTGTTTCGCATCGATGGCAGATTCGGTCTCCATCCAGTCGAGGACACGGCTCGCGCCCCACGCCCATGCGGAGAGCGTGGCCCACGAGTCGCCGCCGCGCTCGTTTTCAGGCTGTACGGCTGGGAAGACACCCTGCGAAAATCCGGCGTCTTTCTTGTCCGCCGCGACGCTGATCACCGGAAATGCGGCCGTCGCGTAGCCACGGTCGATAATCTGCTCCACAGGCCAGTATTCGCTCGTCGCAACGGCTCCATCCGCATCGTATTTCGTGCGGAAGTCGATCGCGATGTAGACAAACGCCGGCGCGAGACCTCCCGTCTTCGGGATATACGCCGTTACCGGGAAAACGTGCTTCCCGTTCGGCCCGTCGTACTTCACGCGCACGTGCTTGCAGACTGCCTTGCCACCTAATGCCTCGCTTTCGCGGTATGTCTCAAACGACACGCGCCCGCGTTCATTCGCTGCGGCGGGACGGCGACCGTACTCTTCCGTCTCAAAACAGGCTAGCAGTTCCGGAGCGCGAACCTTCTCCCAGTCTTCGCATGTCTTCACGTCCGCGCCGCTGAATGTCTTCATCAAGGGCGGCACGTTTTTCGGTTTCGGTAATTTTTCCGGGCGTGCGTCTTTCTTGATGAGGCACGGTTGGAACTCGCCCACATCGATCCATGGATGGCCGTCCTTCGTGGTGAATTTCGCGTCGGCGGTGTAGGTGTAGCGTATGCCCTTTCCGCGGTCGCGGGCGTGGAACACGATCTTCCAGTTACCGGACTTGTCCTTGAAAAGCGAATGATGTCCGGTACATTCGAGGTCGCCACTCGGTGCCAGGATCGGTCCCTTCCCCTGCTTGACGTACGGGCCCTTCACGTTAGTCGCCGTGGCGAGGCAAACGTTGTACGCGGGGTCGATCACGTGGTGGCTCGAATACGTGAGCCAGTAGAGTCCGTCTTTCTTCACGAGGCACGGGCCCTCGGCGATAGACCACTTCGCGAATCGCGGATTATCCCTGGTCATCTCCCAGTCCTCCTCGGCGCGGATGAGCTTGCGTTGCGTCTCCGGCTTCGCGTGCAGGAGGTCCTTCTCCAGCTCACAAATCCACACCTCGTTGCCCGCGTAGAAATGCGCGTAGAGCATATAGGGCGTACCGTCGTCGTCGAGGAAGAAGGAGTTGTCGATGTTACCCTCTGGGAAGAACGGCTTCTTCTCAGGATTGCGGAAGGGGCCGAGAGGTGAATCGCCCACATCGACCGTCACCTTCTCCTCGGCGGAGTGGAAGAGGTAGTACTTGCCGTTGTACTTGTGCATCTCCGGTGCCCAGAACAACCGCGAACCGAAACCGTTTCCATTCACGTAGGCGCGGCCGAACTTGTCAAGTCCCTGGTCCGGCAGCCACTCTTTGAGATCGGTCGAGGTATAGACCGTGAGTCCCACCGTGTCGCCGGACGAGAAGTACAGGTAATACATCCCGTTCTCCAGATGGATAAACGGGTCGCCGCCGCGTACACGTTGCGGCGCACCATATGCCGTGAAAATTCCTGAAGCTGCCGTACATACTGCGAGTACAAGCGCGACGAAAGGAGACGTTGTTCTCATGATTGTTGTTTCTTCCTTATGTGTCATGTGTCATAAAACCGGTTCTGTCCCACGACTTTCCTCACAAGCGATTCTTGTGCGCCGTTTTGAAATCATACGCGCCGAGGATGCGGCGGGACTCGTCCGCAGCAGAAACCATCATCAGACGATAGGTCTTTCCGTCAGGCGACACGTCAATCACCGCATGGGCGCCGGAGAACGATTCGGGCGCAACATCCTTCATCCACGGTTCGGCGGCGTCCTCTTGGCGACGCTTCGCAGGGAAGAGTCCCGGCGCATACAGGCACGGCCACGCCGCCTTCGCGAGACGGCGCATCGTGGGAAGGTTCATGTGCCCCAGATGCCACACCCCCGTTACAACCACTCTGGCGTGGAGCGCCTTCACGAGGGCGTCCGTCATGCTGTTGTGCCCATGGTGGTTGGCATTGGCGACGTCCACCTCCGGACACTCCGGAGCAAGGAAGTTCTCGATCTCCACACTCGTACCGCCGGGTGTCTTCACGCGCCAGGAGAAGTCGCCGCCGTTGTAGTAGCGGAACCCGCCTAGAGAAAAAACCATTGCCGTCGAGAGCGCGTTCTCCGAAAACCGGCTCCGGGGTACGCCGATGGCCGCGCCGATGTCGAGAACTGTACCATCGCGTCGCAGTACGCAGCCCCGCGCACAGAGCGGCGCAAAGGCAAACCCTTCCCATCCACCGTGCAGAAGCTTGATCTGGTCAGAACCTTTCTCCAGCCGAAAACGCTCAATCTTCGTCCCACGCCTCTGAACCTCGGTATAAACTTCGCGCAGATGGGCGACGATTCCCGCCGAAAAGCCGTTCGTCGTGGACGAGGGATCTTCCATCTGCGGCCAGGAGCGGTCGATCATCGTGCCGAAGTCCAGAAACTCGATCGCCTCGCCGATTCCGCTCAGGGCGTAGTCGCCGCGTTTCGACCGTCCCGCGCTGTGCATGCCGTTGCCGGCGTGGTCGCTGTGGTAATGGGTGAGGACAAAGTAATCGACCTTCTTCCCGTTCGGGTTGTCCGCGAGAATCCAGCGCGCAGTCCATTCTCCCGGACGCCGCTTCTCGTCCGGCAGATGCGGCACGCCAGTCGCTCCGATGTCACCGCAGTCGATGAGCGCGGAAGTCCCGTCCGGAAACGTCAGGAATGTTGACTCCGATCCGCCCGTATAAAGCGTCGCGATACGGAACACACCCTTCTTCCACGCGGGAAGTGTCTGCCCCGCAAGCGGATGTCCCGTCATCTCCGCCCAGACATTCCAAGGCAATGCGCAGATTCCGAGCGCGGAAAGCCCCCCATTTATGAAATCACGTCTTTTCATGTTACAAACTCGCTCCACTTTACGGCAAACACATGGCGAACAACGATGCCCGCTTCTTAAAACGAGACACCTTCCCTTCAATCCGATCTATCCTGGCGCAGAACATTCCACAACATCCTCACTTCGCCGAAAACAGAAAGAGTTTACCACAAATGACGCTGTCATCGCAATGGTATTTTGTCAAAGTGTACAATCTTGGGCCAGTGTCAACCGCCCTATGTGCTTACCTATAAGTTCGATTGGTGACAACCGAAACAACTTGTAAAGACAACATCCTTCTTTCGCCGCACAACAGCGCGGCGTTTTCATAACCGCGCATGGTTGTGCGCGGAAGAACCAAACGTTGTTTTCGTTGTTCATGTTGTTTTTAGAAACTTACCCTCATCTACATTCCCGTGCGAAGCGCAGGCGGCGGACTTACCGTCAAAATCTGTACCGGCCCAAGGAGCCCCGACGGCGAGAGTCCCGTATTCCGATGCTTCTTGTCGCCGCCGAGGTTGATGTTCGTCCTCGTATATGGGTTGCCGCCCGGATACAACTGATCACCTTTCACGCGGTTGTACCAAGAGTTTACAACCTTCACTTCCAGCATATTCTCACCATCCTTCAACGCCGAAGTCGCGTCCACCCGGAACGGTTTCGTCCAGACTATGCCCAGATCAACGCCGTTGAGCCGAACGCTGGCGATACCTGTATCCAACACGTTGCCGAGTTGCAGCGAATAGCATTCCCGCCTGTCTTTGCGGAGTGTGAACGTCTTACGATAGTGCGCCGCACCGGAATAATACTTGATACCTTCGTCCGCCGACTGCGTCCAGTCAATCAACCTAGGGAACTCTGCGCACCCCGGACCGCCCCAGGCTGGGTCGAACGAAACCTGCCACGCGCCGTCCAGCGTCTGCACCGGTTCAAAGACGGGGAAGTTAGATGCGGCGGTGCCGTTCTGCGTTTCAGGACACGGCTTGGCGAATACAATAAAGTAGGCACCGTACGGATCGAATCGGAGCGGAACTTCCGTCACGCCGTCTTTTTGCGTGAACGCATCAAGCATACGGCGTCCCCCAGTGAGCGGATCCCAGAGTTCGGGACGACGTCCGCAGACGCGGAACGCGCACGTAGCGGCGCGTTCCATCTCCACCTGGCTACTTACGAAATAGAGGTCGGCCTCGCCGATGCGGTAGTGAATGTAGTTTAAATCCGTCGCGGCATCCGAACCGGCGACCGCAAAATCGGGTCGTACGCCGCTATCGATGAGATGTTTCCGCGCCGTCTTCTTCGCGACGAGCGTCCCCTTCCCTGTCTTCCCGCCCCAAAGCTGCGCAACCGTGTCGCGGAACTCCCTCTGCGCATCCGTTCCGCCGACGTTCGAAACGCAGCGTGTTGGACGCACGCCTACGACCGTCGCACCGTCGTGAAGCAACCGCTTAACCTGGCGAAGTGCGGCGAGCGACAGGACGCCATGGTCCGGAAGGACGAGCGCACGGTACGAAAGGCCGTTTGCAAGCGCCACACGCCCCGCATGATCCACGGAAAGTGTCAGAAATGCGTCTTCGCCCAGAACGTCGTAGTCGAAGCCCGGCAAGACTTTCGGCATGTCCGCTTCCTTCAGGGGACAAATGTTAGGCACATGGTCGCCGTAGTAGTAGGCGACATCCGCCACGAAATGGCCCTCCTGCACGACAAACTGTACGCGGCGCATATAGTCGATGAACGCGCCCGCTTCGTTCCACCACGTCACACGCGGATTGACGTGTGTGCCCGCGAAGTACTCCTGCCCCGGAACCCCCATTTTCTCCGGACTTGTCGTAAACGTGTGGAAATACGAACGGTTCAGGCCGGAGCATATCTCATGGTCGAACGACGACTTCTGACTGCGCCAAAGGAGGTCGTTCCAGTGCGGTCCGATGGTCGTGAACGACTCCGCGCCCACGATACGTTTACCGTAGATGTGCGCTGCGGACGCCGCCTGTTTCACGAAGAACCGGTTCGGCGGCTGGGGACGGTGCGGGGAAGGTGCCCAAAACTCGCTCATCACGATGTCGCTGTACGAGTAGTTCAGAATCCCATCGAGGGGCCCCGCATGAGGTCCCGCGCTTTCAGGCTGGATGCCCATTCCCCTTCCGTGCGCGAGTTCGGCAAAGCGACCGTAGTGGTTACGGGCGATCATGTGCGCGATGCATTTGCGAAAGTCGGCGAGGAAAGCCGTAGTGGAATCCATGTCATCGACTACGTGTCCGGCGAGGACGGCAAGATACGGCACGGGATCATACCCCATCTCGCGCGCGAACACGCTCTCGAAACCATCCGTCCAGTTCATCCCTCCGCATTCCCAGCTATCCGTCTCCATGAACCTGAGCGTCCGCCCGACGTGGCGTCCGGCGTACGAGAGAATCGGATCGACCACCATGCGCCAGTAGAAGTCAAACGCCTCGCGGCTGAGGTAGTCGAGCGCGTATCCCTGCCATCTCTTACTGGACGTGGAGACGTGCGCCCCCGTACACGTGTAACCGATTCGCATGACTTCCCATCTGCCGGATGGCGCAGTCCAGTCGAGCGCACCGTCGCGGGACATCCGCCGCGTAAGATCGACGATCGCATTACGACGGATGAGGTACGGTGCGTTCTTACCGCGTACCGATTTGTCCTGAACGGCGTTATCGAGTAGAAACCGGCAATCCGTCGCGCTTCCGCCGAGTTCCTGCGCGGCCAGTTTGGCCGCGAGGAAATTGACCGGTTCTGAAGCCTTGGCCGAATCGTCGAGCGGAAACGCGATAACGGCAACGTCGCGGTAGAAGCCAAGCCTGGTCTTGGGTTGCGGAAGCCTGACGCCGGCGGCACCGCCTTCGACAACAGTCCGGGAGCATACGACGCGCTTCGCAGCGAATTGAGGCGTGACACACGGGCCTCCGAGGTTCCAGCCGCTCTGGATGTTGAAGCCGATGGAAAGTCCGAGCCGTTCCGCCTCGTCAAGCGCAAACACAAAGAGGTCGCACCATTCCTTCGATCCGAACAGAGGCCCCGCCGGCACGTCGCGGTTGCCTCGCTGGTTCTGTCCGCCCGCATCGAAAATCATTGCACCCTGGAAACGTTTCTCCTTCATGGCTGCGAGTTCACTGGAGATAGCGGCCTTGTCGGTGTTGCCGTTGAGCCACCACCACCAGCAGTTTACCCCCGCCCGGTCGGGAGGATCGGAAAACTGCGTCCCCAGTCTTTCCAAAGCCGAATCGCCCCTGACAAGGCGGACAAGGGCAGGTTCGAGTGGGGCAAGGTCGAGTTCCACAGCATCACGACCCAGTCTCGGTTTAGGACCGAACACGCTTGCCGCAGCGGAATAGCCGCCGTCCGACAACCCTACCCGAACGCGCCTTGTCTTTTCGTAGCCGTTGACTACAAGGATGTATGTGTCACCGTCCTTCACCCACGTACGTACCGACACCGGCTTCGTCGGTCCCTTCCAGTCCTCATCTGGTTGTTCGTAGTCAAGGTTCGAGACAATCCGCCGCCCAACCCCCTCAGACGAGAGTAACACGGGGAATTGCGCGCGTATCTCCGCGCCTACACGGCAACATTCCGCCCACCGCTTGTCGAAGTCGTCGCCATCGGGGCGTTTCTCAAGGTCGAAGTACGAGTATAACACAAGCCCGTTCGCGCCATTGGCGATACACTGCCAGCACATCGATCGCAACTCCGCCTCTGTCGGCGCACGATACTTCCCCTTCTCTTCCGGCTTTTTTTTGTAGGCAGCCCAATTGAACGCCTGCGGCACCTGCCAGACGGGTTTACAACCGAAGGTACCGCTCACGGTTTGTCGTGTCCATTCCGTCGCCGTCGCCGCCGATTTCATCGGGATCGGATAAGGGTCTGTCCCCACGACATCGAACGACGGCATGTAGTCGCGGATCATCGTGTACTGGTAGAGAACCGTCCAGCCTGGATGCCCCGGATCAAGTTCCTCCATCAGCGCACGCCGCGCCGTGAGTCGTGGCAGCATCGAAAGGGGCAGCTCATCATTGAGGTACCAGGCGAGAAGCGCGGGGTGGTTTTTGAAACGGCTGACGCGATCCTTGATAAAACGAGCTTCGTCTTCCTCGGACGCAATTCCCTTCGGGACCCAACGCGTACCGTGGTAAATGTCCTTCACGCTGTAGATCACCTTGAGTCCCTTCTCATGGCAGAGATCCATGAGGTCGGGCGACTTCGGCGGCTGGTAGGGCATCAGGCAGTTGAACGGTCCCATTGCGTACTTCTCGATCTTGTTCGTGGTGATCGCGCCCCAGTACATGCCGAGCGGGAAGAACGGTTTGCCATCGGCAATCGTACGTCCATGCTTGTCAAACCACACGGCCCGCGGGGGCAGACGCTCGATGCGTGTGAACGCGCATGTGGCGGAACCGATGCGGTTCGTCCCTTTGAAGAACTCGGCAACGACATCCTGCCGTCCGGCCTTCATGGAAGCCACCGGCAATGTCACGCCGTCGTGTGGCGCGTTTACGGCGCGCACGCGGCGCAAATCGCCCTTTGCGTCACGGTACGAAAACCACAGTTCACCACCGTCGTCGGGTGAAACATCGAGCGCAACGCGAAACGTCACGTCGCCGTCCGAGGCGATGTTGCGGTAGGCCGTCGAGTACACGCCCGTGACGGGCGGCGGGACGTACTCGCAGACCGAAAGGTCGTCGAACCATGCCTTTCCCGTCATTCCCTTTCGCACGTATGGATTCACCCGTACGGTCGTCGCGTTCTCAGGAATCCGGCCCGTGATCCCCTTTACCCGTGTCCATCCGCTCGTCCCCTTGACACCGCGCGGATACGTGCCACCAAGCCACTTGCCGTTCTTGTCGCTCCATTCGATGCACAACGTCGCGCCGCTGTCGTCCCCTTGCAGGTTCTCCGTCTTTACCCACACCTCAAACTCATATGCACGACCGGTCTTGAACGGAACCTTTTGTCCAGGGAACGAGTAGAACTTCGGATCGTCGTTTTCGTAACACAATCCGCGTGTGCCGTTGCGTCCCGTGCCGTCGCGGAAGACATACCGTCTGCCGACATCCCGCCATCCGATAGTGGTACCATCCTTTACGTCGTCGAATCCGCCGTTCACCACGATGTCTCCGCCCGCCGCCATAACCGTTCCGACGACGCCCATCAAAACAAAACCCAATCTAACTGTTTTGTTCATGCTGCTCCAACATTCCTGTTTCAATTGCTCTGAAACCTTTTGCTGCGCTATCTGAAACGTGTACTCGCCTGATGGCCCGGGGGGAGCGTGAGTTCGTAGAAATCCCCATTGATCTTTCCCGCACCGAGGCGGTGCGCGTAGCGGCTGCCGATCTCAAATCCATTCGGCACGAGCGTTTCCGCCACGACGATCTTCCCGCGTCCGCCGGTCGGGATGCGGAACGTGCACGGCTTCTCTACGGAGAAGTTGTAGAACGTCATGTAGCGGGTGCCGTCGGGATGGTCCGTCGCGAATGCGCTGTCGGGCAAATCGGGAATTGCCACAGGAACGCCGCCGACGTGTCCCTTCCAGAGGCGCATCGCCTCGCCCGCCGCCGTGAGGTGGCTCTCGAACGGGTTGACGCAGATCGCCTGTTCGTTGATTGCCTGGAAGTAGCAGACGCATTTCAGCCCCAGCGTCTCCCAGTTGCGCATCAGCTGGTTCAACATCTTCGCGATGTACAGCCCTTCGACGATACCCTCCTCGCGAAACCACGTGGCCCACATGTTCCATTCGTCGTAGGAGATGCCGATCTCGCGGGGAAGCGCGGTGCGGAAGCGTCCAAGCGCGGCAATCGACTCGTCGGCCCAGCGCGACACGTCCGCGTACACGCCCGCCGTTCGCTCCGGCGTGGTGTAGTCGAAGATGCAGAGCCCCGTAATGCTTTCGTAGCGGTGGTAGGCGACAATCGGCGCGACACGCGAGATTGGCTTGGCGCTGTTGTCGATCCAGTTGTGCCCGCCGTTCGGATAGGCGCCGGACGCGACGAACTGAATCGACGGATCGGCCTTGCGCATCTCCTCCGCGTGCTGGATCGCCACCTTGGTGTAGCCCTGCGGTCTGTTGATGCCCTCCATGTGTCCGTGGCCCATCTCGTTTCCAAGCCCCCACAGCTTCACGCGCCCCCGACACGCCCTCACCCAGTCGGCGGAGTCCTTCGGACTGTCCCACGCGATGTTGATGGTGAAGAACGGCTGGGCGCCGATCTTCTCGCAGAGGGCGAGGATGTCCTCCATGCCGATGTCGTTCGAGTCGTAACCGATCGTGTAGGGATGCGTCTTGATTTCGTTGCGGGACTGCAACGGCGCACGCTCGTCGGGGTCTGCGATCAATCCGTCGCGCCAGCGGTACTCGCCGGCGAAGTTGCCACCCGGCCAGCGGATGACCGACGTGCCGAGCTCGCGCAGATGCTCCACCACGTCCGCCCGCATCCCGCGGAAGTTGTCGCCCGGCATCACCGAGACCGCACCGACGACGATGTAGCGCTTTCCCTTCACCAGAACGGAGATGTCCGCCATCGTGTCGCGTTCCAGCGTGAAGTCGAACGAGACGCGCTTCCAGTCGCGGATGTCCTTCGAGCGCACCGTGAATGTACGTTCGGCGAGGACGCTCCCTCCCGACGACACGCGCAGCACGACGGGCGTATCCTCCTCGTGGAGCGTGCTCACCACCGCCCGGAACGTATGCGCCACGCCGCCGCGTATGCCGATGTCGCGCTGAAGGATGCCCGCCTCGCCTTCCGCGTCGAGGCAGCCGACCACCTGCGAATTGACTTCATCGACACGCGGCATCCGGCTCCGCGCCGCGTGGCGCGTGAGGCCCCGGTTCAGCAAAAGGTGGTAGAACGCATGCGCACCGCACGGTTCCCACATCATCGCCACGCCGGTACGCCGAGGCCGCCCCGCGAACTTGCGGTTGCGCACAAGCTGGGCGGACAGTCCGCCCTGCACCGCCGAACGCGTATGCTCGACATTCTGGCCCATGATGAACGCCGGAATCGGCTCCGTAGCAAAACAACCCGCTGCAATCATGGACAAAACAGCAACGACCTTCACTTTCATGGATACTTACCTTTCATTTGAGAAACACATCTGAAATCGCTTTAGCGATTCCCAAGGGCATCGACGGGTACATGCCATTATTGGACAAGAGAGGCCAAATTCGGCGACAGACAACCAGACGACGTCCGACATCCGATTGTCGGTTGCCGAATGTCGCACCGCGGTCGTCGACCGTAAGATTTCAAATGTCCTTACCATCGCCATCACTTCCGCCCCCATTTGCGTGTACCGCTGCAATTGGGATACGCCTGGCAGTTCCAAAACGGGTTGCCAGAGTTTGGGCCTTTCTTCGCCACCACCTTGCGCATCGGCCCACCGCATTTCGAACACTTCGGTGCGTCGCAGGCGCCAATCGCGGCATCGTGCGCCTCGAGGCATACTTTCGTCCGATGCTCCGTGAAGCCGCCTTGCTTGCGAAAATCCTCGTCGATCTTTCCGATCTGCCTATGCAGCAACGCACACGCACGGTCGATCGTCACGAGAATCGCGTTCGCTGCGATAATCGGATCTTCATTCTCCAAGGCCGCCGCGAAACGCTTGCGCATCGCAAGGATGTGCTTCCCGTATTCATGACGCAAATCATCTTTTGCCGTAAAGTCGTCGAATACAAGCGATTTCGCCTTGAGATACTTCGGATCGCGCTCGCTCCACGGCGTTTCGCCGGCATCGACGATGAACGACTCGTAGTCGCCGGCAAGTTCCTGCAAAAAGGCTTTCGCCACATCGAGAAACTTCAATTCGGTTTCCTTCGAGGTTCCGGCACGGGACGATCCCTCGGCGATATTCTGCCGCGCCGAACGTACCGCACCAACCATCTGCCCCACCGTTTTTCCGAGGGCGTCGTTCGGGTAGTTGTAGTTGCGTCGACAGAACATGGTTGTGGCGCGATACACAAGGCACGTAAGGCCAAACGAAAGCGTCTTGCGGTAGCCAACGCTGTGTCCGATAAAGGGGGTCATGCGGAGGCTCCTTTCGTACTGGCAGGCAAAAGCGTACGATTGCGGGTGACATTCAACAGTCGGCTGCCGATCGTCGTACCCGCCTCACGACCGGCGCTCGTCTCCCTCTTGGCCAACCGCCATTTTATGTCACCCTTCTTCAGCATATCCTATACTCCAATTCTCTACGACATCAACGCACGGCTCGATACCATCTTCTCGCAATCGGGGCACGGTAATCAGAGACATAGTAACCGCTACGATCTGTCATGCTCTTCGACATTTGCTTTCGCGTCACTTTCGTTTTTTGCTTTCATTGCGTTTGATGTTACGGCGCGTCGGCACCGAAAAGTTCCATGAGTGCGTCGGCGAAAAGCGTCATGCCTTCGGCGACGGGGTGGTTGATGTCGTTCACGAACATTGTCGAAAAAGGAATCCCCTCCCGCCAGAGATGCCCCCAGCGGCGAGAGGCGTCGGCAAGGGCGATGCCGTTCTTCGCGGCGAACGCCCGCAGAGCCTTGACGAACGGCCGCGGATCGTCGTCCGTGCCACGGCAGGAATTCTGCCCCATCGAATGGACATAGTGCGGAGTCATCGCAACCCATTCGGATCCCGCGTCGCGGAAAGCCTTGAGGTATTTCGGGTAGTAGTCTCTTACGATGGCCTCGCCTTGCCCGCAGTCGTTCACAAACTCGCTGATGACGAGGTCGGCCTTGACGCCCGCAACCTTGCTCTCGAAGTGGTATGGGCTTTCAGGCGGCACGGCAAGGAAGCGCGAGGAGGTCTTGCCGCTCCAGCCGTTCGACACGAGACGTATCTCCGCTTTCGGGAAGCGTCTGTGAAGCCGCCGCACGAACTGTTCCTGCCACTTGTCCTCCTTGGGCAGGAAGAATCCGTCCGTCACCGAATCGCCCCAAGCAAGTATGGTGACCCGTTCGCCGTTGTTGAGTTTGGTCCATGTACGCGGCAGCAGTTTCTCCGCCGATGGAGCGGTGCTTTTCGTCCCGAACGGCCTCTCCATCACCGGGAAAACGTTGCGCAGTTCGAGTCTCGCAGTAGCCGCATCGACCGTCACGTTGCCGAGGAGCGTGTCGCCGGGAGCGAGCGCGGGGGGACGCGGGGTGACGACATGGTCGCGACCTCTCAGCAACGCGAGCGAACCGTCTGCGCGGCGTACGACGGAGTCCGTGCGGCGCATCGCGTACGCATACGAGACAAGCACGGAAGAGAACATCTTCGCGCGCGTCGCATCCTTCCAGCCGACCGCGCCCCACTGCTCATCTACTACCCAGTCGGTACCTTTTGCGAGTTCAAGCCCGTCCGCGGCCGAGCGGACTTTCACGGACTTGGAATCGAGCGCGAACCGGACGCTGCACTCGCACGCGACAACGCCCTTCAACCGTTCACCGCGCGCCCACGGCGCCTTCGTCGGCGCAAACACCGGCAGGGCGGCGTAGCGTTCATCCTCGATGGCGACGCGGCGCGGAGGCTCGATGGAGAACTTTGCGCTTTGCCCGCCGCAAGAGACATCCAGTTCCCAGTCACCGGAGATGGTGAAGCTCGACGCGCTTGCCGCGCCTTCTATCGTCAGCGGAACGCGAACGGAGTTGCGTCCGTCAGGCAGGGGAGGTAAAAGTGCGCGGGAGTCGGCATCGCCGGAAAGATGCATTCCGGACGGGATCTTGAAGAACCAGACGTCGTCGAATGCGTTGGCGAGGTCTGCGGATCCGCCCTCGATGAGGAATTGAAGCGTGGCCGTTCCGGGACGGTCAATGCGGCAAGACGCGCAGGCGAAGCCGTCGGCCGTCCAGTGCCGTCCGCTCTCCACCGTCTTGAGCGTCATGGTCGATGCGTCCTTTATTATGTTCACCTTGAACGCCGCACCGCCGCGGTTGGCCCCTGGACGCGTCGTGTAGCGAAACGCGACGCCGTAATCGCCCGGCTCGGGGATTTCCACGTCCTGCTGTATCGTCGCCGTGTGGCATCCGTGTCGCTGGTTCGTCTGGACGTAGAGGGCCCAGCGCCCGACGGCGAACGATTTCGCGACCCATACGCCGCTCGCCGGATCGAGTCCCCAGTCGTACCCGCCCGTGACGGTCCAGTGCGGGTTCAAGACATCTTTCATCGTGCGCGCCGAAGAGTAGGCATGGACGCCGTCTGACGTAAATGACCCTGCGTCGAAATCGCCGTTTTCCAGCAAGTTCCGCACTTTTGGCTTTGCCGCATCGTCACCATCGGGCGAGACGCAACAGTTCGTCCCCGCCGGCGCAGGATATACTTCGAGCCGCGCCGGGCCGAGGATGCCAGACGGAAGCAGGCTGTCCTTCGCAGTCCAATGCTCCCATGTCGTGTATGTGTGCGGCGTTTTGGGCTCTCGGGCGTCGCCGATCAGCCTGTTCGGCCAGAGGTTCGCGACGCGGATCGAAACCTCCGCCGACGTCTTGCCGCGAACGGCATCGGTGATTTCCACACGGAACGGCGGACGCCACAGCACAGGGAATCTCTTACCGTCAACTGTCACTTCTGCAACGTTCTTCACTTCGCCGAGATCGAGCCGGACACGCTCGGCACCCTTCGGGATATCAATCGTCTTCCTGTAGGTGGCTATGCCCGAGAAATACTTGAAATCGCTTTCGCCGAGCACCGTCCACGAAACGAGACGGTCTAGCCGCTTCACCGCCGTGTCCGTGCCGTTCGTGTACCAGCCGACGGGGAATTCCACTTCCCATGCGCCGGGAATCGTCCGCGCAGCATATTGGACTGACGGCTCTTCGACTGGCAGACTTTCGTCGTTCCCGTCGGCGAACACAATGAAACACGAGCCGCACGGCTTGAAATCGAGCACGACTTCAGTCCTGTCTCCGTCGCGCCTCCAGTCGCGGGCCCTCGTCCGTCTGCCGCTTTCGGCATCCCACAGCTGCACAAAACGCCCCTTCTGGCGGAAGGAACAGACCGCGCGCGTCGCGTTGGTGTTCGAACTCGCCACGAAATAGAAGTCGCGGCCGTCGTCCATGTGCCGCCTGATGAAGCGGACGTCTTTATCGGCGCAGATAAAGTCTGGCGCGACGCCATAGTACCCGCCGACGCGCACGATCCTTGCGCCCGCCTTGCGGAGCGACTCGATCTTTTCTTCGCTTTCACGCGAAACCGGACGGTTTTCCGGGACAATCAGCGCCTTGTAGCCGTTCGGCATGATCAGGGAGTCCTTTACCGTCAGGCGGCGCAACTGGCGCGGTCCGCAGACGTCCCAGCTCATGCCGGTGGGGACTGCCTCCGGCCTTCCGTTGTCCGGCACGGCGTCGCCCGCGAAGATCAGCACGTCGTTCGCGGGGTGTCCCTCGCTGAGCAGAAACTGACAGCGGGCCTGGTAGGCGAGCCAGTCCTTGACCAGCGGCCACCACGTCTCCGTCCGTTCGAAATGCGTGCCCCAGCGCCCCATCGTCATGCCGGGATTCTTCCCGGTCCACGGCTGATGCGCCCAGCGGTGGTAGATGCACCTGTTGACGCCGAGCGTGTAGAACAAGTCGCCCATCGCCTTCATCCCGAACGGATCCTTCAGCCACTTGCCGCCGAAGTTGTTGAGCGCCGTAAATGCTTCGGCGTCCAGGAACTTCGTCCCCTTGAGATGGACGACGCTCGCCATGCCCTTCGCGTCCAGATGGTGCTGCCAGTCCGTGAAACACCCGGTATAAGGATAGAACGGATATGTGATCGAGTCGTCGTTCCCCACCCAGAACTCGCACATCGGCAGATCCGCCGCATCGGCGAAATCGAGTGTGTTTGCCGGCGAGTTGCCGCACGGTTCCATCGCGGTCTCCATTCCGTGCTCGTGCGCGAGGCGCGTGAGCATCGCGGCGAAATTCTCGCAGAACGTGTCGGAGACGAACCGCCGGAAATCGAGAAGTGCCGCGTCCGTTCTGGCTGGCGATTCCAGCGTCCGTCCAGAAAGCGCCACGAGATACGGCACGATCGAATAGCCGAAGCGCGCCTCGAACTTCTTCTCGAAGCCGTGCGTCCAGTTCTGCGATCCCTTCTCCCAGCTGTCGTTTTCGATTCCGGTCATCGCCTTTTCGTCGGCGAACTTCCCCGCGTATGCCTCGAAGTGACGCCTGACGGCGTCGGCGTCGAGCTTGTCGACTTCCAGTCCCTTGCCGGACTGCGGCGGCGCACCCACCATCGTCCCGAGCGAATAGTAGCCGATGCGCAGCACCACCCATTCCCCGCCGGCGGGCGCAGTCCATTCAAGCGAGCCGTCCGCGCCGGTCTGCGCCGTCAGGTCGACGATCGACTCCGGCGCGATGCAGCACGCCGCATCGGGTCCGCGGACATCCGGTTTCAGCGGCTGCGACCGAACGGAAGCGTCGCGCACGGCGAGAAAGCGCTCTTCAATGTTGCCCAGCCCCAGCCGCGACATGGGACGGAAACGGGCGAACTCCGCCTTGCCGCCTTCGCCGAAGTCCGGACGGATGCGCACGTATTTTCCGGTCGCGGGGCCCGAGAACGCGGCAAACACGGGACGTTCCTGGTACTGCTTCGTGCCGCCGTCGGAAATCATCGTGTCGAAACTCGCAGCTTCCCTCCACGACTTGCCGTCATCCGAGACGTCCACCTTGGCGTTGAGCCTGCGGTACCACGGGCTGCCGCCGGAATACTTCACCGTGAACGCCACGCCCCGCAATGTGAAGGTCGCGCCGCCCGCCGAAACGATGCGGTTCGCGGACTCCTTCCGTACCTCGTACTTCGCCGGCGCCTCCGCCTCGGCCTGCGGCAGCGGGAAGGCGAGCGTCGCGATGCCGCGGTACCAATCGTGGAAGAATCCGTCGGGCGCGTCCGGCGTGATCCGCGGGAGCTTCCCCTTGAACGTCTCGCCGCCCCTGACGCGCGTCTCGCCGCAGCACAGGCGGAACATCGAATTGGACGGCGCAACCCACGGCCCTCCCGCGTCGCTCATGCCAGAGCAGTGGTTCATCGTGACTTCGAGCCCCAACCGCTCCGACTCCTTCATTGCGTGCCGCACACAGTCGTCCCACTCCGGCGAACCGAACGGCACCGGTCCATGGGCGAGACGCCCGCAATAGACGCTCGTGAGGATCGTCCCGCCAATGCCAGCCTCCTTCATCGCCTCAAGATCTGCGGTGACGCCCTCCTTCGTGACATGTCCGTTCATCCAGTGCCAGTAAACGCGGGGCTTCGCGCTGTCTGGCGGAGAGGCAAAACCCTCCGCCAAACGGTCGTCCGCTCCTGCGGACAGCATCGACACCGCTGCCACAAACAGCGCGGCGAATGTCGTTTTCTTTGCCGAGCTTATTCCTTGCCTATAACTTGATTTCATGCTGCGAAAATTCCGAGTTCCTTGGCACTTATGCCTAGTTTTAAGATTTTCTTTTTCATTGATTTTATCGTCCTTTCTCTTGTGCGTTCGAGATACGCCTGTTCTCCTTCATCAA
>JAGCVN010000064.1 GCA_017962315.1 Kiritimatiellia bacterium
CCCACGATCAGCTGTTTGACGCCGCCGCCCTCGCCATCATTGAGCGTGACATTCGCCACGCCAGCCACCGTATTCCACCACGCCGGATCGGTCTCGATCGGGTCGTTCTTGTCGAATACGATGCTTGCGCTGTTCGCGATCACCACGTTCGCCGGAGCGTCCTCGCGCACCCTGATGAGGTAGGTCAAGTTACCTTCACCGCGATGGGTGTCGTCGTTGGATGGCAGGAAGCCGCTCAGGTCGTTCGGCCAGCCGAATGTGCCGTTCGGATCATAGACGCGCAGATACCAATGCACGACACCCGTTTCGGCAATGCTGCCCGTACCGTCTTCGCCGCCGCCCAACGCGACGCGCACGTACTTGTTGGTGCCGTTCATCTTGATGTCGCGCGTACCGCCGGAAAGGCCATCGAGCGAATTGTCGTTCTGGTTGTTGAACGCCACCTCGCGCATCTCGAACGTGCTCCAGTCGAGCCATTCGGAGAGCGGGTTCGTCACCTTCACCTCCTGCGCGTCGGCGATGTCGAATCCCTCCTTGTTCTCGAAGTAGATGGTGTAGTCCATCCAGTCGCCTGGCTTCACGTACCGCGCCTCGCCCACGCCGGGAGGCCCGACAACTTCGTTCGGGTCAGATGACTGCGCGGAAGTGTCCTCAACGGTGTCGTCCTCTTCTTCCTCTTCCTCCTCGTCATCATCATCGTCGTCGCCGACCGTAACAGTGGCCTCGTACCGATACGGTCCCGTTATGAAGGCGTCGTCGAACGCCTTGAGCGAAACCCTGTATCTGCCTTCGTCGGCAAACGTCGTGGTGGGATTGCGGTCCGTAGAAGTCATGCCGTTGCCAAAGTTCCATTCGTAGCGGCTCGCCTCGGTCTGCCGCTCACTCTGGAATATCCTGAGGCTCGGCCCTTTCGTCTGGTTTGTGAACTGGACATCGACCGGCGCCTTCAGACCCGCGTTCGGGCTGAAGGAGAATTCCGGATTCGGGCCGGTATAGCGGACCGCCTGGATGCGCGGCCCCTCTATTGCCGGCGTGAACCACTTCCCGATCGCCGCCCCGAACACCTCCAGTTTCATCTCTCCCTTCAGGTCTGCGCCGATTTCCACGCCAAACGACAGAGGGGACGTCAACCCCGCCTTGATGTATGCGCTCATGAAGATATCGAGATCCACCGTGGCGGAGACCGCAAGCCATTCCAGGCCGAATTTCGGAACGATTCCCATCCGCGCCTCAAGTGACCCCTCGATGTCCCCGTAGGGCTCGAACTTCGCCTCTGGCGTCGGAAACGGATTGAGCCACTTCCAGTCCCCGCCGTCAATCTGCTCCATTCCGATCTGCATAATCTGCGTGACGCGTCCCTGGATACCGGCCGTGCCGGAAATTTGCGCGGTGAACTGGCAGTACACCTCCGCCTCGGCCTTGGCCACCAGGAACGGCACCGACGTAGGCACCTTGATGCTAAACGGCACGGGGATGCTCTCCTTGTACCGCGCCCCCGCGTTGCCCTCCAGTCCGATGCTCGCCTCGATCGTGCTCTCGCCGATGAATGCCCACATGGAATAGTCGCGGCCGTCGCGGATGTCCCTCACGACCGAAACGCGGCAATCCGGCTTCAGTCCGACCTTCGCCGTAACGCCACCCTCCGCAAACCAATGGAAACCATCGTCGTCCGCCCCGGGCGTCGAGGCGTTGAGGCGAGGTATCTTCGTGTTTCTGGCGGAGTGCAACACGGGCCTTGTCGAGGACGTATCCAATTCCACGGGGACGCTGATGGACATGGCGAACCGCTCGAACACGTCCGTCACCTTCGCGTCTTCGGTCGTCAGCGTCCATCTGTCGCCGGAACGCTCCACCCCCGTGACACGTCTCACGTACCACGTATCCTCGAACTTTCCAAGTATCGCATTGCCGACGGCTATGTCGCCGGCCGACGGCGCTCCGGAAAGCACGAGCGTGCCTTCTCCGAGCTCAAGCGTTTCAAGCGTCCCCGAATTCGTGCCGAACACAATCGCCCCGTCCTTCAAGACCGTCTCGACGGCCTCCTCGACGCGCACGCAGCCGGGATAGACGCTTGTGGTCTGCGCGCCGCCGTTTTCCGTGATCGTCAGCGTGACGGTGTTCGTCCCCAGACCGGTGTACGTCCACGTCGGCGAGGCCTCCGTCGAGTCAACCGTCCCGTCCGAATCGAAGTCCCAGGCCCAGGCCACGACGTTCGTCGCACGATTGGGGTCGGTGAAGAAGAACCGTGTCTCCAGTTGCCCGAAGCCGACACGCAGAGCCGGCTCGAACAGCGGACGCGACCTCGCCGAAAGATCCACCGAAACGCGGTCATCCACCGCCAGCGTCACGTATGCATCGTCGGAAACGTCGCCGGAGGAATAGTACCCGATCTGGTACCGCCCTGCCGCCAGTCCGTCGAAAAGATACGACCCGTCTTCCCTCACGGTGACATTGAACGACGTGCCGTTTTGCGCGACCGCCCGGACGAACCCGTTCGTGAGCGTCTGTCCGTCCTTGGTGACGACGCCGGACACAATGCCGCCCTTCCGCATGACAACGGACACTTCGGCGGAGCGCTCCACCTCGTCGATTGCAACCGCCTCCGAATCGGTCGTCACCCAGCCGCCCGAGGCCAGCGCGCGTATCACGTTCGTGCCGTTCCCCAGTCCGTCAAAGCGATACATGCCGTAGTCGTCGGCAAACGTGACGCCCAGCACACTGCCTGAAGTATCGATCCGCGCAACCCCGCAGCCGGACATCGGCGTGCCGTCTTCGGCCATGACGTAGCCAGAAATCCGCCCGCCGGGCGTGGCATATACGGAAGCGCCGTTGACGTCGGCCTGTCCGGTGACCGTGACCGTGTTCGTGCTCGCGTCCGCAAGCGTCACCCCCGACTCCATCAGCCAGCGGTATTCGCCGTCGGCAAGGTTCGTCAGCTGGAAGTAGCCGCTGTCGTCCGTCGTACCGGTCGCGGGTGGGATCTGCGCCTCTGAATCCGCCGCCACGAGCGAGATGTCTGTATTCGCCAGCGGCTCGCCCGTCTTCGCATCCACGAGATAGCCGCTCACCGCCGCGTGTGCGATGCCGCGCTTCTCCCACAACGCCAGGTCCACAAAGCCGTTGATGTCGTACGCAATGCGCCCGCGCAGGTTGAGACGCGTCGCCGCAGCACTCATCGCCGCGAGATACGCCTTGGTCCCGCCGAACGACCGATGTGCCGCCAAGTTTTCCACGTCTTTGATGTGCGTCAGCTTGATCTTGTACTTCCCGAGCGGCTGGAAGTAGAACGGAATCCGCGCCGTGTCGCCCGCCTTGAGGACGCCAGCCGGATACGTGGGCGAAATACCGCCCACGTAGAGCTGTGTCTCCGTCATGCTCTCGCTCGCCACAAGCCCCATCACCGTGCTGGAATCCTCGCGCGCAATCTTGAAAACAGGCATCGTCATCGGCGAATCGCCCTCGTTCGCGTAGCACACGTACCCCGTGAACACGCGCCCGTCACGCACAGACGACGGCATCTCCAGCCACGCCCTCAGCTTCGACCCCTCCTTCGCGGCATAGATTTCAACGGCATTCAGCAATGTGTCCTGTCCGTCGCCATTCTTGGCGACGAGCGCGACGCCCCCCGCCGCCATCCCCTCCACATCGAACGTCGCGGCAATCTGCGCGGCATTCAACACCTCCACGCTCTTTGCGGCACGTCCACCAAGCGTCACAGTTGGTAGGGCGGCTTGTCCCAAGCCGCCGCCCGGCGCGTTGGGGACAACGCGCCCTACCATCCCGCTCCCCGTGATCGTGACCGTCGCCTCGCCCACGTTGGCAACGCGCCCCGGCTCCGCACCGTAAATCTTCAGCTCCGTCCCCTTCACCTCCACGGAAACCGTCGCCGATACGCTCCCGCCATTCTCCAGCACGAGATATGCATTCTCGCCCTCCGCCCGCGCCGGGAATACAATCAGCAACGAGCCGTCGGCAAGGGATACCATCGGTAGGGCGGTCGCCCCGCGACCGCCGCCCATCGGCACCGCGCCGTTGCCGCCGTAGGCCACGATCGCGTCGCCCGCGCCCGTCACGCGCACCACGCCGCCCGCCGTCGGCAGACCCGAAAGCACGAATCCAGCGGACTCTCCACTCCCGACCGTGACAGACTGCGTGCCAAGCCCCATCGCCTCCAGCTCAATACTGATTTCATCCTCGGACGTCGCCCTGTTGTTCGAGAGGTTCTGCTCGTAGGGATAGTTGTTCATGTTCACGCCCACTTCAACCTTCCACATACCCGCCTTGAGCGTGGGCACGGTGAGCGTGGCGGTGAATTCGGTGGAGCCGCCCGCCGCGATGTTGTACGCCTGCTCGATTTTGGCGGCATCGACCGTCAGGCCGCCCGTCGCAGCATCCGCGCCCTTGAAACGGAAGAGGTCGCGCACACGCCCCGTCACCGCCGCCGCGCCGCGGTTCGTGACGACGTAGGTGAGGGTGAGGGCGTCACCGGGAGCGACGGTGTCCTGTGCGTCGACATTCATGCCGACGGCCACCACCGCCAGATCCGGCAGCGGCATGTTCGCCGAGCCCGGCACCTCGTAGATGCCGATGTCGGGACATACGCCTTCGCCGTTGGGCGTGCCCGTGTCCGTCACCGCCCTCACGTCCATGCGCGGCTGGCCCCAGTAGTCCGTCTCCGGCGCAATATCCCCGTCGCCCGCGTCCACGCACGGCGAATTCGCCGCGATGCGGAAGTCGCCGTTGTCGGGATCGACGAAGAGCGGATCGCCCCACACGTTGCCGTCAGCAGCCGAAGCCGAATACGGCAGCGACTGCAGCCCGAATCCAGGCTTGTTCCAGAACACGCAATGACTGTATGTGTTGCCGCCTCCATTGTCCCAATCCCAAGCCTCGTTTACACCAACGATGATGCAGTTGTAGAGCGTCTGCCCACCGTTGTTCGAAAGGCGATTGCAATTGTAGATGACGCTGTTGACAATCGGATCGCTCGGCCAATGGCGAAACGCACAGAAGTATTCACGGATGATGGCGTTCTCCGCATAGAAATGGCCGGCCTCTACGCCAACAGCATATAACTGCCCGAAAGCCATCTCGGAATTAGTGAAGTAAACAGTACCGCCGGACACAGATATACCATCTCCTATATCCATCTTGCCATCTGGACCATCACCATCCGCGTTTGAGGCATAATAGATTTTTGCCTTGTCGAATGATGCTGTTCCATATACGACGATTCCCTTCCAATCCCCCGCCTGCGCGTACGTATTGTCCCCGTCCCCGTTTGCATCGCCGCCGTGTTTGTCGTCCTTGAGCGAGGTGAATACGATGGGCGCGGCGCGTGTGCCCTGCGCGTCCAAGGTGCCGTTCACGGTGAGCGAGCAGCCCGTGTTGAACTTCAGGATCGTGCCGGGCTGGAGCGTGAGCGTCGCGCCGCTCGCCACCGTCACCGAGTTGGTTACGACGTATGTACGGTTGCCGGACAGGAGCGTGTCTGACGAAATGTAATCCTCCAGCGCCTGCGGCGGCATGTAGCGGTATTCAGTCGAATCGTCGTCGATGATGCTGCCGCTTATCGTGTAGTCGCCCATGGGGATGGCGACGGCGGGAGCGCCGTCGAACAGGACATCGCCGCCCACGGTATCGTCATTCACGTGCGTGAAGATCACGCCCCGCGCCGTGCAGCTGCCGCCGTTTGCAATGGTGAGCGACGTGCCCGGCATGAACTTCACCACCGCCCCCGCCTGGATCGTGAGCGACACGCCGCTCGGCAAGGTCACCGCCGCCGTCACGAGATGTACCTTGTCCGTCCCCCATGTCTCCGATGTCCCCAACGTCCCCGCATGCACCGCCACGTCATCGCCCAGCACCGCGAACTGCGCAGTCAGCGTCTCGCCGCCCGCCGTGTGCGTGAGGGTGTGGCCGCCGATACCCTGCGGCGTCCAGGTGGTGCAGCCCTCCTCCGCAGTCGAAAGCAGCCGATTGCCATCGATGGCAATCGAGCATTCGGCCGCATTGCCCCAGCGGGGCGAATAGGCTATCGGAATCGCATCGCCTTCAGCGGCGATTCGTGTGCCTTCCGCCGTATCCAGCAGAAACGGCGAAGAATCGCCGGAATCGGCATGGCCGACCATTGCGGCCACAGCCGCCATTAGCAGAGACATTTCCTTGATCGTTATTCTCATCGTTTTGTTCCTTCCGTTGCCACACGGCCATTTGCGAAATAATCGTCAGGCATCCTTTCGGCAGCAGCCTCCAGAAGCCAAGTCACGATATCGACGATTCGCACTTTTCGACCATCCCGTTCGACGGTCTCATTGTCGTGGTCGGTGACGAGTAACAAGTCCTCGCACTTGAATTCGTCGCCCATCTCGAAAAGTGCGGACAGCTCCCGTTCGCGCGTCCTCGGATCTACTATTTCGTATGCGACTTGCACGAGTTTCATGATACGTCCGCGACGCTCGCACAGGAAATCAATCTCATGCCGCCGATCCTTGTAGAAGTAGATTTCGAAATCAAGTTCTCTGCGCTTGTTCCGCAACTGGAGAAAGACGATGTTCTCGAGTATCCGTCCGCGCCGGTTGTCGCCAGCAGTATAACCGGTGAACAGGTTCGCCAACCCCATGTCGACCGCATACCCCTTGCCGAGACGCGTCCGCTCCCACGCCTTGCGCCCGTAGAGCTTCACGGTTTCAACCAGATACGCCTCCTCCATGTAGCTGATAAAGTTCTGGACCATGTTCACGCTCTTCACCCGGAGCTGATTGGCCAGTTTTGTCGCCGACAGTTCACAGGCGAAATTGCTCATCACCGTATAGGCGACATTGCCGAACAGCGCGATCTGCCGCACTTCATGGCGTTGCATGATGTCCCGGACGAGGATTGAGTCGTACAGCGCCTTGTAATAAGCGTTCACGTCAGGATGCCCAAAGGTCTCGGGGAAACCGCCCTGTTGCGCGTACTGGAGATAGTCGCGGCGCGCCTCGGCATCATCCTCGGTAAGCACGGGCTTGCTCCGTCCCCAGAAACGACGGTATTCTTCAAATGTGAACGGCGTCAATTCGATCGGAATATGCCGGCCGGTCAGATGCGTAGCCAGCTCAGACGAAAGCAAATGGGAGTTCGACCCCGTGATGACCAGATGCATCCCCTCTCGCAACAGCCGGTTGACAAAGAGCTGCCATGCCTCGACATCCTGAACTTCGTCCAGAAACAGATGCCTGAACGGTCCGTAAACGACGTATGCCGCCTTCAGGACATCGTCCAATTCATCTGCGCTGACATTCCGCAACGGTTCGTCGTCGAAATCGATGTAGCCGAAGGGAACGCCGCTCTGCCGGAGCGCCATCCGGCAAAGTACGGATTTACCGCACCGTCTGACTCCGACGACAATCTGCGCCTGAGCAGAATTGACGTCAATACGACTACGCTGGGCACGATCAATAATGCCGCTTTGAGCGAGCAAATGCTCCAAATTGGCCTTTTGCCGACGCAGAATCTTAACATAATCACGCATAACCAATTACCTCCATTGGTGGTCTACGGGCGTGATTATACCAAATTATATCATACAAATCAACATGGATGGTATTTTTATATTTCGTGTAATAGTATTTTACGAAGTTTTGTTTGTTATGAGACTCTCTATTGCTATACTTCGATAACCAGCACCACTGGTAGAGCAGTTGCCCCGCGACCGCCGCCGGTAGGTCGAGCCGTCCATTCGACTTCAGGGCGGCGATCTGTTTCATCACAGCCCTGCGAGAAATCCCCAACCAGTTTTCGTTTTCAGCCCTTAACAGCGTCCGGTTTCGGTTGGCCGTCGATTGCCATCGAATGCCATCGATTGCTTTCGATGCCCGATTGCTATCGATTGCACTCGATAGCCTTCGATTGCTTCCGAAAATCATAAGCCCTCCTTGGCGCCCTTTGGCGCAATACTTCGCGTGCCTTTGCACGCAGGGTAGTTGGTGCATCCCCAGAAATCGCCCGTCTTGCCGTGGCGTACGCGCATCACGCCGCCGCACACGGGGCAAGGCGGCGCACCTTCGTCCACGGCGCGGCGCTCACGGCGCTTCTCTTCGACTCGCGCCGCCGTCATGTGCTCGGAGAAGCCGCCTTCTTTCACGAACTCGTCGCCGTGCTGCTTCAACAGCCTGTCGAGCATGTGCAGGGCCCGCCCGATCAAAATGAGCATGGCGTTGGCGAAGGCGATTCCGGCCCCTGCTTTCGATTGCTCTCGATAGCTATCGATTGCCGTCGATGCTCGATTGCTACCGGTTGCTATCGATTGCCCTCGATTGCTTTCGATCATCGATCGCTGCCGATTGCCATCGACAGCATTCGATTGCAATCGACCATCGCCGCCCCCAAACCACTTGGCAAAGCGCTTGCGCTGCGCGATGATGTGCCGCGCAAGGTCGTAGTTCACGTCGTCGCCGTAGTTTGCCGCGTCGAAACGCACCGCATAAACCTCCTGCGCCTCAGGCGAGCGCTGCGGCCACGGCGGCAGGTTCTTGTCGAGGAGCCAGGTGAGGTAGTCGTCGCGCAGTTCGCAGAGCGAGGCTTTCGCGACGTCTATGAGCTTGAGCGTCGTCTGCATCGAGGTGGCCTGGCGTTCGCTGCCCTCGGTGAGGTTCTTCACGCCCGAGCGCGCCGCCTGGGTCATCTGGTCGAACTGGCGTCCGCAGGGGTCGTTCTGGAGCGAGAGGAACCGGCGGCAGAACACAAGCGTCTCAAGCTGGATGATGTTCATCAGGATGTAAACATCAAGCCGCTTGTAGCCCGTCGAGTTTTTGAAAAGCTCAGTCGCCATAAACCTCCTTAGCCTGCGGCAACACCCCGCACAGCAGGCGCTGCCCGATTGTTTTCGTTTGCTATCGACTGCTTTCGCATTTTCTTGCTTTCGACTGCCATCGATTGCTGTCGCTCCTCAACCAACTTCGATTGCGCTCGACTGCGCTCACGCGGGGCCTTGCGGCTGCTTCGCAGTTCGTGCTTCGCACTCACCCGACCTGATCGCTCCGCGACAGGCGCATCTCGTTCGCTATTTGGCGAACCCTTGGACAGGGCGAACAGAGAACCCGTAGTCGCGGCGGTAGTTGCCCGTACTGTGGTCGCCCGAGGTGAAGAAGAGGCTGCCCGTGCCGTTGTCGTCGTCCGAGCGCGGGACGGACGACCAGTAGTAGCCCCACGAACCGGCATTGTAGAGCGAAGTCCCGTCGCCGTAGCCGGCGGCGGGGAGGAAGATACTGTTAGAGGCATAGTCCCCCCGCCCGCGAACGATATAGCCGTTCACGCCGTTCTGCGTCGTCCACGTCCAGTCGCATTTGTTGATAAGGTCTGACAGCTCCTGATTCGTCGGCATGCGCCATCCCCTGCCCCACTGCACCTGCGCCGCATCATGCTCCGGCGCAAGAACGTTGGTGCTGTTTTCCTGCACGATCCATCCTTCGCTTTGCAGGGTGGAAATGATCTTGTTGCAGGTCTGCTGGCTGATTGGATCGTTGTAAAACTGGAAGTTGGAAGAGGAGCCATCCGTCGCCACCCAGGCGTTGCCTTCACGCTTGTAGCCCACTGTGTCGCCCCACCAGAAGTAATAGCCATAATCTTCAGGCTTCTCCGCGCCGATGTTCGTCGTGGCCCAATACGGCCCGTCCTCCCAGAGTTGCACCCATTCGTGCGCGTCAAAGGAGACGCGCACGACCATGTTGGTGTAGCGTACGAGCCCCAAGTCGGCGCGGGCATCCCAGAGCAAGCGGTAGTTGCCGTTGGTATGCACTTCGCGATCAACGGAATTCGTACCGCCCTGCACCACCCAGAAGTGCGACACGTTGCGGACGTTGCCAGTGTCCGGCATCACCGCTGCCACGACGAACATGAGGCCGTTGGTCTCGCCGTTGATCCCCGCCACCTCGCAGGTGATGTCCACGAGTCCGTTCCACGGGTAACGTTGCCTGGCGATGGTGTTCGTCACGTAGGGCACACCGGCCTCCTCGGCCGCGACGGGGCGCGGCCCTCCTAGGATCGCCGCCAGCGCGGCAATCATCATCACTCGCTTCATTCTCATCGTCGTTTCCTTTCGGTTACTCTCTTTCAAATCTTTCTCTTCCCCGCACGGCGGACGCCTCGGCGAGGCGTCCCTACCAAGCGGCGGTCGCGGCCTTACGCGATGTAGCAAGGCCGCCTCGGCCTTGCTGCAAGGGCGAGAGCGCCCTTGCCACATCGTGACCGCCCCGCGTGGGGAATCGGTTTGTTGGTGATGGGCGCCCCCCAATCTGCCGGACGGGTTAAAGAATACCAAAAACCGCACTGCGGGGCAAGGCGGTTTTGCGGGAAACTTCCAGCTTGAACGGGCTGGCAGCCCGTTCTACTGGGCGTAGTACAACGCGCTACCAGCGCGTTGCCCCTGCACAGATAATCTGCTGCCTCGCCCTTTCGAGACAAGACAGAAAAGTGTATCCCATCCCCCCGCAAGACACAAGCGGGGATTTCGGAATTTGAAGCTTTGCGCGCGAGGCATAGGGGGTGAAGAGAGACGCGAGACGATAAGACAATGCGGCTTCACCAATGTCTCATCGCCTAACGTCTCGGCTCGTCTATCGTCTCACGTTCGTGCGCCCCCACTCCGTCAACGGCGGTCACGGCGCGGCACGGCACTTATCGCAATATGTAAGTAACGGATATGAAGTGTTTGAGTACGGTGCGGAACGGGGTAGAGAATTATGGGACTTTGTGCATGAGCGTGAGGCTGATTCAACCGACAAAGGGTATTTTCAAGGTGTTAAGCGACGGTTTCTCCGGGAAAGCAACGGGAGGGAAACCTCGCGAGTTTTTGAACGCAATGCGCAGAGATAAAGCGACCGCCCCGACGGAACAAAGGCGTCGGGGACGTTGCCCCTCCAGGAAACAACGCCGACGATAGACTGTCCCCCTTTGCGTTCCCTGCGCCTCCGCGTCTCTACGTTTCAATCAAACGGAAAGACGGTAAAGGGGAATCCATATTTCGGCGAAATACCCGAAAGTCGGTTTAAGACACCCACACGTATGCCTGAAGGAAAAGGCAAATGTTCATGCTTTTTGGCCGCCATTCGCAACGTCCATGGAAGGAACGGGCCAGACCATGTCGCGTCTGCCCAGGCGGAGGGTGAACGAGCGGGGCACGGGCGATTCAAACGCCAACCGCCTCCCCGTGAACGGATGGTTGAACGCGAGGTACGCTGCGTGGAGGTAGAGACGGCGCTCGCCTGAATCCCGCCCATACTTTTCATCGCCCAGCACCGGATGCCCGGCATGGGCGAACTGTGCGCGGATCTGGTTCTTGCGTCCGGTGAGGAGCCGGATGCGGACGGCGGAAACCTTGCCCGCCCCTTCCAAAACCTCGTATTCGGTCTGGCAGAACTTTCCCTGTGACGAGTCCCGCACGGTGACCATGTACAGGTCTTCGTTCTCCGCAAGATAACTCTCCAACACTCCCTGCGACGGCGAAGGGGTTCCACGGAGCAGTGCGAAATAAATTTTCTCGTTCTCTTTCCAATGTTCTTTGATACGTTCCTGCGCCTCCTCGTTTTTGGCAAACAGGAGCAGTCCGGAAGTCTCGCGGTCGAGACGGTGCACCAGAAAGGCGCGCTTCGCGGAACGGGCGCACCCTTTGCGCAAGTAGTCGCCCACGGCGTTCTCAACGGTGAACGGCTCGTGGCGGCGCGTATGGGTCGTCAAGATCCCGGCCTCTTTCGAGACAACGATGACGTCACGGTCTTCGTAGAGAAACGAGATGCCTCGCGGGCGGTATTTAGGCGGGATCTTCGGAACCATATCGTCGCCTCCCCGTCACAGTGTCACGAAAATCAGGACGACCGTCGCCAGATACGAAAGGACGGTACAGATCATCACCTTGTCGGTGAGCAGTACCTTTTCAGGCCGGCCGCCGGCGTCGTGCCGGTAGACGAGTTCCAGATAGCGGAACAATCCGAACACGACGAACGGGATGGTCAGTCCGAGACGGTTGGTGTGGAAACGGGCGACCGTTTCCGCCGAAAGCGTGTAGATCGCGTAGCAGACCAGCGTGGCGGAGGCGGTGACACCGATCTGCAGATCCAGCAGCTTGCGATCGTATCCTGCGAGGGCGGCCCGGTGCCCGTCCGCCTCGTTCTCCAGCAGCACCTTCTCGTGGCGGCGTTTGCAGAGGGCGAGGAAGAGCGACAGCAGGAACGTGCAGAGCAGTAGCCAGGGGGAGATGCGGACGGTCAACGCCAGCGCCCCCGCCGCCGCGCGCATCACGAATCCGATGGAAATGACAAACACATCGACGTACGAGACGCGTTTCAGGAAATAGGTGTACGCCACCTGCATGAGGGCATAGCCGCCGAGCAATGCGCCGAACGCCCACGGCAGAAAAAACACAAGCGCGGATGCCAACGCGAGAGACAGCACGAGCAACGCTTTCGCCGCGCCGGGCGCAAGTTCGCCGGCGGCGAGCGGGCGCAACCGCTTGATCGGATGCCGGCGGTCCGCCTCGATGTCCTTCAAGTCGTTCATCACGTAGACGGCGCCGGAGACTAGGCAGAAGGCGGCGACCGCGAGCGCCATGTCCACGAGCGGCCGGACACCCGTCGCCCGCGCCGCCTGCGAAGGATCCCAACGGGCAAAGACGTACGCCGCCGCGACGACGCCGTTTTTCACCCATTGGGCGGGACGGAGGACGCGGAGGAAGGCGGGCAACCGGGGTGGACGGATGGATTCGCGCATAGTTTTATTCGGGGCGCTGTTTGACTTTTGGAGAACGGCGGAACCCGTTCCTGTACCAGAGCTTGAGAACCATCAGAAACGCCTCGGTGGCGATGTTCATCTTCATCTTCGAGTAACCGGCGCGCCGGTCTTCAAAGACGATCGGCACCTCCACGATCTTGTACCCGCGCGTCCACGCCTCGTGGTTCATCTCGATCTGGAAGGAGTAGCCGTTCGAACGGATCTGGTCGAGTTCGATCGCCTCCAGCACCTTGCGGTGAAAACATTTGAACCCCCCCGTCGGGTCGAAGATCGGCATCCCCGTGACGAGCCGGACGTACACGCCCGCGCCCGTTGAAAGCAGGAGGCGCGACATTGGCCAGTTCATCACGCGGATCCCACCCGAATAGCGGGAACCGATCACAAGGTCGGCGTCTTCCGCCGCTGCCAGCAGCGAAGGGAGCGCCTTGGGGTCGTGCGAGAAATCGCAGTCCATCTCGCAAATCAACTCGTAACCGTGTTCCAGCGCCCACTTGAACCCGGCGGTATACGCGCGTCCGAGACCCTCCTTCGCCTCCCGGTGCATCACAAAGATGCGCGAATCGGCCGCAGCCAACTCATCCTCCAGCCGTCCCGTTCCGTCAGGCGAATTGTCGTCCGCGAACAGAATGTTCACCTCCGGGACAATCTCGAGAACGGCCTTCGCCATCTCTTTGACATTCTCCCGTTCGTCGTAGGTCGGAATCACAATCAGTGTCTTCGCAGCCATACCGCATCTCCTCAAAATTCAAAAACGGCCGTTATTATCCACAAACGGAACATGAAAATCAAGGACGAAAAGGGAGGGATCGCGAATAGGGGCGCAGCTTGACATTCCACCCACCGCGTCTTCCGCTGATCGAAAACCACACGCATTGGATACGGACGGACGGAGCCGCGCACCTCTTCCGCGTCATTTCCCGCTTCATCCCGGTTGTTACCGGGCATCAAACAAAAGTCATTTTCCCGCCTTACACTTCACCTTCCGCTACGTATGTATAAACAACGACTGGATGCCTGAACGGACGGTGCAACACTTTCCCCCGCCCGTCGCCGGAGCGAAAAATCGGTTGAACGACACGGGGGAATGTGTTACGATTCACGGTGTTATCCTTCTGGAAGACTGGTAATCATTCGGACAGGATGACGTGAACAAGCGAATGCCGTACAGCGGCGCCCCTTGTGTTCGTTTCCCGTTCGGGCATACCAGTCACCTCCGAAGAACCGCCGCAGGGGACGCCGTTCACTTTTTTCAGGACATCCTCTGGCGGCGGGTAATGAAAGGACGTAGAAATATGGCGTTTGACATACCCATTACGCACAAGAAGTGCGCGACGTGCCGCTGGTGGGGCGGCGCGCGAGAACTTGTATTCATTGGCAACGATCCCAAATTCGTGCGCGTTCCGGCGATGATCGACACCGCCCCCTGCGGTGCCTGGCCAAACAAGAAATTTTCCTCTGCAATGACCTGTATGCGCTGGAGCAAATGGGAAAAACTGTAATTCATGAGTAAGGGAAAACGATGAATAACGTATATCTACACCAACAAGAAGGGGCTTCCTGTACCTCTTGCTATCGATGGACATGTTCGTGCGCGAGTTTGCCGCCGGCTGGTCGGTATGCGACTCGCTCAGGATGGGAGGCTCCATGGCGCCCCTTCGGATGGCGGCGAAGGCGATCGGGAACGTGGCGGACGTCGTGGCGTATTCCGACAGGGAATGCAAGTACGCCTACGGTATTCCGCGCCGAGTGAAAGGAGGTGGCGTGATGGCCGCAGTACAGGATTTCACGCTGAGCCCTACAGGCACTTGGTTTCGATACGCTTGCTGCAGCGAGATCACGTTTGAACGCTGACAGGCGAAACGTCGGCAGATGGAGGATGTCGTCCGTGAAACAGGAATGAAGCCATATCAGGATAGAGCCGGATTCAGGAAACCACCGTTGGATATAGTGGACGGTCCGGCCTACCGTCCGCCGTAACGATATTGCCCGCCGCAACGGTATTGGCGGGGTGATGATGTCTGGGTATGATTGTCACTACACTACACGGCGATAGTCTGCCAAAATACGGCTCTTCAGGCATACGTATGGGTGTTTTAGGCCGACTTTCGGGTATTCAGCCAAAACATGGATTCTCCTTTACCGTCTTTCCGTTTGATTGAAACGCAGAGACGCGGAGGTGCAGGGAACGCAAAGTGGGACAGGCTGTCGTCGGCACTGTTTCCTGGTGGGGCAACGTCCCCGACGCCTTTGTTCCGTCGGGGCGGTCGCTTTATCTCTGCGCATTGCGTTCAAAGACTCGCGAGGTTTCCCTCCCGTTGCTTTCCCGGAGAAACCGTCGCTTCACACCTCGAAAATGCCCTTTACCGGTTCAATCAGCCCCACACTCTTGCACGAAGTCCCTAAATTTTTTGATAGCCGTCCGGCTGGATTTATGATAGAATGTGAACTTCAATTTTTGAGGAATTCTCTTATGCATCCATATCGCACACACACTTGCAACGAACTCCGCGCGGCCGACGCGGGGAAGACCGTTAGGCTTTCGGGCTGGATTTTCCGCATGCGCGACCACGGCGGCATCCTGTTCATCGACTTGCGCGACCACTATGGACTGACCCAGGTCGTCGTCCACCCGAGTCGCAGTTTCTTCGAGACGCTTGCGAAGGCGAAACTCGAAACGGTGATCACCGTGACCGGTGAAGTCAAACTCCGAGACCAGGAGACGATCAACCCGGACATTGAAACCGGCGAAGTCGAAATCGAGGCGAACGAGTGTATCGTGGAGTCGCCTTCCGAATTGACGCCGCTCTATCTTCCCGACGAGGCCCAGGAATCTGAAGACTTGCGTTTGAAATACCGCTTTCTGGATCTCCGCCGCGAGAAGCTGCACAACAACATCGTGCTGCGGTCAAAGGTCATCCAGTTTCTCCGCCAGAAAATGTGGGACCTAGGCTTCACCGAATACCAGACCCCGATTCTGACGTGCAGCTCGCCGGAAGGCGCACGCGACTACCTGGTGCCAAGCCGTGTCCATCGTGGCAAGTTCTACGCGCTCCCGCAGGCTCCCCAGCTCTTCAAGCAATTGCTGATGGTGGCCGGGTTCGACCGCTACTTCCAGATCGCGCCGTGTTTCCGCGACGAAGACGCACGTGCCGACCGTTCGCCGGGCGAGTTCTACCAGCTCGACATCGAGATGTCCTACGTCACCCAAGATGAGATCTTCAAGGTCGTCGAAGACGTGTTGTACAAGCTCTTTTCCACCTTCTCCAAGAAACAGATCACGCCCGCCCCCTGGCCGCGTATCCCCTTCAAAGAGGCGATGTTGAAGTACGGAAGCGACAAACCTGACTTGCGCATTCCCATCGAGTTGTTCGACTGCTCGGAACTCTTCAAGAATTCCGGTTTCAACGCCTTCGCCGGCGCGGTCAAGAAAGGCGCGGTCGTCCGGGCAATCCCCGTGAAGAAGATCAAAGACCGTCCGCGCAGCTTCTTTGACAAACTCGTCGCCTACGCGCAGGGGCTGGGTGCCAAGGGCCTGGCCTATTTGATCTGGGACGGCGATACCATCAAGGGACCGATCCAGAAGTTCCTCACGCCGGAAGAACTCGCCGAACTCGCCCGTATGGGTGGAATGGAGGACGGCGACGTGCTCTTCTTCATGTGCGACGCGCCGGAAAAAGCGGCGAAGATGGCGGGCGACATCCGCCTGAAGCTTGGTCGCGACCTCGACTTGATCGAGAAAGACTGTTACAAGTTCTGCTGGGTCGTCGATTTCCCGTTCTTCGAGAAAGACCCAGAGACCGAACAGGTCATCTTCTCGCACAACCCGTTCTCGATGCCGCAGGGCGGCCTGGACGCGCTCTTGAACAAAGATCCGCTGGACATCCTCGCCTACCAATACGATATCGTCTGCAACGGCATCGAAGTATCCAGCGGCGCGATCCGCAACCACATCCCCGCCATCATGTACAAGGCGTTCGAGATCGCCGGGTACAAGCGCGAGGTCGTGGAACAGAAGTTCTCCTGCTTGCTGAACGCCTTCAAGTACGGCGCACCGCCGCACGGCGGCATCGCCCCCGGCGTCGACCGCCTGGTGATGCTGCTGACCGATTCGGAGAACATCCGCGAAGTCATCGCCTTCCCGATGAACCAGAAGGCGCAGGACTTGATGATGAACGCGCCTTCCGAGGTGACGGAACAGCAGCTCCGCGAACTCCACATCAAGATTCGCGGACAGGATGTCCCTCCCTCCGTTCCGAAACAATAAAGACAAAACATGGCCCTGTCGCGGATCGGACAATGTCCCGTTGCCCGATCCGGGAGGGACGCACATCGTCGCGTCCCTCCCTTGGACGTACACCTGTAGAACGAGCTTTCAGCCCGTTTTGTTTGCTTTTAACGACAAACTGTCGTCTCTCGTCGGACAATACACCACAATGTACTTTTGTCTGTACTCGATTTTTGTCATTGTCTAAATCATTATCTTGATTCCAGTATCATCCGAAAATTCGTTATTATCATGCCGTACATGCTTTGCCATCCCTTTCTGCTTATCAAGAAGGTCTCTCACAACATCCGTGCCAACAAAACCTCACACGGTGGAAGTCGCATTCAATCCCCTTTCGGCGCTCAATATTTCACCGGCCACTCAAAAACTGACTACGCCACCGGATCGCCGCAATGCTCGCGGCGGCCACAGTCGCGGCAGAAGTCGCCGCGCCAGACGGAATCGAACTGCTCGACGAGCGGATCGACGAGGGCGGGATCGTCGGTGAGGATGCCGTTCTCGAAGTTGCGCTTGCGCTCCGACTTCGCGCCCATGCCGGCGCCGGTGAGGTTCGCGCTGCCGAAGTAGGCCTTCAAGCCATCCACGATGACACACTTGAAATGGACGCGCGGGCATAGCATCCGTTCCATCCCACCCCAGAGACCCGGATAGCGGTCGAAATCATCCCGCCAGTTCGGCCCCGGTTCCTTCGCGTGGATGAGTCGCACCTCGATCCCGCGCTTCACCATCCTGTCCAGCACCTCCAAGAACGGCACCATATCCCGTCCGCCGGTCTCCACATACATGTCCTTGATGTCCGCCGTCGCAATCCACAGCCGCTCGCGCGTCTGCGGCACAATCCCGCAGACGACGGAGGTGTAGATGGTGCGGTTGGAGAGGAAGGTGGTCATGCATTCAGCAGGAAGTCGTATGCGTTGACCTGGCGTATGCCATGAAGGGAAGATGGCAAGTCTTCGTCAAGCGTTATGAGCGTCTTGGGATAGTGGTCGTGTATGGAAAGAAGCGATGCGAATTCGCGTTCGCGCGTCGCCTCGTCTCTGACGGTTTCGCAAACCTGGTAATACCGTATGTCATCACCGTCGCGCGTGACGAAGTCCACTTCGCGTTCGTCCTGCTGTCCGACAAGCACATTGCCTGAACGACGCAGAAGCTCTAGATATATTACGTTCTCGAGCATGCGTCCAGAATCTCCAGCCTTGTTGCCTGAAAGCCTGTACCTCAAACCTATGTCGGCGGCATAATACTTGCATCCGCCCGACAGCAATTCACGCCCGCGAATATCGTAGCGCTGCGCTTTTCGGAATAAAAACGCATCGCAAAGCACATCGACATACCCCTCGACCGTGTTGCCGTTTGTTTTGGAACCGCCCGCCGAGAGCGAACCGGCTATGTTACGAAGGCTTGTGACATTCCCTATGTTGTCGAAGAGAAAACGGGCAATCCGATCTACAAGTCCGGCGTCTGCAAGCTTCTTCCGCCGAAGCACGTCCTTAACCAGAACCGTATTGTAGATGCCGTCCAGGTAGTCGCCGACAAGATTGGCATCCTTCCCAAGAGAAAGGGCGTAGGGAAAAGAGCTTCGCCTGAGGTAATCCGTATACTTCCGCGCATAGTCGCCGTCGCCTCCAATCGCATCGCAATACTCCTTGAAGGAAAGCGGCTGCATCTTCAATTCAACATATCGCCCCGACAAATAGGTTGCAAGTTCGCCAGAAAGGAGATAGGCGTTGGAACCTGTGATATAGACGTCTATATTCTTGCGGGAGTGGAGTCCGTCCACCAGTTTTTCAAATTCCGGGACGCGCTGGATCTCGTCGAGGAAGACATACGAGCGACCTTTTGCGTTCAAGAGCGGTTTGATGTAATTCCAGACATCCCGCCACGTTTTGAAGTCCGGCGTGTCTGGATCCTCGAAATTCAAAACGATCATCTGACTGTCGGCGATTCCATTCTCACGCAAGTTGGCACGAAACATCTCCAGCACGGTCGACTTCCCACAGCGGCGTACGCCCGTGACAACTTTTATTACATCCCGGTCTTTCCACCGTTCGAGTTGCTGGACATAGTAGGGTCGGGCTATGTAGTCCATCTGAATTCCACCTCCCAAAATTGCAGACTTCCATTTAAGCACAAAAACAAGCGGGAGTCAACAATAATGATAATTTGTGTCGGGGTGAAATCAAAACAGGACTTGTTGTAGTTGTCAAAACAGGACTCTGTCTTTCGGTGTCATTGAGGTGCCTGGCGTACCACTGGCATAGCCGGAGGGGAAGGGGCGGGAGCGTCCCCGAAGGGGCGGCCCG
>JAGCVN010000006.1 GCA_017962315.1 Kiritimatiellia bacterium
GCTGTAAAGAGTCCTAGAGCGAGACGGTCTTAATCGCCTTTCGGCTCAAAGAACGATTTGAATCGACATTGATTTTATACACAACGCCTCCCCGGAACAACGTCTTAATCGCCTTTCGGCTCAAAGAACGATTTGAATCCGCCAAGGCCTTGGCGGCGCACCGTCGCTGGATAGGGTCTTAATCGCCTTTCGGCTCAAAGAACGATTTGAATAGCGCCGAGGGTTCGCAAACGAGTGGACCCTTGTGGTGGTCTTAATCGCCTTTCGGCTCAAAGAACGATTTGAATGCCCCACCATCGAGGCGATTTGGGACGAGCTGCCCAACGAGTGTCTTAATCGCCTTTCGGCTCAAAGAACGATTTGAATTCAGACTCGACTGGAGGGACGCCGAGGAGGACTGGGTCTTAATCGCCTTTCGGCTCAAAGAACGATTTGAATACCTCGTGCTGGCCTACCCCCTCGCCGACCGCGCAGTCTTAATCGCCTTTCGGCTCAAAGAACGATTTGAATAGTACCACACTTAACTCATTGAAGTCAAGTGATTTAAATGAACAGTTTGGAGGGAGTCGGCAAAAGAGAGTTTTTTAGGAGGATGTTTTCACATGATTTTGGGAGGACAAATGTCACGACATACCCGTTTTTATTGAGCTAAATCACATTTCGGAGGGAGAAGGCTGTTTTGGGCCGTTTTCGGCTCCCTTCAGAAAAGGTAGTAGAGACGTTTACATGGGCGTTCGATCACCCCGGCACTCTGTGTTTCCCGAATGCAGGATTTACACACCCTGTAAGCAATCAGCGAGTCTTCCGACTCGTCAATCAGATTCAGCAATTGACCCCATAGTTCTGCATAGTCGTTTTCGCTCAAATCGCACTCAAAAACACTTTTTTCGATTCGGACACCGTAGTCTTCACAAGCTTTGGCCACCTGTCTTAGACGTTTCGGTTCCGCGATGTCGTATGCAATCAATCGAAGCATGTTCTTCACCGACCTTTCTGCCGGTATACCAGGGGGGACACCATTCCCCGGAAGGTAGAATGCCAAATCTTTGGCCGTTTCATCAATCCAATTTCTCATCCGTCTATCCTCCTAAGGAAGAATAAAGAATTGCGGTTCTTCATTTAGTTCCAATGCACGGAGGTATTCGCAGACTTGGCCATCGATGACTTTTCTGAAATCGGTGTGTACGTCGCCTTTCGTAGCCGTGAACCGGCGCAGCATCGTCTGTTCGTAGAGCGAAAAGAAAGCGCGCCGCCCATCGGCGTTCAGGTAAACACCCCCGTCTTCGCGAAACTCGAAATGATCCGTGGATTTGACCATCGAGTGGTTGACCATGTTCAGCACCAGCAGGTCTGCAATAGCCGGACGCAACGGTTCCATCAAATCCAGCGCCAAAGAAGGGGAACTGAGTTTGTCGCAATGCAGGCAACCGATCCCGGCATCCAGCCCGTGTGACCGGATTGCGGTCTCCATTTCGCCCATGAGAATCGTATACGACCACGAAAGCAGCGCGTTTGCGGGGTCTTTCGGGGGCCGCCGGTTGCGTTCCGTAAACGGGAGGGCCGCAGGGAAATACTTTCCTAATGCACGGAAGTACCACGCCGCC
Source organism: Kiritimatiellia bacterium (assembly GCA_017962315.1). Taxonomy (GTDB): domain Bacteria; phylum Verrucomicrobiota; class Kiritimatiellia; order RFP12; family UBA1067; genus RGIG8368. The sequence continues at coordinate 1,605 of JAGCVN010000006.1, forward strand.
CCGATTCCCTCGATTCCCCGCAGGACATCCAAAGAGTCGGTTGTTTGCACTTCGGCGAGATGATTTCGCAACAGAGTATCTGTTTGTTGGTATGCGGGGTCGTTTGTCAGTCCCCGATTCGCCGCCATGCGTTGCAAAACCCGGCGGCTGTTCTTCAACTTCGCGTACACAAGACGGCGCGCGACTTTCAACCCGAAGTCTGGATTGGTCACCTGTTCGTACTGACGGATGCGCCGTCCCGCATTCAGGTTGTTGTCGGGCAACAATGACCCCCGCCACTTCCCGTATTTTGAAACAAAAAAGACCGGAATCCCCTCGTCGGCCAAGCGCATCAGCGCCGGCATGGAGAAGGCCGGCTCGCCCACGACGATCACGCGGTCGATGTCGAACAGCGGGACTTGAGAGGCGACGGTACGCTCCCCGTCTCCATCTTTGATACGGCTGGTTACCTCCAACCGTCTCGACAATAATGTCACCCGTAGTGTATTGTGGGATAGTATCAATGACGGCATCTTTGCTCCTTTACAAACGACGGGGGCCGCGCCCCCGCACCCCGGCGGGACACCGCCGCACACGGCCGCGACACCGCACCCCGGCGGGACACCGCCGCACACGGCCGCGCCCCCGCTCCCCGGCGGCGAGACGGGCTAGTCCTTCTCGCGGTTATGCGAAGTGGACGCAAGGGCTAACATGGTGGCAATCCGTTCGTGCATAGCCAAGCAGAGATTCCGTCGGATGACGAACGGAGGCGCCTCCTTTTCCGTAAATGAACTGAGAATCAGCTCGCGATGTTCGGAGAGATAGCGCGAGTCTTCCACGGACGGATCGAAACGCGCCGGAAGAGAATAGGGAACGGTCTTGATCCAACGCGCAAGCGGTAGTGCTTTCAGACGACGCTCGAATTCGCGCTCGCCCGGAGAGAGGAATCCGCAAACGGGGATGCCGCCTCGCTGGGCGCATTCGATATGTGCGGCTATCTCCCCCTCCAGCTCGACGAGCGTCTTTTTCATCGTTAGGCGGACTGGGAAGAGGAACGGCGAAGAAAGCATGGTGAGGTCGCCGCAGGCAGTCCATTCAAGGGAGGGGTCGAGAACAGGATGCCGGAACCGGCTACGGCGCACGAACATATCGGGATGTTCGAGTTTCCAAAAGTAGCGTGCTGGGTTCATGCGGATATAGCGGCGGATTGCGGAAAGCTGCCGCGAATCAAAGGAAACCTCCACCCAGAAGTCGGAAGACCAGGAGAATGGTGATGGGTTACAAACGACGGGGGCCGCACCCCCGCACCCCGGCGGGACACCGCCGCGCCGCTGGTAGAAAGCGGCCCAATCCACCGGGGGGGGCGGGGGGTAGGGGCCCCCGTCGCTTGTAGCCGCCATAAACCAGTGCGCGAACACGAGCGGGCTGAAGCGGAACTCGCTACCGGAGTTCACCATCAGCAAAAAGTGCGCGTGATCCGGCATGATGACGGAATCCGAGGCGGTGAAATGCGGATCGATTCCGTGCAACGCCGACCACACTGCCCGCACCCGCTCACCGGTATCCGTAAGCACCGGTCGTTTCGCTCCACGTTCCAATCGCGACAGCACCTTCACGCGCCCTTCCACCACAAAGGTGAAGTAATAGAACCGCCTTCCGGTATGGATGAGAGGAAATTTCATGATTCGATCTTGAAGAGTTTTTTTAAATCTGTAGCCAAAGTCTGCAGCTGATCAAAGACCTCCACATTATACGCCCGCGCTCTTTCTTTATCCGCCGGACGCACATCAAGTGCCGAGACAAGGATACCCCTTGCTCTCAACCCCATTCGGGATGAGAGCTGCGCGAGCTTATATACTGCGTTATCGGCAATATTCCCCACACGCATATTCTTTGTCTTGTCTTCGATGACATAACACGTATTGCGGTGAAGGACAACCGCATCAAGTTCGTTTCTATTTCCCTTCTCGTCGCTGATTATCACATTCATCAAGGCATGCTTCTTATCAAACCTCAATGACTTCAGGATCTCAAAAACATGGTGTTCCAACCAAATTCCATTGCAGAAACGGCGAGCATCTGATGAAGAGAACTCATCCTGTCTCCCACCCCTCTTATGACAAACCAAGTCATTTTCGTGGAGCAGAACGTCCAACTCATGCCAATACGGCAGATTGAGGTCTCTACCGCTTGGATTGAACTCCAGCATATTATCCTGCTCTGCCTGAGAAGCAATTCGATTCAATGTTTTAATCAGTAGATGCCACTTATGAGGATTTTGTGCGATTTCACGATAGAAATGACGCCATCGTTCATCCTCCACGACAGACTTGAGATCGCCAGACTCAACTGTGATTCCGTTTAAACCAAAAAATTGATTCAATGTCGGTTGGTTGGATAAAATGACATTTTCTTCCTCCCCATTAACCCAAGTCACCCGGTCTGTCGCGACATCCACATAAAACACAGGTCTGTCCCCCATTCGGAAAACCTCCTGTGCAGCAATGGCCATCGGTTTTGTACCACCGGTGACATTTAAGACGCTGTGCGCAAACACATCAGCGTTTGACTCCGTCCATCCCAGCAATGCATTCTGAATCGTCTGAATGTCGGATGTATCGTTACCGATAGGAATGTCAGGCAGAATTCTGATCTGGTGTTTCGCGATTTCGTTCTTGAGCCATTCAGCGCGTTTCCCCATCTTGTCCGAAACGACAAACGTCACAGTGTCAGGTCTGAGATTCTGATTGAGTATCGGCAGGAAATTCGGCATAGGCTGATCCGAAATTAAAAGAACCTGATTCATCTGTTTTCTCCTTTCATTTTTTTCTGAACAACGAAATCGCCAAACGTGACCACAGCTCCATCTCTAAACGAAGCACTTCGGGAAACGGAAGGAAACGCCACTCCGCTAGCTCCGCATCCGGCGCAATCGCCCCCGTATCGATAGTGAACTGGAATACGGCTCCGAGATGGGTATGACCGACCTTCGTCCGTTCCTCGTTGATTACCCCGAGGAAAGTGAACCTTGTTTCCCTTGTGATACCCAGCTCTTCCATCACCTCACGCCCCGTTCCGGCGAGTATCGATTCAAAGACTGCCTCGCGACGGTCAATCTCGTTGACGTGTCCGCCGATACCGATCGAATACAAGCCGTGGAGACGTTGTTCCGTCCCGTGCCTCCTGTATGTCAGAGTCTTCTGTTCTTCATCACAAACCAACACATAGGGGATAATCTGCTTGTACCGGACATCACTCTCGATATCGCTACGGCGAAGGTACGACACCGAGAGCGTATCGACAACCCGCTTGAACGAGTCCTCGGTGAGAGGCGCGGCGATTTCTTCCCGAACCCACTCTTCCGGTAAATCTTTACGCAGGACACAGAGTGTCCGTTCCTCAATTCCCATACCACTCTCCTATCATTTTCATCACACAATCTTCCGCCTGAAGCAAGATTTTCCGCCTTATGTCATAACTAGAGAAAGACGCGGAAAAGCCGTTATACACCAAGCGGATCGTGTCCCATTTGGACAAACCGCCTTTAGTCATATCGGTCGCTTTCAGATACTCACGATTCAGATTCGTATCCGAAATTCCCGGATCATCCGTATTGATCGTGACACGCAATCCACAATCCAAAAACTCTCGCAACGGGTAGGACTTCCCCGGACAACCGAGATGAGAGCCCTCAAACCCCACTATCTGGAAGTTGCTTGACGGACAGAGTTCCACCGCAATGCGCCGATCTAGAAAGCGATTCATCAATTCCGGTCTTTCAGCCAGATTCAATCCGTGACCGATTCGATCGGCATTCAGGGAATAGACCGCATCCCAAATGTTCTCTACATCTTCCGTTTCACCAGCATGAATCGTAATTCGCATACACTGCTTCAAAAGCGGATCGAACAACTCTCTGAATTGGTTAGGCGGAGCCGCGCCCTCAGCCCCCGCAAGATCGAACCCGACAAGCCTGTCACGGAACTTCATATCTCGCAAAAGCAATTCCGCAAGTTGAACCGTATCGGTCACTCGATTCGGATCTCCATGTCTGCTGGCGATGAATATGAGTGTGAAATACGTCTGACACGCATCATGCGTCAACTCATCCAATAGGATTCGTGCTACATCTTCACCGCTTGCCCCACCTCGTGTATAATTAGTTGGAGAACAACGAACTTCACAATACAGGACATTCGATTTGCGGCATTGTTCTTTCAGGCAGCGGCAAGCCGCACGAATGCAAGTTTCACTCTGCATCAACGCGGATCCTTGCAAATCTCCCATTTTCTCGTACTCATCAATTCCGATTCCACACATTGTTCGAGGATTCCGATCCCCGTAAATCACCTTTCGCAACAGGTTTGAATTTTCTAGGAAACAACGGAGGAATCCGCAAACGCCAATAGGCTCCGGTATCGCTGGAATTGGAGTTCGCACCTTGGCTTTATCGGTGTACAACGAACGAAGGAAATTTACCTCTTCATGGTCAACCGCACTCTGGATTCGGTTCACCCAATCCGCATATTCATTGCAATTTGCGATACACTTCCAAATCCGTTCCTCTTCCGACATCGCAACCGTTATCATTTCCTCTGCGGAAAGAATCCCGCCAAAATGACAATGAAGTTCCGCCTTGGGAAGCGCCTCGACCCACTTCAAACCGTCTATGTCATCGAGAACTATCTCTTCATTCAATCGCCGAATTATTTCCGGATGGAGATGGTGTAACGCGCGGAAGGATTCACCTCGTTCCATCTGAAAAATTGCGTTGTCAAAATTGCTCAAGAGAACAGCAGCCTTTTTCTGTAATTCTGAAATCTTGCGTATCAAACATTTCCCTGCCCAATTCCCGTCCAGTGGATAATCTTGCGGTAAAATACCCTTCTCCGCTACCAGAAACGGAGCCTTTTTCCTTTCTCCGGAAATCACAATGGGCGTTATCGTTTCCGCAACGGCAACCGGAAAACATATCTCCCCTTCGGGAAGTTCAACCTTTCCAGACGAAATGACATGAAGCATCGCAGAGCAGCCGAAAATATTGCCTGCATCCTGCATATCCGCACTCATGGTCTTACGACCGCCCGCGAGGGAGAGATACACCTTCCCTCCAGCGGCCTCCTGTCCAGCATGGAAAACCGCTCGAAAAATCGCCTCCCTCGCCTGTTCGCAATCGCCGGCCGTCACAAGATCCGTCAGTCCCGTTGGTATTTCCCGACATACAATTGCGTCAGTCGCATGTAACCGCAGCCATCCCGATAATTTCTGTAATGCCTCTGAAGTCCCTTTTGTCGTCACCAGCCAGATTTCCGAAACAGGTTCCACCCCGTTTCCCTTCCTGATTTGTAACAAGGAGTCATAATCCTTCCGGTAACGGTATAGAGGGAATCGGTCAGGATTAAGAAATCCCAAAATTTCAGGGATAATTTCCCAAGTTCCACCAAAGGTAAACACGCAGATGTTCTTCACCCTTGCCTCCTTCCCTTCAGTTCCCGTAAAAGTGTTTCTAAGCTCCCGCCAGGGCGGATATGCCCTGTCCAGACACTTGCGGCATGACGAATCACATACTGGTTGCACCAGATGGCGCGCTGTTTGTTCACGCCGGTGCCGGACGGTACCGGCGAACACACGAATCCCCATCCCGCCGCGCAGGCCGCCGCGACTTGCTGCGGCAACGGTGACGGGATGCCGCCGGGACAGACCCAGACAAACGCCCGCTCCTTGCGCAAGCACTTGCGCAAAATCGCGCGCTCTCCGGGGCTGGTGAAAGTACTCACCACCGGGGGCGGTGCCCCGGTGGCCACGAGATTGGGGGGCGGTGCGGGGTTAGTCTCGTGGGGGTGGGGGCACTGCCCCCCACCCGGCGCGGGGTTAGTCTCGTAGGGGCGGGGGCACTGCACCCCACCCCCTTCGCTCGCCACAAACGCCACGAGGCGTCTGCATAAGAGTTCGGGATTACCGACGCTGTAGGTCGTGACGGGGCCGAAACGGTCGCGGTTCCAATTGCGGGGGTTGTCCTGGATGTATGTCCGGATATTCAGCAGCTCATCATGGGTTGAGATGAGATTGTCGTAATAACTCTCCTGCCACAATTTCGCACCGATATCCACGCATTTCCCCGCAACCTTGAACTGGCGGTACAGCGTGCTGGTATAACTCTTGAAAGAGGCGATCACGCGAGAAAGCAGATTCTCGCCCTGACCGCCCGTCACACGCGCAACCGCATGAAAGTGGTTGGGCATCACCACATACCCGTCGATTCCCAGTCCAGGATTGTGCGCGGGATGCGCGCGCCAGGCGTCGCGCACCGCCGCTCCCAATTCGTTCAAAACGCACTCCTCCCCTACAATCGCGCCGAACACACTCTTGTTCAGCGCGACCTGGATGGTGACGAAGAACCATCCGTCACCATAGTCGATGTTTGGATTGCGCAGAGGGGTGGACATGGAACCTTTTCAGAACTTTGCCTTTAACTGTTCGCCTATTCTGGGTTTTCGCTGTGCAAGCAGATCGACAACAGCATACAAATCTCTGTCCGTGTTACCCGTCACTTCCGAACGCCCGTCCCAGAAAGCGAGAATACGGAACTTCCCGCCAATACGAACTATTCGATACTTGAGTGGTGAGGTCTTGCGTCCACCAAACACCCTACCGAGAGGATCGTGGATTCGGCTTAGATCTTCTTGACCTGTACGGTCGTCCCTGCCGCCAAGAGAATCTGAGACATCGCGGCGCGCGATTTCGGACGAATCATAATCATATTCTTTCGAAAGCACGGCAACCTTTGCCTTTGCTTTCGATTCGTCAAGCAAGTCACGGCAGGCGTCCTCGTATGCCAACGGTTTTGTCGGCATCGGGAACGATTCGTCGTGCCAGACGAAACTTCCCGCCGCGCGCGTTGCCCGGTAGCCAAGCGTTCCCATCAGAAGCCAGGCGTTGATCGCGCGATTGAGCAACGTCTCATCATCCTGCGACAAGCCTCCGAGCCGATCCATGATCGTGATCCGGCACTTGGCACCTACGTCAAATGCCTTGCGAGGAGAGGCATTGCCGCCCTGCTTATGAGGCAAGGTAGGGATATCCGTGCCCCGACCGTCAACATCGGAAACACGTACGACGACACGGCTTGCCAATGTTTTCCCCTGGCTCGGCATTGTCTGCGGATTCGCCCTGCCCTGTCTTATACCGCCAAACACACGGCGTTCGGCCTCAATATCACCACCCAAGATGCGGAACCAGGCATGAAGTTGCCCGCGTATCGAGGCAGGGCGAATCTCCGGCTGGTCAGTCGCACCATGTGAAAAGAGCGGCGTAATGAATTCCAAATCAATTATACGCTTCATGGCATTTTCCCTTTTTTGATGGTTTCCGTTGCGGGGAAAAGTTCAGAATGAGCTTTGCAATAAGTCCGAATCGCCTGTTCGATCTCGCGAAACCTCCTAGGGTTCGACTTAATTTCAGCCCAAACCTTAGCGCCTATTCCTTCTGGCATACGTAACACCTCGACAAGTCCTTTCTTATCATCATCCGAACGATCATCAAATCTGGTAGTAATGTCCGTACCATTCATGATGGCTTTAATGTTGTCTTGTGCCGTCCAGCGTTCAAGTATGCGCTCGCATGGTGGGAGACCTGCCTTTCTCCTAGCTTCGGCCACCGCTTCTTCCTGCAACAATTCCTCTTTTGCTTTGGCTTCCTCCGCCTTACGCTGTGCATCCTCGGCATCTGCCTTTACCTTGGCTTCTGCTTCAATGTCCTTCGTGACATCTTGGAACCAGCCGTAACCAGCACCAGTCTTGGCACCGATTCCGTGAACCGTAATAGCCTCTACAAGAACGACTTTGACCTTCTCGAACAACTCCGAGTCAACAGTCCCCATTCCGTTTTCGGTAACACAGAACGCATACCGCACTCCTTTTTCCACGGCAGGAAACGGGTTCGGCCTAGGGTTCTCCCTCGCCAAGTCGCGGATATTACCCGATTGATAATATTCCGGATAGTGAACATTTGAGATGTCCACAATGATCGTCGGTTCCGTAATCGGCTGTGCCGCAAGGAAGTCCACGCCCCCCTTCAGCGTACGCTTGTCTTCCGCCACTGCAGCGGCAAAGTCGTGCAACTCGCCCTTCTCGCGAAAGTCGACCTCAGAACTGCCAAATACACGCATGAACTCGTCAATCGTCCATTCCTCATTTCGCAGATGCGCGAGGGCCGCATGACGTGCAACGCCCTTTACCGCAGAACCGGGGATGAAAGGCAATCCCGTGTTCCGGTCCAGGCAGATACCGGCATTCTGGATAAGGCTGTCGGAGAGATTGACGATCAAGCGTCCCTGAAGCTCGCCGTAAACGACAGCGTTTAGGCCGGACCGTTTCGACAGCGTCTGCGCGAATTGCCGGTTCTGCTGGAGCTTTTGCGACTCCAGACTTCCCGGTAGCCTACGGCAGGCGCATCTCTTAAGCCCACGCAGGATTTCACCCTTGACACGCGCCTTCTCACGATTCTCCTCGCTTGCGTTTCTTCCATTCGCCGCCCGATCGCAGTTTCCGATCTCTCGCTGGAGAAAATCGTCTCCGTTCTGCGCCATGCGGATGAAGCTCCAACGCGAGGCGTCGTCCATTCTCATCGGCTGGTGCGTTGAATCGAGGAAAACCAAAGGCCACGACTTGTGCAGGACGAACTTGTCCAGCAGAAGCGACCTGTTCTCCACGTTTTGAGCGCAATCGCCGATTACATCCGCCACATCTGGCGCAATCGGAGGTCTTGCTGGTGTTGCCATTTGCAAATTCCTTACTTGACGAGACGACGGGCGAAGTTGAGCCATTCAAACGACTCGGCCGTAATGTCGCGAAGCTGCACGCTGGTAGCATCCGATGCCAGATAGTCCAGCAACCGTTCCGCCGAGTTCTTGTCGGCGGGGATCATGGCAATCTCCTGTGACGAGAGATGCACGGCGATTGCGTCAAAAACACCCCGCCAAGCCTGTTGTCCCTTGTCCAACGAATAAGCCAACGCCGCCATGAGGCCGTTGTTCATTATGACGGGCGGGATCTTCTTGATCACTTCTCCCCCGTTTTTGCCCTTCACACTTCCGAAGTTCGCAAACTCCAGCACATGACGAGCACGGATCTGATTGAGATTTTGCATGATGACCGCTCCTTTCCCTAAAACATCAGACCAGCTTCACCGAGCAGTAGCCGATTCCCGTTGTGCCCTTGCCGCCGAACTGCACAAGCGGAGACTTGCCCATCTTGTCGGCAAACGGCGCATAGTCCACGTCCGTGCGAAGCTCGGTCACCGGCGCATAGAACAGCGTTTCGGACGGCACCTCCTCCTGGTTGAACAACTTACCCTCGGCGGCCGTTCCCGTAGAAGAATCGATCGAGACATGTTGCGAGATCTGACAGGCGTTCTCCGCGAAGAACGACATGTCCTCGTCGTGGACAAGAACAAAACGGTTCTTGCCACCGTTCAAGACGGCATCATCCGCAAGCGAGCACAATTTCTCCGACCATTCAGCGGGGAAATCACCGGTCTTCTCGAAACGATACTCTTCAAGCACGACCGCATTGCGTTCGGTGAAAGTCACGTCACCGCCAGCCAAACAAGTCTGACCATTCTGCAGTTCAGGAATCGGAAGGTCAAGTCCCGCGTCGCGCTTGTAGCGTTCAAGGCACAGAGGAGAGGTGACGAACGCAAAACACCCCTTGGCAGAACGTACCGGAAACGCCAGAAGCCCGGCCTCGCCGAAGGCCATCGCGCCGGCCTTGGCGTCGGACTTGCAATCGTCCTCGCCGAAGTAACGCTTGCCCTCCTCTGTGCGCTTGTGGTTCTCCGTCCACAGATCCGCGAGTACGCCCTTGATGGCGCTGCCGGGGATGATGGGGAAGCGCGTGTGGCGCTCACGGACGACAGGCTGGTCGATCACGCCGACGGATGAACCGCAGCCCACGTGAAGTGGTGTGCGAGTGAAGATTGTGAGTAGTTTTGTGTTCATGGTGAATCAGAATCCTTTCATGGGTTAATCGTTGACTTGAATCGAAGAACAAAGTCCGATACCGACCCCCTTCTCGCCGTTCAAGTCACTCCGGCGATTGGGCGCGTTCAGCACGTTCGCAAGGGCTTTCGCCTCATCGACGCTTGCGCATCTGAAAACATACGAGGAACCAGCGGGAACCGCCAGCACGGTCGGCTTCGGCCCCTTCGCCTGTAAATCCCACCCCGAAAAGGCGAGCGGTTTCCCGATCCGAGCGGCGATCAGTTTCGCGTCGAAACCAATTTCCGCGTTCTGCCTCTTCTTCCATTCTTCACGCGACTCATCCGAAAGACGTTCAACTCGCGATCTAGGCAACATCACCTTGCCATTTTCTGAGACCCATCCCGGTTTCCATCCCGAAGGAAAGAGCGCGGGGGTCAGGAGCGTCCAACGCAGATACGTCGTAGAGATTTCGGACGTTTTCGGCAACATGAGCGAATCCGTCTCATACAAGATTGCGCAAATGCCCTGTTGCCCACCAAAGATAACCGTCGATGGGCAATCCTCGCGCGCAAATACATCAACCGTCTCCTTGCGGAGTTTCGGTTTGAGGAGGCATTCCGCATCAGCGGCCAACACCACATCATCACACAACCGTAGATACTCCGCCTGATAGAAAGCCCCGTCTCTTGCAGAGGCGGAATCAGGATCGATGCCAATCCCGATGTTTCGGTCAACACCATAGAGCTTCGCATCCACGTTTTCCACTTTCGGAGATTCTCCCTTCAGATAGGTTTCAAAGTCTGTCCGCGAGAACCATTGTGGATCCCTGCGTTTTTCCCGAGACTTCGAGCGGAAGCCGTGTGTCAACGGAGGTGGCAGATCCGTTTGGCACAACGGTATCACTTCCATATTCCAGTCCAACGGCATGGGAAAATAGATTTCACCGTCTTTCATCGGGAATGGACCGAAAGTCTTTAATGCACCGAAACGAAAACTAGAATCCTTGTCACCATTCCGTTTCGTGTGCAAATTCCCTTCCCACTCCTGCATCTCCGGCCACTACCTTAAAAGCGCATGGTGGATCGCATTATAGAACTGGTCAGGACGCGGCCAGTTGCCACCATGCCCGGCATCGCTCGCCTCCATCGGACGGGCGTCTTTGAAAAACAAAACATCACGCGGTATCAGTTTCAAACGATATCCCATTACATTTCTCCTTTCGGGCGATTGATGAACGTCTCCACCAGAAACAGGTTTAGGAAATCACTCGCTTTTGTTAAACGTTCCCCCAAATAGGTCTGGCACAATCCCGACAATTCATCTCGATCCGCTTTGGACAAACCGTTCCCTTGCCGACCGATCACATGTTCAACTTCCGCAAGAATCACGTTCTGCATATCCGTTTTGTCCTTGTCTGCAATCGCATAAGGACGCAGCAGTGCCGCCAGCGTATAGGCAAAGCGCCCCGAAAGCGGCGCGGGGTCTCCATCGGACAGTTCCGTCACCTTTCGCATCAGTTTAAGCGCGACGGAATTCCATCTACAACCCCACTCGATTATCTCACCTGAACGTTTATAGAGCGCGATCGCCAGAGCACCACGCCCATACTGGTTCTTGGCGACACTCTCCATCCGTTGCGCCTCCTTCACTAGCATTTGCAACGGTGCCTTACAGTGACCGATCGCCATTCCGCAAGACATATCGCATTTTGAACCCGGATAGAGATTCCCAGCTTCATAGTCGAGTCGAAACGCATTTCGAAGTTCTTCCGCACAAGCGATTGCCGCAGTGGAAGGAACCAGTGCCAATACATCATCGCCCCCCGAATACACCAACGTTCCCTTATACTTCGCCACGATCTCACGCGGTTTGTTGATGGAATAGGCGGACAACGCCTCGCTGAATTGAAGGTGGTAGGACGGTGTGAGAAGACGCTTGCAACCATCCAACTTGTCCGCCAGGTACTCTTTCGCCTTGGGCGCAAGATGTTCCATCATCGGCACAAGCATTTCTCCCGAAATCCATTTACCCATTTGGTCGCCATCCAGTGCCAGCACGGCAACATACTTGCCATCTCCACCTTTCGCTATATCCTGGGTATTGCCGAACCCCATCGCTTCATTAAAACTACCATCTGGAAGTTCGAGACATTTCTGAAGATATCCAGATCCATCCGGAGCACACCACAATCGCTTGATCAGATTCATCGCACCGTATCGATGAGTTTTGACAGAGAAGAGTCCTTTCGTGTTTTCCGCTTCCGTCAAGTCTTTCCAAAACCGCTCGTCGCCGATACACTCCTCCTTTCCGGAAAGAGAATCCTTTACCGCCGCACCTCCAATCGGATTCCATTGCGCGAAGTCACGCGAATTCCTCCGGGCGGCGAGTTTGGCGGACAACAGCTGGTAATGCGCACTCCACCAAATACCTTCATTTTTCAATTTCCCGTTCTCATCATAGTAACGGCTGTCGTGACCGATCTTGTCGCTTTCGGCAAGCGCGATCAGCGCATCAATCCGCTCGACGGTTTCGGGCGCGACATTCTCAGCCTCTTTCCTGATTTCCTCGGGACGAAGCCAAGACTGGACTGCCCAGCTAATCTGCGGGAAAGCGGCGACTTGCGCGAAGAAGCGCCTCTTCCAGTTTACGATATCTGACCGGCTTCTCTCCCCGTCATCCGCCTTCGGTTCGATCCATGCCCAGACGCTTTCGGCGATCGCGTTCAGCTCGCGTCTCAAGGCATCTGCCGCTTTCCCCGCAAGTTCCTCACCTTTCCCCTTAGGGACGATCGCAAAGAACCGGTTCGGCAAAGTCGGGTTCAACAGCCAGTCCACCAGCTTCTTGTCCTTCTCGTCTTGCAACCGTTTCCACGTAGTCTCGAATTTTCCGTCTCCGCTCTTCCACTTCTGCGCATAAACCGTTTCGCGGTGAAGCACATCGAAAATCCCGTTTCCGCACAGGCTTGGAAAGACTACCGCATCGGGACCGACCTCATCCGTCACAGCCTTCATCGCATGGGCGGAGAGCCAGGAAAGGAGGTACGACCCAGACCAGAGGTCGCGAGTAGAACGTGCCTGTGCAATAAAATCTTGCACGGGGCCGAACTGAAAAAGAATCATATCCATCGTTCCCCGGTCTCCGGAGACGCAATCCACTAATGCTGAAGCCATCGATATGTGCGACCAGATTGAATGGTCGGGGATACGGGAATCGGCGGGGAAAAAGGCGAGTGCAGGAATTCCGTCGTTACCGGTAACGACATTTTCCTGCCACCTTCGCCACATGATAAAGAAACGCACACGGTCATCCATTTCCGTGTCTGACACCGGAAGTGTCGCCTGTACACGATCCGCGAACCGTTTTTTCGCGCTTTCGTCGAGAGGCTTCGGGAAAAGCGGATACGGCTTGCACGAAAGCGGATGGATAAACAGCGGCTCCGCGACGAAATTATGCGCGCATTCGCCTTTCGGGAATCCGAACCGTTCGGCGGCGGCATCAAAAATGTCACAACATTTTACCGACACGGCAAGTGCCTTGCGTTGTTCTTCGTCAATCAGTCCTGCAGTTGCCTGATACCGGGATGCCGCTCCTTCGTGCCCTACGATATCCAATGCCTTTTCCGGCGGGTCATGCAAAAAAGCCGCCATTTTTCGTTTCCAGTAATTCAAATCACTCATCAGTTTTCCTTTCTCATTGCCAAGTCAGTTTCAGGACGTGCCAGCCCGCGATCTGGTCCGGGGAGACTTCCTCGCCGATGGCGGGACGAAAACCTTCGGGGTAGTCCGGGGAAAGCAGCCAGCAGACATCGAAAACCTCGCCGTCCAGCATCGGACACTTTCCGGGCGAGAGCGTAAGCGCGGGACGTTCCGTGCGCGGGGCGAGCGAGACGCCCAGCACGGCTTCCGCCGCCGCGCGCGTGTTCTCGTGTCCCCAGAACGACGCCACCCCGGCCCCGCCTGCAAGAACCGCCCGGAGTGTCGAAATCGCCTCGCTTTCCACGATCAGCCGTTTGCACCGGACCAGGCTAAACGGGAAGACGTTTCCTATCAAGACCCGCTGTTCTGTTTTGTTCGCTTTCATCGACGCCCACTTTATCACAACCTTCCTGTTCAAAGCCGGAACGTAGACATCCGCAGATATCCGCAAGTTTCCCGCGATTGCACCATTTGACGCGGGCAGGCGGGAAGGTGACGGACTGCCCGCGTTTCGGGACGAGCGATTCCACGGAGGAAAAACCGATGGCCTTCAATTTCATCCGCAGCTCCGACATCGTTTTATACACCGCATCGACGGGACTGTGTTCGTTGAACCGCTCGCTCTCTTGAAAGGTCGCAAGCCAGTCGCAAGCCGCCGCGCCTTTCGCGGAATGCAACGCAAGCAGTTTCGCGTGAAGGTTCTTCGCAGGACAACCGTCCGCCAACAGGAGCAGTGCCGCAAAGCAGGTCTTGCTCAGGGGAACATCCCGGCCGTCAACTTTCACCCGTCCGTTCCAGGCGTCGATCTCGATTTCCGGATAAACCGTTGCGGACGGCGCGACCATCCGCATACGCGAAATCAGCGTCCGGTAGCTTGGAGGGATGGTCTTGAATTTCTCCTGATACCAACCGCGCATGCGGACGAACGGCACTTCAAACAACTCGATCCCGATTTCCGTTCCCGGCACTTTCTTTCCCGTCGGCTGCCCACGCGATAGTATCTGGTGCGTCACGCCCTTTTGCGGGAAGAAGAAGGGCGGTTCCATTCCGCACTCATATTCCGGCGGGATGAGGACGTGGTACACCTTGTCGTCTTCACGCCCGAGCAGCGTCATGCACGAGAACAGCAACGCGCTCATCGTCTTCCGTCCGCCGGCGATGGAAGCCAGCACCACCGTGTCGGAGGATTCCGTGTACTTGCGCAGTTCGCCGAGCATGAAATTCGCGGCCAGCAGGTTGTCCTCACCCGTCCGCAGATCGTCCGTCTCGTTCCCGTCGGCATCGGGGATGACGCGGATTGAGGTTTCACCGAACACGAGTTTCCCGTCGTGGGCGATTCCCTCCCGCCGCAACGCGTCCTTGAGCCGTTCCCACACACAGGGCATCCCCTCCATCAGGACGGCCTTCAGCCCATTTCTGCCGGACGAGGTCGTAAGAACCGCGATCTCGTCCGGAACGGTCGGGTTTTCGCGGTGGGCAAGCGCCCAGACGGTTTCTGTCAAAACGGCGGGGGACATCCCCATTGCCGCCACCAGCACAACCTTCTTTGGCCCATCACCCATGCCGTTTCCTTTCCGGCCCATTATTTGGCCGCCAGCGTGAACGGCACGGGCTTACCGGCAAAACGGATATCGGGCTTGATCCCCTTCGGCGCGTAGACCTTGACGGAGACAGGCTTTCCGGCTTTCCATTCGCAATCGACGACGAGTGCCCCGCGCGCGCAAAGTCCTTTGAACGAACCGCGCCCCGCCCATTCCTTTGGGAGGGCGGGAAGAAGATCGACATATCCCGCCTGGCTCTGGAGCAGCATCTCCGCCACCGCGCTCGTAGCACCGAAATTTCCGTCAATCTGGTAGGGCGGGTGGGCGTCCCAGAGGTTGCTAAACGTACGTTCCGCCAGCATGACGCGGAGGAGTTTTAACGCGTGGTCGCCGTCGCCGAGACGGGCGCGGCAATTCATGCGGTGTGCGAGCGCCCAGCCGGTGGATTTGTCGCCGCGCAGGTCGAGCGCACATTTAGCGGCCGCCATCCAGTCGGGATGGTTCGCGTTGATGAGCGTGCCGGGATAGAGTCCGACGAGATGCGAAATGTGCCGGTGGTGGTACTGCCCGATTTCGCCGTATTTCTTCTCTTCGCGGAATTCCTTGATCTGACCGGATTCGCCGATCTGGACGGGGTCGTACCGGTCGATCTGCGTCTTGACGCGGGCGACGACGGCGTCGTTGGTGCCGAGGACCTCCGCGAGTCGGAGCAGGTCGTTGTTGTTCTCCCAGATCATCTGCTGGTCGAACGCACAACCGACGGTGTGGTAGTACGGGCGGCGTTTCCCCTTCTCGACCTTCGCCCGGTAGTCGTACTGTTCGGGCGAGGCGGAAAACGCGGAAAGCCATTTGCCGTCTTTTTCCGTCACGCAACGGCAGAGGAAGTCCGCCATGCCGTGTACTACCGGCCATACAAAACGGCGCAGGGCCGCTTCGTTCCGGGTGTAGTCCCACCAGTCCACGAAAAGCTTGGTGGTGAGACCACCCGTCCCCGGCCCGGAGTGCCCGCCCGGCCCGTGCCCCGCCGTGTAGGGGTAAACGGCGGTTCCGACGCACCAGATGTCGGGCGACGCTTCTTTGGACGGCATCGAGCCGAGTTTGTGGTTTTTGAGGTAGCTTTCGACAAACGGCCGCGTCACAGGGCGGAACGCCTCGTTGAATTCCGCATAAGGCTCGAAACACTCGGCGAGGTTTGTGATAAACGCCGGCCAGTAGTTCATCTGCACGTTGATGTTGTGCCAGTAGCCGGACCCCCAGGGCGACTTGTCATGCCCCGTCCACACGCCCTGGAGATTCGCCGGCAGTGTGCCGGGGCGCGAGGAGGAGACGAGCAGATAGCGCCCGTACTGGAAGAACGTCTCTTCGAGGTAGGCACTCCCCCTGCCCTCTTTTTTCAAACCCGAAAGCAGTGCGGTCGTCTCCGCGCCCGCATCTTTCTCCGCGCCCGGTAGATTCACGACGACGCGGTTCATCATCCCTGAAAAATCGGCGACGTGCGCCTTTTTCACCTGGTCGAATCCCTTGGCGACGGCGCTTTGCACGCGGGCGCGGACGGTTTTCGCGACTTCAGGGTCCGGTCTGTCGATTTCGGGCTTCGCGGAATGGCAGCGACCATCCATGACAAAGCGTTCGGGGGCAAGGCGGTAGTTCGTGCCGCAGGAGAAGAAAACGGTCGCCTCCGTCGCGCCGCGCACCTCGAGCGATCCGCCCTTGTCCGCCACCGAACCGTCGGTGAGGAGTTTGATCAGTCCGTAGAACTTCACGTCGTAATACTGGAGGTGCTGGATGACCTCGATCTCCGTCCCGTTCGCCGCGACACGCCCGGCACGTCCCCTTTCAGCCGCAGCATCTTTCCCGAATGGACGGAGGAAAGGAATTTCCGGCGCGAGGTCGAACGAGAGCGCCCCCTTCTTCGATGCCGTGAAACGCACGGCGAGGACACGGTCGGGATAGGAGGTGAACATTTCGCGGGAATAGGCGACATCGCCGATTCTGTAGGCGACTTTTGACACCCCGTCCTCCAGATCGAGCGAACGGAGATAGTCCGTCGCGTTTGCCATCGCCTGTTCCGCACCCTGAAAACGCATCCGGATGTCGAGCGCGTTCGTGAGGTTACGCCGGGTAAGGAATGTGTTCTCGGTGACCTGGAGACGTTCGCACGGAACGCCGCCGAATACATTCACCCCGAACCATCCGTTCCCGATCGGATAGGACTGCTGTTCCCAGCCCGCGATGTTGTCGCCCGCCGGCCGGGAAGCGGCGATTCGATGACTCGTAACGGCGCCGGCCGGCGCAGCCACCGCAAACGCGAGGCATACAAGCGCGCATCGTCCGGTCTTCTTCGTGAAGTTTCCTTCCATGACTTTTCCCTTCCCTTTGCCCGTCAGATGTCCCCCGCTGCGATGCGCAGAGGGTACACGATGGCGAACTTTACAATGTGCATCGCGCATTTCCTTGGCGCAACGCTAAAACGCTTCCTCGATCAATTCCTCCATACGGAATTCATCAATCCCGTACTTCTGGGCGAACGCTTCCAAATCGGCACGTTGTTCGGCATCGATGCGCCCTTCACTCTGTGCGTACCGTTTCGCCCGCTTGAGGAACAGTGCCTCGACCTTGGCTGTATCGGCCACGGGCGAAGGCTCCGACGCGGGTACGACGGCGGGGGGCACACTCGCGGGCGCCTCGACGGCTTTCCGTCCGGCCCGTTCCCCGTCTTCGTTTTCAAAGACGACTTCATAGTGCCACTGGGTCGTCGTCAGCCGATGAAGGTCCGACGTGAAGTTACGGCTGAGGTTCATGTCGAAGGACGGGATCAA
This sequence comes from Kiritimatiellia bacterium, assembly GCA_017962315.1. Classification (GTDB taxonomy): domain Bacteria; phylum Verrucomicrobiota; class Kiritimatiellia; order RFP12; family UBA1067; genus RGIG8368. Next base: position 19,618 of record JAGCVN010000006.1, read on the forward strand.
GAACTTTACCGAAGTGGAAACATCCGAAAGGTATTTCTCCGTAACACCGTATTCGGTTTTGTATTCGAGATCGACCACCGCCTGTTTCAGGCCGCCCCGCAACACGGACTTCGCCAGCTGCTGCCAGGTCTCCTCCGACGGATAGAACACGAGGTCGCCCGGAAGGCTTGGTTTTTCCGGCGGGTTGAACGTCCAATGCTTGGATGCATTTTGTATCGAGGAGGATGTGGTTTGCCGTTCCCCACCCGTCTTGCGGCCCACCGAACCGCTGAACACGCCGTACGAACCGCCTATCGTCGTGTTGGCCTCGTTACCGTTCCCGAAGGATTCCTGATCCTCGTGGCGCACTTCGACCTTGGCGGAATAGGCGCCGAGCGACTCCAGGATACGCAACAGTTCGTTCTGCTTTCTTTCTCGTATCGAATCGTGGTAGGAGTTGACCTCGTAGTAGACGTTCTTTCGGAACGGGTGCTGCACGTATGTACACCCGTTCTGCGGATGGCCCGGCTGAAAGACAAGCTGGTATTCGGGCGCGACAGCCGCGTTGTAGTCCACAAGATCCGCCGCGTCCATGATCATCGACCCCGAAATCCGGTTCCGCTTGGAAAACGAAGGAAGGGAAAGGGGCCTGTCCGTGCAGACCAGCGTCCGTCTTTCCGTTGCCCATTCGTCGGAACCGAGTATGCTCTCTTCACCCTCAAAACCGGTCAACACGGAAAGGACGGCATCTTTACCGAGCGCGGGCGTCTCGGCGTATTTCATCGCCGCACTCAACTCCTCATACCGTTTCTTCTGTTCATAAACCCCGTGGACCGTGATGCCGGACAACGCGAACAACCCAATCTCTATGGTGTCTTTCACAATCGCGTCATTCTCATCTATGCGCGAGAACTGCACCTCCAAGCACTTCCTGAAGTACTCGATGGCATTGCGGCACTTTTTCGTATCTGAAGCCTGGATGATTTCCGACGATTCCGCCATCTGAAGATAGAACAACATCATGCTGTACAACTGGAAGAGGTTGTCTTCATCAATCAACAGATTCTCGTCCTTGTCACGGAGCGTATTCGCCAACTGACTGGTCCACCGCAGATCGTCAATCATCGCGACCAGATTCTCGTCCTCCTCCGACACCAACTGATCCGCCGTCTTTCCCGTATACCCGCACAGTCCTGTAAAATCCAAAGTCCCGCCCGTCGTGTCGCAGAAACTGCCGGTGAAGATCAACAGCCCTCCCCGGAACGTAAACGTCTGCAATCCGTTCGACAGATTTGAAACGGCGGCGATGTCACTCCAGGGAATTTGAAGTTGCGATGCCGTCAGGTAGATACCGTCCGCCCCCATATACACAGAATACACCGATTGCGCTTCTCCGTTTTCATCGTCATGTCCGCTCTCCGTGATTCCGAGTTTATTTGAAAGGCCGAATGTCGCCCCGCAGAGAAAATCCTCTGCAAACTTGCCGAAAATTCCCATGTCATCCTCTCCCGATCAAAGTTTCTCCCACCGCGTCCACCGGGGGCAGACGGTTGCCGCGGACGCGGCCCCGTTCCCCCGAGCCGAACACGTCGAATTGGGATTACCGACCTTCACATAGTAAGGCTGATTGGCGCGGAACTCGATTCCACGTTCACCGTTCCACCACCGGCAGGTGGCGCATTTTTTATCTGTGACGCGATAGACAGCCGACATGATTCTCTCCCTCACCGTTGCGTTGTTTCCGTCGTCGCCGGTTTTATCCGCATCCCGCCGCACACGCAGCGGCATCCCGGCGACATCCTCATAAACGTCTACGTATTCTACCAGTCCCCGCCCTCCTTTACAATGGGGATTTTTCGGGCATTCCCCAAGAGGGCGAATTTACTTCTTTTTCTTCCGAGGCGGCATCTCGGCGCCGCCGGTCAGTTCGACCAGGTCGGAGAGGATGTTGAGGGACTCGTCCAGCACCACGTCTTTCCCACGCACCGGCATTCCATCCTTCCCGCGAACGTCCACGTCTGACTCAAACCCATAAGGCACGCCACTCCGGTCGATCATATCGACCTTGAACCGGCGGTCGCGGCGCTTCTGTTCCTTGGCGGTCGCGTAGTCGAGCGGAAGGGTCGTGCGGTTGAACGCCGCGCCCACGTGCCTGACGCGCTCCAGATGTTTCCAGAAACCGGCGTTTGCGCTACGCCGTGCGGCGGAGCGCCGCTCCAGTTCCGGCACATGGCACGGCATGTCCCAGTCCTGCCTGTGTTTCGCAGGCGGGACGCTCGTCCAAGCGAGCGCGTTGGGCATCTGTCCCTCGCCCATCTGCCGGATCTCGTTGAAGGGGGAAGGCAGGAGGATATCCGATGTAACGCCTTTGACCTGCGTGGAGGCGCCCGTGATGCGGTAGAAGAAACCTTGCGTGACATGGGCCTCTCCGCTCTCCATCCCCAGCGGCAGGACAATCTGCATCGACCCCTTCCCGTGTGTCTGTTTGTCGCCCGCCACGACGGCGCGTCCCCTGTCCTTCAACAGGCCGGCGACCAGTTCCGACGCGCTCGCGCTTTTCCGGTCGATCAGCACGACCAGCGGCTTCCGGAAAATCCCGCCGCCTTCATCCGCCCGCAAGGCCGGCATGGTCTGGACATAACCGAACATCGGAACCTGGGCGACCGGTCCGCTTCCGACGAACAACGAGGCGACCGTCAACGCCTCGTCCAACCGTCCGCCGCCGTTTCCGCGCAGATCGAAAACCAGCCCCTGGACGCCCGCCTTGCCTAATGTTTTCAGTTCCGCCGCGACATCCGCCGTCGCGCTCCGGCCTCCCGAAAGATCGGCGGCCAGTACCTTCTGCATATCCAGATTGCCGTAGAAAGAGGAGAGTTTCAGATACCCCAGCTTGTAGGATTTTCCGCCGAGAGAGACCGTTTCGACGCGGCTTTTCGCGGCTTCGTCATCCAGCTTGATGGTCTCCCGCACAAGCTCGATCCGGAACGGCTTCCGGTCGCCCGAAGCGGCGACAACCTCCAGCACAACCTTCGTACCTTCCTTCCCCGCGACCTTGCGGAGCACTTGCTCGACGGAAAGGCCGCGCACGCTTTCAACGGCGTCCGCCTTTTCCCCCACGCCCACGATCCGGTCGCCAGGTTTCAAACGGCCGTCCCGGCCGGCCGGCCCATTCGCTTGGATAGTGCGGATCACGACACCCCGTTTACGCGAATCGATGGAGATACCGATTCCGCATAGCGAGAGCGACATCATGGCCTCGAACATCCGTTTTCGCGCGGGGTTGAGGTAGTCCGTGTGCGGATCGTACGCATTCCCGACCGCAGAAAGGAACTGCTGAAAAACGCCCTCGTCGTCCGGTTTCTCAAGTGCGTCCAGATACCCCTGATACTCTTCGGCGAGTTCATGTGCGATTCCTGCGACGGTGACGTTCCACCCTTTCCCTTCCCCGTCGAGTTCGGATGCGACCAATCGGTCTATCATTTCCCCCCGGAGTTTGTCCTCCCAGCGTTTCAGGCGCGACTCCGGCGATTCCGGCCAACGAAGGTCTTCTCCCCGGTAACAATAATCGCCCCCGTGTTTCGATCGCAACCCGGCATCCGCGTCAGGATCCGCTGCGATCCGCAAGAGCAGGTTCGTGGCCAACACCACGCACTCGCCGACACGTTTCCGATACACCCGTTCCATGTCCGACACGGACGAAAGGTCATACTCCCGTATGGCATCGTCAAACTTCCGGCGCATCGGCTCGAAACGCTGAATGTCCTCTTGAAGGAAAAACACATGTTCCTCGTCGTACTCGTCGAGAAGCCGTTCCCACGCTTTTTCAGACAGGGTGTCGTCAAACGCACGCTTCGAGACGTGCTGGAGCGCCAGCAGGTCAGTAAACGCATGCGCGACGTCGGCATACTGAGCCGGGAGTTTTCCCTTGTCCTCGGCAGGCGCAGGGACGGATACGGCGGCGAAAGTCGCAGCGATTAGGATACGTAACGAGATGGATCGTTTCATGGCACTATTCTTTTAGTTACACGAACGGGGAACAGGGCGAACCGGACGCCCGCTCGCCGCGCTCTTGCGTTCGGCATCCACAATGGCGACGGAATTCCTCGCAGATCCACCCGTGACGGGACGCCCCCCCGGTTTCCCGCGCACCCAGTCGAGGAACGTACGGATTTCCGTTTCGTAACCCGTCGCCTTGGGGAGTTTCGGGAAGAAGGGCTTCCCGTCCGCCGGATAGACGGTCAACGGTTTATCGGCGCGGGACGAGGCGACGACAACCGCGTTCTCGAAAACGACGCGGAAACCGGACTCCCAGACGAACGACGGCGTCATCGCCCAGCTGGACGAAGAAGTGACCACCATGCCCGGATAGGCGTAGGCGGTCGTGATGAAATCCGTCCATCCGCCGGGGTTGACGTGCGAGACGGAAGAAACCGAGGACGGCATCCCGAACAGATGGTGAATCTCGTCCGCGTCGTGCAGATGGAGATCTAGCGCGACACCGCCGGACTTCGACTCGTCGAGAAACCAAGAGGTGCCGCCATTGTTCCAACCGGGGGCGGGCGAGAAACGGGAGAAGTCGGCCGCGACAACTTTCCCGTATTTCCCGGAAGCGATGTAGGTTTCCAGCACGAGGTACTCCGGCCAGAACCGGATGCACTGCGCGATCATAAGCTTGCGGCCAGCTTGACTCGCGGCGGCGACCATACGGTCCGCCTCTTTCGCGTTCAACGCCATCGGCTTTTCGCAGAGGACATCACAACCCGCAGCCAGCGCGCGCTCCGCCATCGGGCGGTGGAGCGGCGTCGGGAGCGTGATGTCCACGATGTCAAGCGGTTCCGTCGCCAACATTTCGTCAAAGTCGGCGTACAGACGGATGGAAGGCGGCAACGCCGATTCATCCGCGCCCGCGAGGTTTCCCTTCACCTTCGCCGTGAACTGCGCAAGGTTGGCGTCGCAGACGGCGACGACACGCGCCCCACGCAATTTCTTCCAGATGCCGTAATGCATCCGTCCCATGAAGCCGAATCCGGCAATGGCCACTTTTTTACCTCGACCTTGTTTCTCCATTCGCACCTCCTTTTTTGTACGGGCCGCACGCCCGGCGCAAATTACTTATTTCTTCAGGAAGCACTCGACCACCGGGACGGCGACATCCGGCTTGAGGATCGGCAGACGCAATCCCGAAACCGGTTTGACTTCACCCGTCTGCGGATGGTGGCTGGACGGGCCTTTGAACTGGAGTTCGGAACCGTCGTGTAGAAACTGCGCGTACTCCACGCGGTCAAAGAACTCCAATGGAAGGAATCCCATCGGGTAGTCGAACAGATGGATGTACAGGCACTTCGTCTCGGGGTTGTAGGTGAGTACGGATCCGTTGGGCGCCTTGAACCCTTTCGGCGCCTCGGTACACCCGTAGATGGAACGGGCATTGACATGCATCCATTTCGCAAGCCCGGCAAGGCGTTCCGTGGCGCGTCCGTCGAACTCGCCCCTCGCCGTGGGGCCCACGTTCAGGATGAGATTTCCCCCGTGCGAAACCGTTTCCGAGAGAAGTTCGATGAGTTGCGGCACACTTTTCCACGTCGTCTCGTCGCGGTAATAGCCCCAGCTCCCGGAGAAGGTCTGGCAGGTCTCCCACGGGACGCGCTTGCCGCGCACCGTCGGCCAGTCCTGCACCTTGAACTGCTCCGGCGTCACGAAGTCCCAGCCGTCGTCCGTGTCCATGAGGTCGAGACGGTTGTCGATGATCACGTGCGGCTGGTACTGTTTGGTCATCTTCAACAGTTCCACGGCGTTCCAGTCGCGCCATGACTTCCCGAATTCGCCCTTCGGCGTGAAGTCGAACCAGAGGATGTCGAGCTTGCCGTAGTTGGTCAGCAACTCCTTCACCTGTGCGAACATATAGGCGCGGTAACGGTTCATGTCGCGCCCCGCGTTCAGTTTTTCGAGTGCCTGTTTTTTGTTGCCGCTGATCTGGCGGAACTTCGGGTGCGGACGGTCAATCGTGTAGTCGGGGTGGTGCCAGTCGATGACGGAGAAGTAGAGGCCGACTTTCAAGCCTTCGGCGCGGAAGGCATCGAGAAACTCCCGGACGACATCGCGTTTGAACGCGGTCTTCGTGATCTTGTAATCGGTCGTGGCGGTATCCCACATACAGAACCCCTCGTGGTGTTTCGCGGTGAGGACGGCGTACCTCATGCCGGCGGCCTTGGCTGTCCGCGCCCACTGCCGCGCATCGTACAGATCGGGGTTGAAGCGGGGAAAGTACTTTGCGTCATACACCTCGTCAGGAATGCCCTCGCGGCTTTTCACCCATTCGTGCCGCCCGGCGACAGCGTACATGCCGAAGTGGATGAACATGCCGAACCGGTCATGCCGCCACCAGGCGAGCCGTTCGGCTTTCTGCTGATCGGTCTCCGGAAAGAGGCGATTCGGCAACTGTTCCTTTTCGGCCATTGCGAGAAATGCGGTAAACACACAGACGGACACGGTCAACTTTTTCATCTTGTCTCCTTGTTTGGGCGCTTCGCGACGGAATGCGGCGAGGATGGAGGGAGGGGCAACGTCCACGTTGCCCTTCCCATGTGCGCCGGGCAATCCCCGTCACGGACGATAAGCCTAGCACAGGACAAAGCCGGGGGCAAGGGGAATGATGTTGCGCGGCGGGGCGGCGGGCGATCCCCACCTCGGACCGGCAGTGGATGGTAACGGGGCGTATGGAGGGGTGCATCTCGGGATACAGCGAGTTTCATCTTTCCATTGAAACTCTGGAAAAAAGGGTGTATACTACCGAATGTGTATGTTGAAGAGCGGGAATCGAACGGGGTTTCCGCCTGACGTTCAATGGACTGAAGGAGACGCGAAATGAAGAAACTGGGTATCCTGCTGGTTATGCTGGCGGCTTTCGCCGCATCGGCGCAAATCGAACTTTTTTTGCATGATTCCCCCGCGCCAAACGGGAAAAGCGTCTATCGCGATTCCATGGGGCGCCAGCAAGGGACGGCCGAACAGCGCAACGGCAAGACCGTCTACCGCGACGCGCTAGGCCGGCAGACCGGTACCGCGGAACAGAACGGGAACCGTACCACCTTCCGCGACGAACGGGGGCGCCAGAAAGGCACCGCCCAGGTGAACGGGAACCGCACCACCTTCCGCGACGCGATGGGACGCCAGATCGGCACCGCGGAACAGAACGGGAAACGTACCATCTATCGCGACTCCATGGGACGCCAGATCGGGACCGCCGAGCGGCAGAACAACGGTCGCGTCATCTACCGCGACGCAATGGGTCGGCAAGTCGGCGTGAAAGACCGCTAGCGGGCGTTTCTAGCAGGGGAATGAGACCGTGATGACGGACATGACGAAAATTCTGGCGATGGCGGCGTGGGCGCTCTCATGCGCCGCGCTTGCCTGGTACGTACTCAACATCGCCCGTCAGATCACCTACGTGACGCTGGCCGACGGTCGCCGCCAGGAACGCCGTATCCCCCTTCTCTTCCGCCTCCTGCTGCCGTTCGCGCCGAACCTCGACACCGTGGTCTCCGGTCCCTCCTTCGCAAAGGCCCGCACGCTCACGGACGCCCAGCTGATCGCCGCAGGGTTCGAAGGATTGCTGAATGGACGCGAATTCCTCGCCCTCAAGTTCATCTCCCCGCTGACGGGCGGGTGTCTCTGTTTCCTGGTTGCAAGGCTGCTCACGACGTTCCTTCCCGAGTCCATGCTGGCGAACAACGATCTGACCTTCCTCGTCCTTGGATTTGTCTTTTTCTACTTTTACCCCGTAGCCTGGCTACGCAACTCTTTGAAGGCACGCCACCGTTCCATCCAGCGCTCGCTGCCGTTCGTGCTGGACCTGCTGACGCTCTCCGTCGAAGCGGGCATGGACTTCATGAGTGCCCTGCAACGGAACTGCGAACGCCGCAAGCTGGATCCGCTCAACGAAGAACTCATCCGCATGACCCGCGAGATCCAAGTCGGGACGCCCCGCCGCGTCGCCCTCCGCAACCTGGCGAACCGTGTCGGTCTGGCAGACCTCCGTTCCGTCTGCAACGCCCTCATCCAGGCGGACGAACTAGGCGTCAGTATCGGTTCCATCCTTCGGATCCAGGCAGACCAGATCCGATCCAAACGATTTGACCGTGCGGAGAAACTCGCCAACGAGGCGCCGGTGAAGATGCTCGGGCCGTTGATGCTGTTCATCTTCCCCGCCGTCTTTATCATCCTCCTCGGACCGATTTTGAAGCAAACCCTGAACAACCTCTTCTGACAGCCGACATGGACACACACGCCTACACGCTGATAGCAACGGAAGGCCCCGTCAAGGGGCAGTCGTTCACCATCGACCGATCCCTGAAACTCGGACGTTCATCCCAAAGCGACATCGCCATCCCCGATTTGGAATTGTCGCGCAGCCACTGTTGCCTTGAACTCCGAGACGGCGAACTGTGGGTGATCGACCTCGCGAGCGCGAACCAAACCTTCGTGAACGGCGAAGCGGTTGAAGAACGCAGACTCTCCGATCGCGACCTCCTCTCCGTCGGCTCGAACACTTTCCTTGTCTCCGACGCCGCCGCGAAAAAAGACGAGGCGGTAGCGCCCGAAGACGGCGAAATCGATCTCGGTTTCGGCAACGGTTCCCACGAAACCGCGGCACCGAAAAAAGGAACGCTGCGGCCGCTGCTCTGGTCCGTCGTCGCAATCCTCATCCTGATCGCAGGTGCCACCTACATTCTCGGCCGCAAGGATGAAAGAGACGTCAAGCCGGTACAGCGCACCCCCGAAGTACCGAAGACGCTCCAGATCCGGTATGAGAAGGTAGAGGCCGACACCAACGGCGTCTTCCGCTACGAGCTGTGCCTTTCGGCTGACCATATGCTGAGCGTGAAGATTGACGACCTGCGCGAAAAGAACCGAAACATCCGGAAGGAGAAGAAGCTGGGCGACGCCCAGCTTGCAGAACTCACGCAGGAAGTCGCCTCCAGCGGATTCTTCAGTCTGGAGAAAGCCTATACGGGATTCGCGAAACCCGGCACGATGAACTCGTATTCGCTCTTCGCCTCGCTCGGTCCGAAGGCGCACCTCTGCACCGTGGCGGAGAAGGAGGAGCCGCCGGCGTTCCGGACGCTCCGGGAAAAGCTCGAAACGTTCAGCAAGAACGAACTGGGCATCTGGGCAATCCAGTTCTCGTCCGACAAACTGACCGAACTCGCCAAAGAGGCGCAGCGGATCGGCGCGAAGAAATACGCCGAACGCGATGTCAACTACGGCAACCTTTCGGAATCCATCCGTTCCTATCGCGACGCCATCTTCTACCTGGACACCGTAAACCCGAAACCGGATTTCTACGTCGAGATCATCGAAGGTTTCGAGACCGCCGAGCAGGAGCTGGACAAGCGCTACAAGGAGCAGCGTTTCCTCGCCGACAGAGCCATCAACCTACAGGAATGGCCGGCCGCCGTACGCGAACTCCGCGTCCTCTGCGAACTCATCCCGGACAGGGACGACAAGCGCCACAAGGAGGCCGCGCAAAAACTCCTCGATGTCGAAGGCCGCCTGAAAAAGCGGTAAGCCCGCCACCCGCGCCACGTGCGGGAATGTAGATGAGGGTAAGTTCCTGAAAACAACATGGACAACTCAAAACAACGTTTGCTTCTTCCGCGCACAACCATGCGCGGTTATGAAAACGCCGCGCGGTTGCGCGGCGAAAGAAGGATGTTGTCTTTACAAGTTGTTTCGGTTGTCACCAATCGAACTTACAGGCAAGTTCGTGTCAGTTCAACCTTGCGTTTTGCAAGATGAACCGTTATGCTACTTCCCGTCACGTTGAAAAGGAGATTGTCAAATGGGTAACACGAAACTTGTTGTCGGGTCTGTCGCCGCGCTTGTCGCGCTGATTTGCACGGAGGGGTGTCTCTCGGTCAAAACGGAACACGAGATCAAGCCGATCCACATCACGATGGACATCAACCTGAAAGTCAAACAGGACGTCGAGAACTACCTAAACGACGCCAAGAGCCGCAGCCGTGCGCGCCGTCCGCAAATCGAGGCACTCGTGGACAGCGGGAAGGCCGTCGAATGCGAAACCGGCTACCTGGAACTGAAGGACACGTCCAACGCGGCGGATGTACAGCTTGTCAATGACGAAAACGCCGATCGGAAACAGAGCTTCGAGGCCATCGCAAAAGAGCGCGGCAAGACCGCCGAAGAGGTCGGCAGGACTGCCGCGAAGATCATCAAGCTCCACAACGACGAACGTCAGCAACAGAAGAAGTAACGCCGGCCACGGAGATGACCATGCGAACGAACTGGCTTCCGGCCGTTCTCTTCCTTGCGGTTTTCCGTGCGGCTGCCGCCGTCGATTTCGCGTTCCTCGACACGCTATTGCGTATGCGTTCCGTTTCCGCCGACATCCCGGCCTGCAACCGTGCCTGCGAAACGACGGCAAACTACCTGAAAGGACGCGGCGTCTTCTGCACGATGCTCGAAACCCAGCAGGGACGCCGTGTGTTGTACGCTTCGACGATGCCGGGAAACGTCCATGACTTCGTCCTGGTCACGCACCTGGACGTCGTACCGGGGACGGACGCGCAGTTCACTCCCGTATATCGCGACGGGCGCATCTTCGCGCGCGGCGCATTGGACACCAAGGGCAATGTCGCCGCGATCCTCGACGCGCTTGTTACGCTCGCCGGTAAAGCCAGTGTCGGCGCGGTGTTTGCGACAGACGAGGAAATCGGCGGTTCCACCGCACGTCACGCCGTTCAGTCCGGTTTCCTCCCTCGCCGTTTCGTCCTCGTGGGCGACGGTGCCGGACAACAGCGGAGACTGATCACGGCAGAGAAAGGCCACTTGGTCTTCCACCTCGTCGCGAAAGGGCGCGGCGGTCACTCCTCCATGCCGTGGGAACTGGACAACCCGGTTCCGAGACTTGCGCGCGGCTACCTCAAACTGCTCGACGCACTGCCGCCGCCGCAGGACGACGGCAGCCACTGGTGCAACTTTCTCTCCGCCACGCAACTTGAAGGTGGGAAAGCCAGCAACCAGATTCCGGATGCCGCCCGGATGACCTTTTCGTACCGATACGTGGAGTTCGACGCCTCCGACAAGCTCCTCGCCCTGGCGAAGGCGACCAGCGGACTCGACGTGGAAGTCGTGCGCGACTCCAAGCCGTTCACGAGCGATCCCGGTGCGCCGTTGATCCGTTCCCTCTTCGCCGAGATGAAAAAACGGTGGCCGGATGTCGCCATGGACCGAATGAATGCGGCAACAGACGCCCGACACTACGCGCATCTCGGTCTTCCGATCGCCATCTTCTCCGTTGACGGCGAAGGCGCCCACGCGGCCGTCGAATCCTGTATCAAGGACTCCGTCCAGCAATACGCCGACCTCCTCATCGACTTCATCTGGAAAGAGACGGCCGGAAAGCCTCCCGAGAGTGGACGCGAGTAGTTTGATGCGCTTTGCCGATAAGTTCGATTGGCGACAACCGAAACAACTTGTAACGACAGCATCCTTCTTTCGCCGCGCAACAGCGCGGCGTTTTCATAACCGAGCATGGTTGTGCGCGGAAGAACCAGACGTTGTTTTCAGGTTGTTTTCAGAAACTTACCCTCATCTACATTCCCGCACGAAGAACGGGCGGCGGGTTAACTCAGTTAGCGCAATCCAAAGTAAGCCGTACCCAACTGAAAATTCAGTATAGAAAAAGTGCGGGAAATGTGGTTTAATAGGGCGCGTCCGTCAGGGACGAAGAAAGGATGCAGTTATGTCAGTGGATCTGAAGGCAGCTTACAAGACCATCATGGATGACCATTTTCCGCCGAGGATGGAAATCTCGTTTATCGACGGCGACAACCGGCAGACGCTCGCTTACGAAAAGGCTTCGTGGGTGATCGACGGTGTCGCAAAAGGGCTCCGTTACGGCGAGAACCCGGGGCAGGAGGCCGCGCTTTACCGCCTCGTCAACGGGAACCTCGTGCTCGGCGATGTCCGACTGATCGAACCCGGTATGCCGCTCGCCTCCGACGCGGAGCTGGTGCAGTCCGGCAAGCATCCCGGCAAGATCAACCTGACAGACGCAGACAACGCGCTCAACATTCTGCGTTACCTGATGTACCGCCCCTGCGCGATCATCATTAAGCACAACAACCCCTGCGGCGTCGCCCTGGGCGACACGCTCGCGGAGGCGTACTTCCGTGCAAACAAGGCAGACCGCCTTGCGGCGTTCGGCGGGTGCATCGCGTTGAACCGCGAGGTCGATCTCGAAACGGCGAAGCTCATCGCCGAAAACTACGCGGAGGTGGTCGTCGCCCCTGAATTCGCACCGGGCGTGATGGACGTGTTCGCGGCGAAAAAGAACCTGCGCGTCATGCGGATCGACAATATGCGCCGACTCGCGGATTACGAGACGGCGCGGTTCGTCGATTTCAAGTCTCTCATCGACGGCGGTCTGGTCGCCCAGTGGTCGTTCGTCCCGACCGCCCGCAAGGCGGAACAGTTTCTTCCTGCCGAGTGCGTGCAGAAGGACGGAACCGTCCACAAAATCAAACGCCTCCCGACGGAAAAGGAATACGAAGACCTCGTATTCGGCTGGATGGTCGAGGCGGGTGTTACCAGCAATTCCGTCCTGTACGTCAAGGACGGCGCGACCGTCGGCATCGGGACGGGCGAGCAGGACCGCGTGGGGGTCGCCGAGATCGCGCGCGACAAAGCGTACCGGAAACTCGCCGACTGGTATGCCTGGGAGAAGTGGCAGACGCCGTACAACGACCTCGTGCTGAAGTTCGGCGACGAGGGCAAAAAGTACCAGGCGGAGATGGACGAACGTGCGAAGGCCGAGCGTGGCGGGCTTCCCGGCTGCGCGATGGTCTCCGACGCCTTCTTCCCGTTCCGCGACGGCGCGGAGGTCGGTATCCGCGAGGGTGTCACGTCGATTGTCCAGCCCGGCGGCGCGATCCGCGACTGGGACGTGATCGACTGCTGCAACGAGGCGGGCGTCGCGATGGTTTTCACCGGCCAGCGCAGCTTCAAGCACTAACCGGACGCGGATGAAAACGCTCGAACGATACGTCTTTGGTTCTTTCCTGACGGCTTTCTTCCTTTCCTGGCTAATCCTCTCCTTCGTGTTGACGATCGGGCTGCTTGTCAAGATCGTCGAATTGATGATCGAGGGGATGCCGGCGAAAGCGGTCGGGACGTTCGTCCTGGTGAGTTTCCCGTGGACGCTCTTCCTGACGATTCCCGTCGGGCTTCTGGTCAGCGCGCTCCTGGTCTTCAGCCGGCTCTCGGTGGACAGCGAGATCGCGGCGATGCGCGCCTGCGGCGTGAACCTGCTGCAGATTATCCGCTGGCCGCTTCTCTTCGGGGCTGCGTGTACGGTGTTCTGCGTCTGGGTGAACAACGAAATCGTCCCGCGCAGCCACGAGATGCGGCAGAACCTGAAATCGTTCATCAGCGTGGACGTCGGATTGGACTTGCTCGAACCCGGCCGGATCAACGACGATTTCGAGAAGGTCAAAATCTATTTCGAGAAGAGGGAGGGAAACTGGATTTACGACCTCCGGATTTTCGACAACTCCAACCCGAAGGGCACACGAATCATCAGCGCGAGCAAGGCGCTGGTCGCCACCAACGGGACGGATCTGGTGCTGGATCTCTACAAAGTGAGCCTCGACCCGGTGGAAATCGGGCGTCCCGGCGTCGCAACCGTAGACAGAGATCACCGCGTCATCCCGAACGCGCTGAAAGTGAAGCAGGTCAAGCGCAAGCTGAAAGACCTCCAATTCCAGGAACTGCGCGAGAAGATCGCGGACATCCGCGCCAACCCGGAGAACTTGCCGAAGAAGGCGATGCGCACGCGACTGAGCCAGGCGAGGACGGAGTTCCACGTGCGTCTGGTCTACGCCGTGGCCGCGTTCTGCTTTGTGCTGATCGGCGTCCCGCTCGGCATCAAGACGCAACGCAAAGAGTCGAGCGTCGGCATCGGGGTCAGCCTCGCCGTCGCCCTCGTCTACTACCTGTTCGTCATTCTCGCCCTTTCGCTGGACAAGCGCCCCGCGCTACAGCCTTACCTTCTCGTCTGGATCCCGGTCGCGTTGTGCGGTCTGCTCGCCAGTTACCTGATCCCGAAAAACCTGTAACCCACCTCAAACCAAAAGGAGTTTCTTTATGGCAACGATTCATCCCGCAGCGATTGTCGATCCCAAGGCCCAGCTGGCCGATAACGTGGAGGTCGGTCCTTACGCAATCATCGGGCCGGACGTGAAAATCGGCGAAGGCACGGTCGTCCAGGCACACGCCTACATCAGCGGACACACGACGATCGGCAAACGCTGCCAGATCTTCCCCTTCGCCTGCGTCGGCATGAAGACACAGGACCTGAAGTACCAGGAAGGCGACATCACCTACGTCGAAGTCGGCGACGAGACCGTACTGCGCGAATTCTCTACCGTACACCTCGGGACGAAACCGGGCGAAGTGACGCGCGTCGGGAGCGGGTGTCTGATCATGGCGTATTGCCACATCGCGCACGGCTGCACCGTCGGCAACCACGTCATCATGTCCAACGTGGCGACGCTCGCCGGCGAGGTTGCCGTCGGCGACTACTCAATCATCGGCGGACTCGCCGCCGTCCATCAGTTCAGCCGCATCGGCGACTATTCGATGATCGGCGGCTGCACGGCGGTACGGCAGGACATCCCCCCGTACATGATTGCGGAAGGAGATGGGGTCTCCTGCAACATCCGCGGCCCGAACATCGTCGGCCTCCAGCGCCACGGTTTCTCCGCAGAAGTCCGCTCCACGCTGAAAGAGTGCTTCCGTATCCTCTACCGCGAAGGGCTGAACCGTTCCCAGGCGCTTGAACGTATCAAGCTTGAAGTCAACCAGCTTCCGGAGATCCAACACCTCGTGAAATTCTACGAGGAGAGCAAACGCGGAGTCTGCTAGGGCAGTAATTCGGGCGGATGAAAACGGAGGCGTTCCAGATTGACGGAGGGGACGCGGGGAAACGGCTGGACGTTTTTCTTGCCGGACGGTTTCCTTCGTCTTCGCGCGCGCTCTGCCGCGACACCGTGCTGGCCGGAAACGTGTCTGTGAACGGGACTCCCTGCCGGAACAAGGGGTATAAACTCCGCGTGGGGGATGTCGTTTCCGCGGAAGGGTTGTTAGAAGTCGAGGACAACCGGGTCCGGCCGGACGACACCGTCCAGCCGGACATCGTGTTCCAAGACGATGCCTTGATCGCGGTAAACAAGCCAGCCGGAATTCCCGTCCAGCCGCTTTCCTGCACAGAACGGGGAACGCTGATGAACGGACTGGTCGCCCGTTTCCCCGAACTCGCCCGCATCGGCGACACGCCACTGATGGCGGGGGCGTTGCACCGGATCGACATCTGGACTTCCGGACTGGTCCTCGCGGCGCGGACGCCGGAATCCTTCGACGCGATGCGCCGCCAATTCGCCGAACGCGCCGTCGTCAAAACCTACCTCGCGCTGGTCGAGGGCATCGTGGAAGCCCCCGGGACGCTGCGCCATGAACTCGCTCACGATCCGACAGTCCCCTACTGCCGCATGGTAGACGCCGCGACGCTCGCGCATCCCGACCGCCGGATGACCGCGGTCACGGAATACCGCCCGCTCAAGCAGACCGGGAACTGGACGCTACTGGAGGTGGAAATCCGAACGGGCGTCACCCACCAGATCCGGTGCCAGCTCGCGTTGAACGGAACGCCGATCGCGGGGGATGCCCTCTATGGAAAGGCGAGGCTCGACACGACCCGCCATTTCCTCCACGCCGCCGCCGTCCGGTTCCGCCACCCCTTCACCGGCAGGGACTGTCGCATTGAAGCCCCTCCCGCACCGGATTTTAACGGGTTCTTCTCTTGAAGCCCCCTCGCCCGTGCGGGACCGACGGGCAACGGGTACGTTGCCCCTCCCGTGATCCGGTCGTGGCGGGGCGAGCTCTCCGGGTGGAGCCGCAGGGCAGGGACATCCGGCTTGCCGGGACGGCCCTCCCCACCTCGCGAATGATCGCGACAGGACCACCCTGCGAACACCATCCTGTGCAGGCAGATCCGTTTGTTTTCCTCCGCAAAAAAAGGGTGACTTCCCAGAGTAAATGCGACTAATTCTGTGCCATGATGTCGCATGGTCGCATTTAGTTGTTCCGAATGTGCATTTAGTTGTTCCGAAAGACACCGTCGCAGGACTGTTTCGGGCGTGGACATGCCCATCCTGGCC
>JAGCVN010000065.1 GCA_017962315.1 Kiritimatiellia bacterium
GCAACGGAAGAACGACTCTCCGAGGAATTTCTTCGTTGCCGACGGCGGCAACATCAGCATGTCATCATAGAGTAGCCGAGTCTGCAAACGCTCCATCAGTTCGGCATAGCCACTAGCCAGTGCATACTCTGGTGACACGCCCTTGCCGTTTGACCCAAGTCCAAGTCCCTCTATGCGTCCGTTCGTTATGGTTATTCGAGTTGAATAAACAAGGTCTTTCAGAGACCGGGTTTCCTCTTTCACCTTAACTCCGACATCCGACAACAATCGCTTGATTCGTTGAACGGTTGCCGTTGGAGATACAGCTTTGTATTGCTTTGCAAAAGTCATGGCTCGCCACCTCCTACGCTGGAACTCAAGCAATGCCGAATGCCAAACGAATCCAAATGCTGCCTCACAAAATCAAGCTGACGCCGAGTCCGTTCCGTTCGGAAACCGCAATTTGACTCTTCGCATGATTTGTCCTTTTCATACTCGCACGCCCCGTTACATAAGACATTTAAGTAGTTGCAGGCAGCGCATGATTCGGGCTGTTCCATGCACCAACCTTTGACGCAAAAGTCTGTACAAGACTCCAAATTGCGATAAGAGCCGAGTGCTTCTCCAAACCGACACCAATCTGAAATCACACCGCCTGGTTCAATTGTAAAGTTTATCCCATCTTCCGGCGATAGCCGACATCCCTGACGCACATCGTTCCTCAATGCATTAACTACATCATAATAATTTATAAATGGTGCGCGCGGCGGATTATCTGACACAAGCATCCTGAACATATCAATTACAAATTCATCAAATTCCGCAACAGACATAAACTCCACGCCTGCCCTTGCTGTATTTTCTGATTCATGGGCCCTATTCAGACGGAATGGGCAATTGATCTCCTTGTAGAACGCATAGACATCGCGTTCATGCCCAATGTCAGCACGAGTCAATGTCCCGATCAGACCAACCCTGACGCCTGCCGCTTTTAGCTTTGCAACATTCCCCAAGACTAATCCGTTAGAGGGTTGTCCGTTCTGGAACACCCTAAACTGTGGATTGAAATCAAGCGATACGCTTATTGAATTATCAAAACTCTTTTGAATTATTGGTATGAGCTCATCATCCCATAGCGTCAAATTTGTTTGTACAACATTACGAACCTTAATCGCAGAACGTACGAAAACCTCCTTTTGAATCTTCAGCATCTCTCCAATTCGCTGCATTCCAACGGCGAACGGCTCTCCGCCGAACCACATGAACAATATTTCGTCATCCTTTCGCAACTCGGCGAGGCGTTCCGTCCAAACAAATGCGCTTCTAGCATCCTCAACCGTCATATCCGCACCGCCATGCGATACAGATTCATAGCAATATTTGCAACGGAGGTTGCATCTATGAGTTGTGACTAAGAGGATGCTCAACATACTGTCACCTCACCTTGCCATCGCCCTATGCACCATCTCTGCAACATCTTCTTTGATGCATCCCGCGAGCGACCCGCGAGCAAGTCCAAGTTCAGACATTTTTGAAGATATGTATTCCCAAATGCTTTGGTTTACCCAACACTCAGCTTCATGGCAACCAATTACTCGTAACAAGGTACACCCGCCCTTGCAAAGTCTGATGAACTTACATTTTTGACAATTGACATCAGCGCCCTCGTATTTGCGTGATAGTTCAACGAGGTTCTTCATTACCTTTTCACCGCCGTCCGTCATATAGTTGCCGACTCGGAATGTATTGTCGGTGAAGCGCCCGCACGGATAGATGTCACCGCAAGGCCCGATACTGAGGTGAGACATTGAACACGTCCCCATCTGAGCACATGCCGATATCCTGTTGAGCAGAAATGCGGCAATGTAATCTTGCGCCGTCGTACATAGCCGCGCCAATCTTGGTGTCTTCTGCCGCAATGCAATCTCAATCAACTGGCATACGCACTCGACATATTCTGCATCGGTTACTGCCAGAATGCACTCTGACGCCTGATCGGAAGGCTTATACGGAAGAAATGGCCGAGAGAACTTGAAAGGTATGTCTTTCTCCGCCATGAATGAAAACAATTCATCCATCTTTCCTACATTCCGTTTGTTACAGACCATAATGGCACCAGCGTCAACCCCTTGCGACTTCGTCCAGAGGACTTTCTCCAGTATTATGTCGGACGCATCCCTGCCGTCCGGGAAACGCCTACATCCCGACTGATAGTCAAAACTAAAACCGATTGAAGAATTGAAATAATCGTGAAAGACTTTGATGTACTCTTCGTTTAGCAATGTTGCATTTGTCTGAATAACATTCTTCACACCAATGTTGGCATTTGAGAATAGGTCTTGATAGAAATCGATGACTTCACGAAAAAACGAAGCCCCCATTAGCAGTGGTTCGCCTCCATGCCAAATCACCTTGATCCCCCTAGTTCCCCTCATTCTACAGAAATCGCAGACCCAAGTGAATGCTTGTTTTGCTTCTTCAATGGACATCCGATCATTCACCGAGTCGCGCCATCCCTCGTTATAGCAATATGGGCATGCAAGGTTGCAAGTGTAAGTCGGCTTGAAGATGAGTGTCAGATGCCCATTCTCAGGAATATCGTATGTCATATCCATCCTTTCAGTTATACGGCACTCTCCTTCGGCGTTCGCCTCGGAGAGGCCGTCAGCTTTTTAACACAGTCTGATAACCGTCAGACCTGTGTCGGCGGAGTGCATTCGTGCGCATCGCTGCACCACGGACCGCAACTCCCCCCTGTAACAGAGGTGTTCTGGACAGACGCCTCAACCATTGAGATCACGGCATCCGCCATTGTCTCGATTTTCTGGTTCATTGTTCTTCCTTGTTTCGTTTGTCCGACCGTGCCATCTCGGACTGTTGTTCTGAAAGGGCTGGCACACCCTGTTGTAAACTTTCGCTTCCAGCACTACTTCTCAAGTACCTCCAACCTTCTTCACTTACAAAGTCACATAAGACATCATAGTAGTCGGCTGGGAACATCGTTTGCTGTGAGAGGCAAAGTCCGCCACAATGCCATCTCATAAAGCATTCCTTGCATCGCTTTCTATTGTCTAGAGAGAACCCCAATGCCCGATGGTAAGCCTCTTCATCAACCTTCAGTATCCCATTTTCAATGTGACCAAACACCGTATGAGGAAAGTTCTTTTCATTTGGCGAAGAAAAACGCCGACATATTGAAAGGTCTCCTCGTGGTGTTAGGCACAAGTCCCCTCGGCAAAACCGATTTTTCAATATCGTCATATCCATTCGAGTCGCCGATATGACCTTCAAACCTTTTTCATCGCCTCTACTGCGAGCCTCAGCAAATCCTTTTTTGAATCTCTCTAGAAAATTACGAAACGAATCTGCTGTGCAGAACACTTCTTTGCCAGCAAGTATCGCCTCCAGATTCAACCGTCTCGCACAAGGAAACCTATGCAACACTATATCTACCATCTCCGACATTCGATCAACACTCAACGGTGACACTGTAGCTCGTATTGCAAATTTCGCACCTGCTTTTTGAAGTGTCTCAATGCCTCGCTCAACAACATCACACATATCGCGTTGTTGGTTCTGCACTTCCCGTATTACCTCAAAGGACACATTAACCATTATGTCTGCGTCCGCAAGAAAACGAGCTCGCTCCTCGGTAATTAATGACCCGTTGGTTGTCATGGCCAAGGCAACCTTCCGTTCTCTAAATTTCCTAGCCTCAGAGACCTTCTTGACTATCTCCTCTATGATACCCCAAGACATCACAGGCTCGCCACCCCCTACAATGAATATATACAGGTCTTTCTCAGGAATTCGATCCTTGTCCAAAAACCAATCCATCGCTCCATCAAGTGTTTTGATGTCGATTTCCTCATTGGAACGACCTTTTGCAGCATAGCAATAGCTACATCTAAAGTTGCATTTATAGTTGGGGAGTAGGACCATGCTATCCATGTCGTATGGCGATCTTGCTGGCCTCAATATGTGCGAATCATCCTTTTCCACGAGTTCGCAAGATCTTGCACTTAGCTCTTCGACAGAGACACCGCTGTCAACGCCTTTTATACCAGGAGCGATCAACTTGGCCGTTTGTAGGATAGGGGCATAAACAAACGTCTCGTCGCCCAACTTGACCTCGTAAATGTATTCTGCAATTTCTCTAGAAATACACTTCTTCACGACAATTTCCCTTCTGTATACCCAGCACTAGAGGATCCTGGCAAAAGTAATTGCCAATATCAAGCGCAAAGACGTCGCAGTAATGTCCCGCAAGGAGATTGAACCTAAACCCTGTCACACTCCACGCCTGTTCTGGGTATTGCGCCGAAGGTGGCAGAAGACCAATCCCCAGAGGGGACTCCAACGGCTGAGTTTCGTCTTGCGTTGACGCCCCTGTACGGGTTGGTGCTGCCATCAACGATATTGTGGCGCACAGCAGCGCAATAGCCGTGAACTTTTTCCTCACTTTTTTGTTCTCCTTATCCCCTATTCCGGCGGAATGACGACGCTGGGACAAAAAACGGCGTCTTCCTCGAACTCTCTTCGTGGAAGACGCCGCATAAAGACAATAAGGATAGAAAAAAGGATACGGCACACGCCGGGCAAATGTGACCCAGACACAAGCCGCGACACCGTTTTTCACTTCCGTATCAGAAATTAGCGGTTTCCCACGAAGTTACTACACGCTGCTGCTCTCATCCGCCAAGTCCGTACTCTTGGCGGGTTCACCCGGAGTGCGTCAACACATCACGGGGTTCGTTGTGACGGGCGTGAAGGCCCACCTGCCACTCTGTACCGGCCGCGGATCGCTCCGCCGTCCCCTTCCACCTTCAAAGGGAACGCAGGGAACTCTATTCCAATCTGAACGGAATGGCAAGCAAAAAACGCAAAAAAGTTAAATACAAAAAACGGCGCACTCCTGCATCCCGGTCTCGTGGGAGGTACCGCTAAGAACCTATACGGAAACCGAGAAAACGAAAGCACGCCGCGTGTCGAAACACGCAACGCACCACCGTTTTTCGTTTCCGTACTTCGGGAATTTTAGCGGTTTCCCACGAAACTACTTCACGCTGCTGCGCACGCAGGGAAGATAAAAGACAACACAACCTCGTGCCTACACCTTCCGCCGCAAAGACGGCAAAATGGGCAAGTCGGCGTGTGCCTACACTTCCCTATTTCAAAAACGGGTCACAAAGCCCGTCTATATGAAAGATCACGAGGGAGAACGGCGATCAACCGCTCTCCGCAGGACGGGATTAGGATACCAGAGTGGACCTGCCTCTTCAAGAAGAATCGTATTTAAATGTAACATTTACTGCGGGTTTTGCGACGATTCCGATTCATTCGCCATTGTGCCGTCCGCCGAAATACGGAAAACGGAATGCGTCTACGTATCCATTCCGACGGAGGGGTGGAGGTCAAAAACGGACCGGTACTCTATCGCTTAAGGCCATTCTTGGAATTGTCCCCGAGTCGAACTGGCCTCAAATTTTACATTCGCAGGTGTGGTACGTGACAACGTTGACTCCTTGATCATCACGTGACAGAACGCGCTTTATGACCGCGACACCGACACGTTGAGGGGCAAGACGGTGCTGCTCCCACGCGATGAACTGCGCCTCTCTACGACAAAAAGAACCGGCTTCGCTCGACGGTCTACGACGACGGTTCGTTCACCACGAACGCCTAATCCTGATGCCGCCTCCTGTGGAGCCAGGATCGCACCGAGCGCAAGGTTCCCCGCAGCGCGGTTACCGGCGAAAACAATCTCTACTACGCGATGGAGGAAGTCTTGCTGGGGCAACTGCCAAATGCCAACGACATGAGAGGATATTCACTATGCAGCTTTCCGCAAAAAACTTTGAAGCCCCCCAATTTTGCGGGTAACAAATGCGGTTCTAAAGATATTTGCGCACCGTGTTCCGGCTCACGCCGAGCACTTCGGCCGCACGGGTGAGGTTCTGTCCGTACTTCTCGTAAATGCGGCGGATGTGGAGGCGGATTGCGTCTTCAAGTTTATCCGGGACACGACCCGACTTCAGCTCCAGTCCGCCCATACGGCCTGCGTTCATCTCCTTGTGTTCGCGCATGAGAAGCGCAAAATCGTCCTCCTCCAGCGCAGTCGCCCGGTCGAGGATGTTGACGAGTTCGCGCACGTTTCCGGGATAGTCGTAGTCCATCAGTGCGGCGACCTGCTCTTCGCGCAGGAGACGGTTGTTATGGAACTTGCGCCACCAGGCGTTGGCGATAACCGGAATGTCCTCCATGTGTTCCCTCAGGGATGGCGTTCTGAGCTGGACCACGTTAAGACGCTGGTAGAGGTCTTCGCGGAACTTGCCATCCCGGACTAGCGCGGGAAGGTCGCGGTTCGTCGCCGTGACGAGCCGTACGTCGCATTTGATCTCCTCCCTGCCCCCTACACGCATAAACCGCCCGCCTTCAAGCACTCGGAGGAGTAGCGACTGGACTTCGATCGGCATCTCCCCGATTTCGTCAAGGAAGAGCGTTCCGCCGTCCGCCTGCAGAAAGAGGCCGTCCGTCCGCTCCACGGCGTTGGTGAACGCCCCCCGCTCGTGTCCGAAAAAGCGGTCTTCCAGCAAATCTTTCGTCACGCTCGCGCAGTTGAAGGAAACGAACGGCATCTTCCATCGCGGACTTTTTGTGTGGATCTGCTGGGCAACCGTCTCCTTACCGGTGCCGCTTTCGCCAAGGATGAGAACACGGGCGTGTTCATGCGCAGCCACACGGTTGATGCGGTCTTGCAGCGTCGTGATCACACGGCTCTTCCCCAGAAGTTCACGCCCACCATAACGATCGTAGTGTTCGACTGCACCCTTGACGTTCGCTTCCCACGCACAGGGCCGCACCCCGTTCGCAAGATACCGGGCGGTCGTCGCGTAGAGCGATTCGTCCTGGTAGTTGCGATAGTAGAACTGCGCCGTGGCGATCAGCGAGAAATACTCACGAATGTCCGGCGAACGGTCGCGCGGATTACCTGTCCCCATCGGTTTGAGAAACGGCATAAACGGTCTGACATCCACGCCGAAGGTCTGTCCGACCGCCTCCAGTAACGAAGAATCGAAAAAGCGGACATCCAATAGCCCCTTCAGCAGTTCATGAAGCCCTTCCGGCATTTCAAGTGCGCTGATCCATGTCACAGACACTTTTTTGGTCTTCAATTTCGCAAGAGCGTCCGCAAGCACATCCGGGGCACCGCCCAACGATACGCCCAACAGGTAAATGCGTTTCCATTTCGGTGCGCTGCGTTCCTCTGACAATTCCGAAAGGAATTCGGGAAGCCGCCTCCGGCTCACACCGCATACATCCGCCCTACTATCAAGCGCCTTGTACACGGCAGCCGCCGATACCACGTATTCCGCATACCCCCACCCTGTCAGAATCAGATTTTCGTTCTTAACCACGTTCACCCGCCTTTTCCTCATCCTCGCCAACCGGTGACTCCTGCAAACTAAAGGTCGTAGACGCGGACGAAATCGACGATGAACTTGTCGTCCAGTGCCTCCCGGCGTTCAGGGTCGCCAGCCCCGGCCATGTAATCCGTTCGCCCGCCCGGTTCGACGCATCGAGCGCCTCTCCGTCGATTTCGTCGTTCCCGACACGCATGAACTTCCTGCCCTTTCACAGAAGCGACACCTCACGCCCTTCGACTGCGATGACACGCTCGCACAGAACAGGGAACTCATCAATCGACTGCGTTCCCGCCTTCGGCATTACCTTGTCCGTGAAGACAGAGCCGGAAAGAACCGCCGGGGATTCGACCGTGCGGGAAACCGCTTTCAGCAGGGCGCCGCCAAGTTCCCTCCCGCCGTCGTGCGAATAGATCCCATTGCACAACGAATAACCGAATTCGCAACAAGCGCTCATCCAGCAGTTCACCAGTGACTCGGCCCATTGCCGCGACGTCATCAGACCGGCCGCACGGTCTTTTTCCATCTTGACGGAATACCCCTTCCCCGCCTTGATGTCGTTCTTCCCGTCGTACGCGAGCGCACAGTTCTTCGCCGTTTCCGCCCAGTTGCGTCGGAATGCGTTGATGTGCGCGTTGTGCCATGGGTTCGATGACTCGAACGTGAACGCGCAGTCCTGCTCAGGACAGCTCGGATGGCTCCTTACGTGCGGCGAGTGGAGGTCGAAGAACACGATCCTCTTTCCGTGCGACTCGCGTACAAGCAACGCCTTCCATGCCCGCACGGACGTGTAGATCCCCGCCATGTAGTCGCGGTTATGGTCGTGCGGACTCCGGTTCTTCCCCTGGTCGCCGTCCTCCACGCCGTCCTTGTCCATGAACGGAACGAATACGCAGTCGACATTGTCGCGGACCCATTCGCCCTCGTGCGAGCCGGAGAGGATTTCGTCGATGATTCCCTCCATGACCGGATTCGCCGTCGTCTCGCAGGCGTGGTGGCGGGCAGTGAACGCAAAGAGCCACTTCGCGTTCCCCTTCCGGCACGGTATGCGCAGGAGTTCCGTGTCGCGCCTACCGTTCTGCGACTTGCAGAGAACGTCGAACTTCACGCCGTCCTTCCCTTGCCAGCGTACGCTCGCCGCGTCCCAGTCCTTCTGGGAATACGGAATCGACATCGCGAAACGGGTCTCATTCTCGTCTGCTCCGAACGTGTAGTCGAAGACGTTCTTCGGCTTATGCCGGCGCCCGTTGGCGTTGAACCATCTCCACGATTTGCCGCCGTCCCGGCTGATTGCCGGTCCGAGGGAGGGAAGGTAGTCAAATCCGTTCTTCGGGAACTGGAAGCGAAGCGTCCGTCCCGCCGCGCCGGAGAGTGTGAAGTCCCAATGAAACCAATTTCCTTTCGTGTCGCGCAAATCGGGCGCGATACGCACGACACCACCTGCCTCGTCGATGCCGACCACCTTCACATTCCCGCCCGGATAATCCGACCGGATTCCAATACGTCCGCCCTCCCCGGAGGCGATACCGCCGCTCGTCGTATCAGGTCTTCCCGCACGGATCTCGTACATTTTCGCGCCGATTTCGCGCACGGCCGCGACCGTCTCCCAGTACGGCGTGTCGCAGACGTCCGTCCAGCCCACCTGCATGTTCTCGCCGTCGAAGCGGCCGGATGTCGTCTGGTCGGAGAACTGGTGCCAGTGGACACCCACGATCTGCGGATGCTCGAGCGAGGTGCGCACGT
The DNA here is from genome assembly GCA_017962315.1 of Kiritimatiellia bacterium. Lineage (GTDB taxonomy): Bacteria > Verrucomicrobiota > Kiritimatiellia > RFP12 > UBA1067 > RGIG8368. The sequence continues at coordinate 9,147 of JAGCVN010000065.1, forward strand.
ACTCCTTGTACGTCTCGGCACGGTGTTTCTGGTCGCGGAGGAGGATAAGCCCCGGACAGAACGGCCCGCGGTCGAGTGCGCCGAAGTGGAACTCGCCGATCATCACCGGCGCGTCAATTCTCTCCGGCAGCTTGAAGCCGCTCATCTCCTTGCGGTAGACGTTGTAGCTCAAGATGTCGCAATACTTCGCCGCCGCCTTCACCGTGAATGCCGGCGCGCTTCCCGCCCAACGGCAGCCGAGGTACAGCTTACCGGGGTTCGCGCGTTTCAGCTCCTCGCGGATGATTCGGAAGTACGTCTCGGCGATTTCCGACGAGAACGCCTCAAGGTCGGCCTTCGCTCCCTTAAACGATTTCGGCTCCTTCGTCACGCGCAGGAAATCGTCCCAGTCCGTGTACGCCATCCCCCATGCGGCATTGAGTTTCTCCACCGTGCTGTACTTCGCCTTGAGTCTGTCGCGGAACACGGCCTTGCAGGGCTGGTCGGCGGGCGACTTCAACGTCGAAACCCCGAACGTATGCGCCCCGCCCCAGTGGTGTTCGTTGTCCACGAAGAAGCCGAAGCACCAGGGATCGTCGATCTCGGCCTTGTAGACTTCCGTCATGCGACGCGCCTCGGCGCGGAACGACGGGTCGAACGGGTCGCAGAATTCCCACCAGCCGCCCTTGTGTCCGGCGATCGGACGCGCATGGATCTCGAAACGTTCCGTGTAGGGCGTGCGGTCCATCAAACAAATTCGCTTGTCGGACGAGTTGGCGATCGTGTTGCAGCTCCAGCTCCGCAGGCGGCGGTGCGCGAGGTCGGCCCACGTCTCGAACCATTTCTCGCCGTACTTCCGGCGGATGTTCGCGGCGGAGAAGTCATACACCTTGTCGATGCCGCGCTTGCCGTAGTAGGGCCAGAGCAGTTCGTCGCGCGTCTCGTAGAACGCGCCGAACACGGGATCGTCGCGCTTCGGCAGCTCCGTGAACCAGCCGGAACGGTCTCCGGCGGGCGTCGCGAGCGGCGTCATCGCGCTTGACGGCAGCACGCGCACCGGGCCGTGGCTCCACCAGAGGTGTCCGTCGGGATCGACGATCCACCACTTGCCGTTCCACTTCGTCATGGAGAATCCGCCTGTCTTCGGCAGCTGCGGACCGTCCGCCCAACCGCCCCACTTGTCCCAGCCCTTCGGACCCGGATGCGCGGCGAGGTCCTTCTCCTCTTTCACGCGCTGACGGGCGAAGTCGGCGTCTGAGTGGACCTTGTCCGGCCAGTCCTTGTGGCGGAACTGTCCGTACTTGTCGAGGAACGGGAAGAACTCTTTCTCTGAAAGTTTCGTCCACGCCTGCGCGGTTCCCGTCGTCAGCGGCTTCGCCTCCTCCTTCGCGACGATGCGCTTCACGCTCCACGTGTGCGGCAGCTTCGGCTGGTTGATGTAAATCGCCACCTGCACGACGTTCGTGGGATCGAGTCGGCCGATTCCCGGCTGCGGCACGGCCTTGCGGGACTTGAACGCCTCGTATGGCACGCCCGCCGCGAATGGAAGTGCCCAGACGCGGAGCGGCTTCAGCCGTTCGGCGATTGCGGTGAGATTCTTCGGATAGGACGAATTCAAGTTCGTGCCCAGCACGGCGTGTGCCTCGTTTCGAATCGGCAGCTTGAATACCCTGCTGCCAATCTGCTTCCCGGGGTTGCCGCCGGGATTGAGAAGGCGCAGGGTGTACTGTCCGTTGATACCGCCGTTCACGAACTCCACCTCGATGCGTCCGTAGCGGGAGAGGTCCCACTTGCCGGCGATGCAGACGCCGGGATAGCCTTCCGAGGGCGAGGTCGTGACCGTGACGAGACCATTCGCCAGCGAGAACTTCGCGCCGTCCTGCGTGGAGATCGCGGCATGGTCGGCTGTCGCGGCATCAAAAAGAACAATGTCTGCCGCGCACAACGGGACGGGGGTAGTCGTCGCGACCGTAAACGCGACCGCAACTGATGAAAGAAACAGTACAGATTTCATGGTTTTTCCTTCGCGTTAAATGACAGATTTGAAAACTGTCGGTAGGCTTCATAGACACTGATGGAAACGGCGTTTGCAAGATTCAGGCTTCGTGCGTAGGCACCGGGCATCGGAATCTGGAAGAGTTGTTCGCGATACCGTTCGTAAAAAGGTTTCGGAAGCCCGCTCCCCTCGTTTCCGAAAACCAGTACATCGCCCGGACGGAACGAACATTCGTACAATGACCGCTCGCCGTGCGTACTGAGGAAGAAAAGCCTGGATGGAGCGACAACAGCGAGAAAATCCTCCCATGCGTCGTGGACGGTCAGGCGGAGATGCGGCCAATAGTCCAACCCTGCCCGCTTCACATACTGGTCGGTCAGATGAAACCCAAGGGGGCGGATCAAATGGAGTCGGCAGTCCAGACAGACGCAGAGGCGTCCGACGGCGCCAGTGTTATGCGGGATTTCAGGATGGACAAGCACGATGTCAAGATCGGTCACGTAGGTACGCTTTCTCCAGGCTGTCACCTCGTTCGATGGAGAGCAACCCGGTTTGCGCGAGGATCGCGGGGAGAAGTTTCGCATTGATTTCTTCGGGCGGCTGCGCGTTTCCGTCAAACGAACAAGCAAGGATGCGGCGTGTCTCGTCATACTGCAATTCGCTGCCGGGGCAGGCTTGCCGCAACGCTTCAAGATCCGTCGGGTCTCCCGTCAGGAAGAAACGCAACAAGGTGTCTTTCCTCGTCAATTCACGCAATGCGCCGAAACGTGCGACACGCCCCTTCTCGATATAGGCGACATGGGTGCAGACCTGTTCGATGTCATGGAGGTCGTGCGAAGAAATAACGATCGTCTGCTTCAATTTACGGGACGCGATGAAGGTGCGGGCGTGTGCCGCCTCTCGCGGGTCCAGTCCGCTGAGCGGTTCGTCGAGCAACACGACTTCCGGATATCCGAGAAAGCACTGGGCGAGCATCACGCGCTTGCGCATCCCATGGGAAAGGGTTCGGATCGGCGAGGCGAGGCGGTCGCCAAGGTGGAGGGTTTCAAGAAGTTTCCGGGCACTCTGGCGTGCCTCTTGTTTCCGCAATCCCTGCAACCGTCCGAAATGGGTGAGCAGTTCCAACGGACGGCTGGCGAGCGGAAGATCAGAATCCTGAGGAAGGATGGTAAGCCGCCCGGCGTGGACATCCGCGTCGAACGGGCCTTCACCCAGCAAATCAATCTTTCCCGCCTTCGGGCGAAGGAATCCCGCCACTGTCATCATCCAGGTAGTTTTCCCCGCGCCGTTCGGTCCGACGAGTCCAAGGATGCAACCGGTCGGGACGGCGAGCGAAAAGCGATCCAACGCAAGGCGTGCGCCGTATGCCTTCACGAGATCGGTCGTCTGAATCGCGTATACGTTCATACATCCCTCCTCCTGAAAAAGGCATATCCGAGCAACAGGTAGCAGAAGCCGAGCGCAACGAGCGATGCACTCGCTGTCGCCAGCGGCGGGACGGAGAAACGCCAGAGTTCCCCTTTGTAGGCGGAAGGGATCAGCCGTTCCACATACACCCAAACCTCCGAGAGTCGTCCTGTATACCGATGGATGCTTGCCAGCACATGCAAGACAGAACAGGCGACGAGCGCCAAAATGCCGAGCACAGTCGCTTTGTTCGGCGAATGGGTCAAATGCGAAAGCCCCATCACCAGACCGAGAAAGGCCAGCGAATAAATCCAGGCCCGGAATCCCCACTGCAACAACCCCAGAAAGAAGTTCGGGGAATCCCCTCCCATCCACAGGCGGAACGCCGCGACCACATACGCACCGAGCGCCCCGATACCGATCGCGCAAGCGACCATCAACGCCATCCCCATGTATTTTCCAAGCGACCAGCAGGCGCGCGATGTCCGGAAAATCTGATACCGTACTGCGCCGCTCCCCAGTTCTTCCGGAATCCGGTTCGCCGCGACCAGCACGACCAGGAGCGGAGCGCAAAGAAAGGCGAACCAGGCGTAGATCAGTTCGACCGGATGTTTCCCGGTGATGTCCTTCAAAACAAGCTCATCCCGCGTCAGGCTTTTCACCATCCGTTGAAACGGTTTGGATTTCCAGATGACCGTGGAGACGATGCCCGTGTGTTTCGACTCGGGAAGCTGGAGTGTTTCCACCAGTTGCGTCTCAATCTTCTCCAGCATACTGATGGAACCGTTCATCCCCAGAACGGCGGTTACGAGATAGAGAAGCAGAATGACGATGGCGCGGCGACTTCGGATGGCGTCAAACCATTCATACGCGGCCACACGCCAGATTTTTGAAAAAAAGTTCATCGCCCGCTTTTCCTGTTCTTTCTGCGGTCCATCGCAGAACCAAACTTGTCCTCTACCGCGATCAAGGGTTCCACCACCCCCGGATCGATGAAGTCAGAAAGCGAAATCTCCGCGATCTCCCCCCGTTTCTCCACGGGAAGGACCGCTGCCAACTGGTCGTAGGTCTCGGCCAGAATGGCCGTGAAGGCATTCATGCCTTTGATTATCGCCTCTTCCGTCATTTCCGCGCCGTTCTCAATCTCGCCAGCGAACGCCTCCAGATGAAGGTACAAGCGTTCATTCATCGCGTTCAACGCAGTGTCGAAAGCAGATTGCGACGGCTCGTCGAGAGCGAGTCTCTGCACCCACTGCGCATGGGCGATTTCCATGCGCGTCTGCCAAAGTTCCTTCGCCTGGTCGATCCGGGCGGCGAGGTCGCGCGGCTCTGCAACACGGGACGGCGTTTCCCGTTCCGTCCGCTCCGCCCGGTTCGTCAACGCGATGTTTTGCGTGGCGGCGCGCGTCACCGTGTTGGTGGTTTTCACGCGCCCCCTCCGGCGGGGGCTGGCCTCATCCGGGATGTTGGCCAGATGCGTGAAGTTGTCCAGACGGGCGACGGGTTTTCGAGTCGCCTCACGTTCTTTTTTTTCGCCGCCACGCCCCAGCTCCCGCAACGACTCGCGCGGTCCCCATCCGCCGATCAAGATGCCGAGTAAAAAGAAAGGGGGAATCCACAGATATGCCTTCATTTCGACTGAACCAGCCTTTTCGCTTCGCGACGCGCCCAGGTATCGCTTTCGTACACACACTCGAACGTCGCGCACGGTTTGACGTCCTGGCGCGACAAAACTTCTTCGATAATACGCGGAATGTCCAAGAAACGGATTCGGTTTTGCAAGAACGCCGCCACGGCAACCTCGTCCGCCGCATTCAGCGCGGCGGGCGCGGTTCCCCCCGCGCGCATTGCCGCGCGGGCGAGGAGGAGACACCGGAACCGGGATTCATCCGGACGGGTGAAGGTCAACGCCCCGACCTCCGCCAAATCAAGTTGCGGCATCTCCACACGCCGCCGTTCCGGCCAAGTCAGGGCGTATTGAATGGGGAAACGCATATCCGCGCCCGACAACTGCGCGATCTGGTTTCCGTCCACGTACCGGACCAGAGAGTGTACCACGCTCTGCGGATGGACCAGCACGTCGATCTTGGCGGCCGGGACGCCGAAGAGGGCGGCCGCCTCCATGATCTCCAACCCTTTGTTCATCATCGTCGCGGAGTCGATCGTTACCTTAGGTCCCATCCGCCAGTTCGGATGCCGAAGGGCCGCTTCGGGCGTCACCGTGTCAAAATCCACATCCGAATACGCGGCGAACGGGCCACCGGACGCAGTCAAGATCAAACGATCGATCTGGTTTTCGGCAAACGTTGACGGATCGGCGGCGGCGGGACGGACACATGCAACCTGCCACTCGCTCGACTGCAACGCCTGGAAGATCGCGCTATGTTCGCTGTCGATGGGAAGGATACGGACACCTTTCTTTTCGCGGCGGGCCATCACGAGGCTTCCGGCGGAAACCAGCACCTCCTTCGTCGCCAGCGCGACATCCTTCCCTGCGTCAATCGCAGCCAGTACCGGCGGAAGCCCCGCCAACCCGACCACGGAACACAACACGGTATCCGCTTCAGGCAGAACCGAAATCTCCTCCAGCGCACGGGAGCCGGCGAGTACGGAAATACCCTGCGGACGCGCCAACGCCTCCGCCTCCGCCGCACGGGTCTCCTCCGTCAAAGCGATCGTCTTCACGCCGAACGCGACAGCCTGTTCAACCAGCCGTTGAACATTGGAACAGGCTGCCAACCCGACCACGGACAACTCGTCGGGCAACGCACGAACCACACGGAGGGCGTTCTCACCGATTGACCCTGTACTTCCCAAAATAACGATTTTTCGCTTCATTTCGGGTCAACTATACCACACCGCCGCCACAAGATGAAAGCGAAAAGATAACCACCCGCCTAGCTTCAGTCCACATGGTCTTCCCCCTTGTCCGGATGGAAATGCCGGAATCGGCAAAAAGTAACTCATTCGAGTAGTCTGAAGAACACGCCCGCGCAGGCGAGCGTATCGTCAAGGGCGTCGTGGCTGTTCGTACCCTCAATCTCGAGCGCGTCAATCAGTTTTGCGAGTGCGTAACTCTCCAACCCCGGCCGCAGATGGCGGGCGAGCGCAAGCGTATCGCACAGCTCAATCCTTCCGGATCGAAACAAAGGTCAAACTTCCCGCACTCCTGAGCCAGCATCCGCATGTCGAATTTGTTGTTGTGTGCTACAAGGAGCGTATCGTTACCCAGAAACGCGAAGAACCGGCGCATGGCCTCTTCCGGAGCGAGGCCATGCCCGGCGAGGAAATCCAGCGAAAGCCCGTGTATCTTTTCCGCCCACGGGTTCATCTCGCACGTAGGGCACACGTACACGTTGAAAGTGCGCGTAAGCGTACCGCCCACATACTCGGCGGCGGCGATCTGGCAGATTTCATCCCATCGCGAACAGCCGGTCGTCTCCGTATCGAACACGACCACCCGCCCGTTTCGGGCGTATTCCGCAATCCGAGGTACTGTGGTATCGCTTATTCTCATGCCGTTCACTCCTGGCAATCCCGCCGCCTACGGCACAAACCGTAGGCGGCGGAGGTGTCGATTTCGGGTTGGAGAGGAAACTGGAACACGGCGTCACTCTCCGACCTTCCCGCCGTCAACGCCGACCAGGATGGTGTAGAGGCTTTCGGCGACCTTGCGTCCGTCGCCCTGCGCCAAGAACTCGGGGCGGTAGAATTCGGTATTCAAGACACCCATCAGCTCTTCGTTGCGTGTGAGGAACTTCTCGGCGATGGCGGGGTTCTTGTCGATCACAGCCAAGAGAGCCATGTTCAGGACGGGTACGCGCTCGTCGTTGCCCCTATCCTCCCACTCATCCTCGCCGAAGAGTTCGACGAAGTGCGCGTTGACCGAACCCATGTAGGCGCATATCTTCTCCACCGCAGGGGCTGTGCCGTTCATAGACAGGGCGTCCAGAAGCATCTTGTCACTGAAGTGTCCGCACGTGAGGAGCTTGTGGATCTTGGCAGGATTGAGCTTTTCGGCCTTGTAGGTCGAGATGATGAGGTTTTTCCATTTACGCTTCAGGTCGTCCGAGAGGCCCTCAAGCCCGTCGACTTCTTTCAGGACGGCGATACGGCTTTTCACGAAGTCGTCCAAGACGCCGTTGAAGGCGGTCTTGAGGTCGAATCCCGGCTTGTCCGCGCCTTCGACATTACCTGTGTCGATGCGGTCCACAATGGCCCTTGCCTTGTCCATGAGCTTGTCGGTGTTTAGCCGGGCGGCGACGTGCACCACGTCCATGCCCGTCTCCTTCGCGATCAGCGCGACGGCCTGTGCGGGCAACTCTTCGCGCGCTTTCTTCGCGGCTTCGTGCAACTGTATCTTCGCGGCGATATCGTTCTCGTATTTGCGGGCTGCGGCGAGCGCGGTCTCGGGCGTCTTGCATGCGGCGATCTCGGCTACGATGTCCGGATTCATCTCGGCGTAATGAGAGGCCTGCGCGATGTCCGGCTCCGGGAGATTCCTCTTTGCGGCGACCTCTTTGAACACGCTGTTGAGTACGGCCTCGATGACGCCCCTTTGGCACTTCTCCCTCATGGCATCCTTAACCTCTTCAGCACTGACCGTGCGCCCTTCGGCGTTGGCCTTCTCGACGAGCGACTTGACGATCTCGATGTGTTCCCTGTAGATTACGAAGGACTTGATGCGGGTCCCCTCCTTGACAATTGCGGAGCCGAAGCGTTCGCGCATTTCCGCGACGACGGCATCCTCCGCCTCGTTGAACGCGGCGGGCAGGTATCTCGCGTCGGCCATCCTTACGCCGCTGACGAGGGAGGCGTTGTAGAGTTCGTGGGATTTTGCCACCTGCGCGGCGAACGCCACGCTGGCCCCCGGCTTGTCGGGTTTTTCGAGGGGGATACCGAGTATCGTCTCCTTGCGTTTCTGGAGCTCGCTCTCGGGAAGGTGTACCAGCGCCCGGGCGAACGACATGAACGTAACGGGGCCATCCTTCGTGGCCATGAGTCCGAGCATGGCGCGGAAGTGAAGCTCGTCGAGACGGAAACGCGGCGGGTTTAGAATGCGCATCTTGCCGCTCGCGTCCTGGCATGAGCCGACCTTTGGATACGCCACATCCGCCTTCTTCATGTTTTCGGCGCAGTTGAGGCAGACGAGCAACTGTTCCATGTTACGGCGGATCTTGCGTGCGAGCTGATTCGGGTCGCCAGCGAAGGACAAGGCATTGTCGGTAATCTGTTGCGCGGCATAGAGGCAGAGTTTCTTCATGTACTTGAGGCTTTCCGCTTCGGGCAGGACGTCACCACGCTCGACCCATCTGCTGATTTGCTTGTCGGCGATCGTCTCCGCCATGCGGCAGGCGTCGGACGTGGCGATTGCCTGCGCATGGTCTGCCTTGAAGCGCGACGCAATCTGGCGCAACGACGTCCCCGAAAGGGAACGCGACTTGTCCAGTCCGTCCAGTTCGGCGGTGAGCTTCGCCTCGTTCTTGATGGCGGCGTCCGCAAGAAGCGCGGTCTTGATGGCGTCCGCAAGGCGGGCTACCTTTGCGCGTCCGTCCCCCCACCCCGTGAAGCACTTGAACTTCTGCCAGAAGCCGGCCTCCTTGATGGTACCCGTGGTGTTCGAGAGGTAGTAGTCTTTGCTCGCGTCAAGCTGGGTAAGTGCTGTAGCTGTGATTTTGTGGAGTAGAGCGTTCCGCCTCGGTGATTCCGGTGCGGACGCCCCCTCTTCAAACCGTGCGTGCGGATTTCCCGCACACGGCTTCCCGTGTGAAACTGATGTCATCGGTAATACCTCCTTCTGGTGAGGGCTATAAGCC
>JAGCVN010000066.1 GCA_017962315.1 Kiritimatiellia bacterium
ACGCCTGTGTAAAGTGTAAAATGGAAAATGGAAAATGAAAAATGACGAATGTTCACAAATACAAATATCGGGGACACTTGCGATTTGTGAACACGATCCAAGTTACCCCCATCTACATTCCCGTGCGGAGCGCGGGCGGGGGGCTTGCCTATAACTTCACCCCACGGCTTACCGGGGAGAGGATAGCAAGTTATCCGAATCGAATCACTCGCGCCTCGGCGCGAGCGGGGGGTGCGTTCGAAAACGAGCGAGTTTTTCCATCCCTTTCCCGGAAAAACCGTCGTTTCACACTGCGAAGATGCCCTTTACCGGGTGAACCCGCTCCACACTCATGCACGAAGTCCCTAATCGGGTCTTCCACAAAACGTTGAAGAGCCAAATCCGGCATACGTTGTTCCTGCTTTACGCAAAACCTCCTTTATGATAGGATGTCCTTGTTTTCCAACGAGGGAGGAAGGACTGAAAATGAAGACAAGCTGGGGGTTTGGAATTCCAATGGCGGCGGTCGTGTTGGTTGTCGGCGTATGCGTAGCGGGGCAGATGGAGTCGCGTCCTCTCTCGGACTTTCTTGAAACAGCTGTCCGGACGAGACGGGGGGAGTGCCTGATGAACCTGGCGGGTATCACGTCCGGCGGACGCACCGTGCCGGGGGCCGCCGCCGTGGAACGCAAGGGACTGGGCGACGGTTATCAGACGAAGTGGGGACTTGAAATCGGCCATCTGCGTGAGGGGGCGAGTTGCGTTTATCGAGGATTCGACTTCTCCACGCCGGAGGCGCGCGCGCTGGAATTCCACGTTTCCTCCGATATGCAGGATGCGTGTATGGAGTTGTATGCTGCGGAGGACAACGGGAAGTTGCTGGGGACGGTGTTCTGTCCGTACACCGGCGGCTGGAAGAAATACGTCACCGTGAAATTCACGCTGCCCGATTCTGCGGCGGGTGTGAAGGATTTGAAAATCCGGTTCCGCCATGCGAAGCAGGGGGATCGCCCCGAACGGAACATCGTCCCGCCTCGGCCGGATGCCGTGCCGGGCGGTGCGGTGGTGGCCGTGATGCGCCGCGCCCTCCGGCCTTCGCACGTCTACACGTACCATGTGGAGGGGCTTTCAAAGGGCGGCGGATTGTACGTGGCCGATTTCGCGAAGGGCGAGGTGAGGCGGCTTGTCGATGCCTCGGAGGGCGTGGTGCTGGACGCGCAGGTCTCGTATGACGGCAGGCAGATCCTCTTCAGCTGGAAGCGCACGATGTCCGAACCGTTCGCGATCTGGCGTATCAACGCGGACGGGACGGGGCTTGAAAAGGTGATCTACGGTTCCTGCAACAACCAGAACGCCTGCTGGTTGCCGGACGGCGGCATCGCGTTCACGAGCGACCGCAAACCCGCGTTTGCGTACTGCTGGACTTCTACGTCGCCCGTCCTCTACCGCGCCGACGGCGACGGAAAGAACGCATTGCGCATCTCCGCGAACTACCTCACCGATTTCACACCGTCCGTGATGGGCGACGGCCGCATCCTCTTCAGCCGCTGGGAATACGTAGACCGTCCCGCAATTCCGATTCAGAGCCTGTGGGCAGTCCAGCCGGACGGCACGGGGCTTTCAGGCGTCTTCGGAAACCGCGTGCTTTCACCCGCCACGTTCATGTTCGCGCACGACGTGCCGGGAAGGTCGGGGACGTACCTTTGCATCATGACTTCCCACAATGGCCCGTGCAGCGGCGCGGTGGGATTGGTTGACGTGACGCGCGGCGGTAACGCGCAAGAGGCGATCCGCAACCTCACGCCGGAGGTGAAGGTTCCGCCGGTGGAGGACGGCATACGCGGCAACTGGATACGCGGGCCGTACACGACACCGTTCCCGGTGGACGGCGAACGTTACCTCGTTTCCCGTGGCGGCGAGATCCAGTTGCGCCGTTACGATTCTCCCGAGGCGTGTACACTACTTCTGCCCCCGGACGGCGGGCTAGGGTGGTATTCGCCCCAGCCGCTCGCCGTCCGTGCCAAGCCCGCCGCCCTGCGCGCGAACGTGCGCGTGCCCGGCACCGGGCCGTTTGCGGAGGTGATCATGGCGGATGTGTACATCGGTCTCGAAGGGCATGTGAAGCGCGGCGAGATCAAGCGTATTGCGGTCGTCCAGGAGATGGAGAAGGACATCCGCGCCGAGACCGACAAGCGCCAGTTCGGGTTTCAGTTTCCCGTGGTGAGCTGCGGCGCCACCTACGCGCCGAAGCGCGTGTGGGGATTCGCGGAGGTGGAGGCGGACGGCAGCGCGCACTTCCTTGCGCCGGCGAATGCGCCCATCTACTTCCTGCCGCTCGACGCGGAAGGGCGCGCGCTCCAGCGGATGCGCACCTTCACGCATTTCATGCCGGGCGAGCGGCAGAGCTGCATCGGATGCCACGCGAACCGCAACTACGTCTCGGTCTCCCCCGCGCAGATCGGTAAGTCCATCGCCGCGCAGCGTCCCGCCGCGCGCCTCCTCCCTCCGACGTGGGGCAGCGACAACGGCTTCAGTTTCCCCCGCAACGTCCAGCCCGTCCTCACCCGCCACTGCGTGAAGTGTCACAGCGGAGCCGACGGCGCACCGGAACCGGAACTCACGGGCGACCGCACCGACTATTTCAACGTCGCCTACGAAAACCTCGCCCGAAAGGGAACCGGGGCCGAAAGCGGCCGCGACGTGAAATCCTACATGAAAAACTTCGGCAAGAACCCCTATACCTCGTGGATCCCCACTTATAACGGTTTGGAGGAGAACATCCTCTGGATCACGCCGAAAACGTGGGGTAGCCCCGTGAGCAGACTCTCGCAGATTGTCGCGAGCGGGCATCCCCGCAAGGACGGCAAACCGCGCGTCGCGTTGACGGATGACGAACGGCTTCGCATCCACTTGTGGATCGACCTGAACGTCCCGTACTACGGCACGTCGCAAAGCCACCAGAACGACCTGCGCGGCTGCCGCCGCGTGTTGCCGAAATCGATCCTCGACGTGAAGGCGGAGATTGAAAAACGCAAAGGTGTGAAGCTCCCGTACCAGTTCTACGTGCGCTACGACCACCCGGAACGTAATCCCTGGCTCAAGGAAGGGCTTGCGAAGGGGATTTTCGAGGATGCCGGCGATCCCGACTACAAACGGCTTCTCGGCGAAATCGAGAAAGCGCGCCCGATGCTCGACCTCCGTAACGACATCGACTTCCGCGATGTCATGGAGGGTGGGGAACCCTTGTAGAATCCCCAAAAATCAAAGCGGTGTCCGCTTTTGGGGCGGACACCGCTCTGGGGTTGAGAGACGACGGCGTCAGATCATCTGCGTCATGTTGTTGACGATGGCATTGTCCGTCTCTGTCTTGCTCTGGACCATCTCCACGAGATTGCCGAAGACCGCCTGGAGTTTTTCCAGGATTTCCTGGAGTTCTTCCTGCGTTTCTTCCAGCATCTGCTGCATCAAGGCGACGTACTTGTTCATCTCCTTGGCATCGGCATTCGCGTTCTGGGCGTCGTAGTTGTAGGCCGTCGAGAAGCCGGAGGTGACCGCGCCGGCGAGGCCGGAGGCGGTGTTCGCGATCTGGACGCCGATCATCACGACGCGCGCCACCGTGTTGGCGACATCGCCCGCGGCCTTTATCGACGCGCCCAGGCTGACGCCGCACGTGGCAAGGCTGGCGACGAGGAAGATGCCGCTGTAGATGCCCTGCGCCCAGGCTTTCGCCTCGTTTTTCGACATACCCTGGTTATTGTGGAGGCTGTCCGCGATGGCATCCACGATCTTCTCCGCCGCGCCCGTCTCGCTCAGCACGAGGGAGGAGACGGCGATTGCCGCGCCCGCCCAGGCGATGCCGGCGGCGATTCCGCCTGTCACGACGGTCAGGACGATCGCCGTGACGACCGCGAAGACCGCGCCGAGCCACCCCAGCGCACGCTGCGCCCTGGCTGCGGCTTCGGCTTTCTTCGCAGCCTTGATCGATTCGTCGATCTTGTCCAGCCGTTCCGTGTGGCGCTTGTCCATCACGCCCTGCTGCTCCTTGATGCGCTTCTGCGCCAATTCGCTCTGGTACTGGTCGTTTTCCAGCTGGAGGAAGGCGACGAGTTTCTCAAGGTCTGCAAACTTCGCGTCGATGTTTTCCGGATCGTCCAGAATCGGCGCACCGGTCGTGCCGGATGCCCCGATCCGTTCCGAGGACTGGGACTTGGTGGTGGTCGTGACGGTGATGGTCTTCTGGATGAGGGAGACGACTTCACGTACGACTTCCGAAGTCTTGTCCTTCACCTTGCCGTCGGCGGAACCACCGGAGACGGCCTGTTCCATCAGCGAGGGATCCGGGAATACGGGAATGTTTTTCCCTGTGTTCAAAGAAACATTCTCAGTCATGGCGTTACTCCTTTATTGCTGTCATCTTTTCCTGTAGCGCGGCGGCCTTGGCGCGATACTCTTTGCCGAGTTCGGTGTCGGCTGGGCAGTATTCTTCAATCGCGGCGAGCGCGGAGGCCGCGTTCGCGGTGTCGCCCATGGCGAGGTAGCACTCGGCAGCGTAGTAGGGCGGTTTGGGGTTCTTGAGGTCGAGGAACGCCGCGTAACCGTAGCTCGTGACCGCACCGGAGAAGTTCTTCTTCATCTGCTGGACGGCGCCCAGCGCGGTCCAGTACTTCGGCTCCAGGTGGTCGAACAGGACGAGAAACCGGAACACCTTGTCCGCGTCGTCATACCGGCCGGTCTGGTAGAAACCGTAGCCCATCTGGTAGACGGCGTCCAGTTCGTTGACCGTGATCCCTTTGAGTTCGCCCAGCGTCGCGCCGTCGTTGAAAACCTTCTTCGCGGCTGCCTCGATTTCTTTCATCGTGGTCTCGTCCACGCTGAAATCCTTGATCGTATCGCTCATCTTGTCGTTCCTTTCGTTGGTGTTTGGTGTGTGATGTGGTGGTTGTTGTCGTCTTAGACGCGGGTGTCGCGCCGTTCCAGAATTTCCTCGCGAAGGTCTTCCAGGACTTTCTCGATCGACTCGCGGATAATCTCGACGGGAATGGCCTTTTTCGCCTCTTCGTCGTCTTTGTCCTTCGCATCGAGAGTGATTTCCTGCGCGGCGGTGGCATCGCTGGCGGAGATCCGGATGGCGTCCGAAAGGGTCTGCATCGCCTTGAAGTCGAGCTTGCCGATATGGTTCTGGAGTTCCTCCCGTGTCGCTTTCACGTTGCTTTGCAGCGACGCGATCATCGCTTCGGACTCCGTGACGGCCTTTTCAAGCGCCGCGATTTCCTCCTCGGTCGGGACGGCGGCCTCTTCGCTGATCTCGGTCTCCGTCTCTTTTGTCTCGACCTCTTTTTCGACGGTGGCTTCGGATTCCTCGACGGCGCTTTCCTCTTTTGCGGCGGCCTTCTCATCGGCTTCCTCTTTGAGGCGGCGCGCGGTCTCCAGCTGCGTTTTGCGCTCTTCGAGCGTGGTGGTCTCGCGTTCGATGGCGGCGTCCAGTTCCTCGATCTTGAGGGCGAGGAGCTGCATGGCGTTGGACTCGCTCTGTTCGATCGCGTTCTTCGCCACGAGCTGTTCGAGTGCGCCGGAGAGCTTGATGGAGGCGAGCTGTGAACGCTTTTCGGCGCTTTCGGCTCTCAGCTGCATCAGCAGTTTTTCAAGGTCGCCGATTCCCGCCGACGTCACCGTCACGTTCTTTCCGCCGAGCAGGGGGGCGACCGGCTTGCCGGCGGCGGCTTCCTGCGGCTGGGTTCCGGGGGCACCCAGGACGGGGGCTTCCGCCCCCTTGTTGAGAATGGAGATGTTCATGGCTTGCTCCTTTCGCGGGCTGCGCGTTAGACGCGGATTGCTTCCATCAGGGACTCGTTTTCGGCGGAGAGGACGGCCTGCATCAACTGGATCACCGCCTGGACGACGTTCTGCCCTTGGGCGAAGAGGTCTTTGATCTGGTCCAGTTGTTCGCGGTGCAGTTCCTGCTCCACGCCTTCCATCGTCGCGGCGGCGCGCTTCTGTTCGGCGACCATGTTGCCGATGTTGCCGACCATCTGCGAGACGCTCATGCTGAGCTGCTGGATGCCCATCCAGCGGTTCATCATCTGCTGGGAGGTGGTGAACTTCGTGTTGAGTTCCAGCTCGTGCTTGGCGAAGTCGTACCCGCGCTGCGCTTTGGCGATGTCGAGGTTCTTCATCTCCGGGGAGGCGTAGACGCTCTTCAGCTGGGTGGTGTACGCCTTGAGGTAGGTGCTGCGGGTCTCGGCGGTTTTGATGTCGTTCTTCAAGGTGTTGATCTCGCCGGTGAGTTCCGCTTTCCGGTCCGGATTCTTGCAGGTGGACAGCTCGTTCTGCTTGGCCGCGAGTTCGGTCTTCTTGAGGGAAAGCCCCGCGTCGGTCGCCTTGATTTCGGCGTCGAGCTTGCTGAAGAAGCCGTGTTCGAGGGTACGCTCATGCAGCTTGGCGGATTCAAGGCCGCGTGTCGCGTTGTCGAATTCCGTCTGTGCGGCCTGGACTTCCTCCGCCGTCGCGGTGGGCGGCTCGGCGGCGGCGCCCTCCCTGACTTGGTTAAGCCGTTCGGTGGCCGTGTTGAGGCGCGTCTCGGCGGCGGTCGTGTTGTTTTTTGCCCCGCCGATCTGCTCCTGGAACAGCGTACGGGCGTCGGCGAACTTGCCGTTCACTTCCGTCTGGATGGCTTCCGGCGTCTGGTTTTTGACGCTGGTGAACATTTGCGAGGCGGCGGCGGGATCGTTCTCCAGCATCGTCATCTTCAACATGTCGCTCGGCCCCTTGAGGGTGGAGGTCGCGTCGGACTGCTGCGTGAACGCCTTGGCCTGGTTGTACATTGCCAGTCCGCTCATGACGCCCGAAATCGCTGTGGAGACGCAACCCATGACGAGCGAGATCACCGCCGCGTTGCGCATTTCTTCGGCCTGGGTCTGGATGGCGTGTTGGATCTGCGCGTTTTCGGTCTGGCGGATTTCGCGTGCCGTGTCGCGCTGTTTCTGGGCTACCTCAACCATGAGCGCCATCAGCGCGTAGAGGTCGAACAACGCCTTCGATGTGTTGCCGCTGTGTACGGTTGTGGAGAAGGTGCTCGCCTGCTTCATCACCAGGGAGAAGTCGGCCTCCGAGAGGATGCCGCCGTTTGCGAGCTTTTCAAGTCCTGCAACCAGCTTGTCGGCGAGGTTCTGGAGCGCGGCCGTGTCCAGCGGGTGTTCCGGGGCGTCGAGTTGGGGGATGGTGACGGTCGCCGTGCGTGTCACGCCGTCCGCCCCTTTCGTCGTCAGCGTCAGGACGCCTTTGTCGGAGACGGTGATCTCCCCGTTGACGCCTTCGTTGCCGGAAGCGTTCATCAGGTCTGACACGGACTGCCAGTTCACCTGGGTTGTTGCGTTGTTTGTGTTGACGTTGATCATGGTTTCTCTCCTTGTGTTTGTCGGATTCGCCCTGTATACGGCGGCATGGGCGGAAAGGTTACATGCGAAATGGCTGCATCATCGTGCCGAAACGCCGGCGGCGGTTGTCGAGGTCGCCCTGCGTGTCCTCCGCGCCCCAGCTGGGGGTGTCGGCGTAGGGCGGGACGGGCGCCCCCGTCATCTCGTCCTCTTCCAGTTCCGGCAGTCCGCGACGCTTCAACTCCTCGTTCACCAGCCTCCGCTGTTCGGCGGAGAGCTTCAGGTTCAACGCCTGTTCGCGCGTGAGCCCCTGCGCGGCGAGCAGCCTGTCCGTCTCGGCGATGCGGAGTTCCGCCTGGGAGACGGCGTTCTCGCTCTCCTCGATAGTCCTCCTGATTTTCGCGAGGTACTCCTTCACGTCTCTGTCTTTCTCTTCTTCCATTGTCTGCCCCTTTCTAAAGCGTCACGGAATCGAGCGCTTCTTCCTCTTTCTTTGCGTCGTTCAACGATTTGACCCACTTCAAGACCTGTGCCACCGGTTCGACGAGGTGGACCGGGATGTATTCTTCGGGTTTGACTTCCGCGAAGAGCTTCCGCGCGAGCGGCACGTTCTCCATGATCGGGATGCCTTCCTCCATCGCGACGCGCCGGATCACCGCCGCCATGCGGTCCGCCCCCGTGATCGTCACTTTCGGGAGGGGCGACTCTTCCGGCGCGTACCGGATGCCGACGGCGAGGTGCGTCGGGTTCGTCACCACGACGGAGGACTGCTTGGTCGCCGCCACCGGGTCCGGGCCGTTCAGGATTTCATCGCGGAACTGCCGCTGCGCCTGTTTGATTTCGGTGGATCCCTCCATCTCCTTGTATTCGCGCTTCACCTCGTCCTTGGTCATCATCATCTGCTTGGTGAAGTTTTTCTGCTGGAAGAAACGGTCTACCGCCGCGATCACAATGTACCCGAACGCCGTGTATCCCGCGAGGCGTTTCAGAATCGTCGCGAGGCAGGGCAGGATGTCGTCGATCGTCCCGTAGCAGAGCGGCAGGAGTTCGGGGATAGAGGCTTTGACCAGCTTCCAGATGAGGTAGCTGAGGAAGGTCACCTTCACGCAGTTCTTGAAGAACTCGAAAAAATTCTTCATCGAGAAGATGCGCTTAAACCCCTCCGCCGGATTGAGTTTCGAGAGGTTCGGTTTCAGCGGTTCCCCCGTGAAGAGGAATCCGATCTGGCACATATTCGCCGCGACACCGACGACCGCCGCGACCAGCACGAAGATGAACGAGTGTTTGCAGACCACCCAGGTCGTGTCAACCCCTGCGATCCCGATTGCGTGGAACGAGTCCATGCCGTAGGAACGCCCGACGAAGGTAATCAACCCTTCCAGATCGTTCACCAGCACCATCGCAAGAAGCGCGGTAAGGTACATCAAGACCACGAGCAAAGCCGTCGACACCACGTCCTTGCTCGTGCATACCTGTCCTTTCTGGCGCGCGTCCCGCAACTTTTTTGCGGTGGGCATCTCGGTTTTTTCGCCGCCTTCGTCGGCCATCGTCGCACTCCGTTCCTAAAACAAGGGGTATTATGGGGTTGATTCCCCTCCATGTCAAAGCTGAAAGATACCTATTTTCATTCTTCATTTCCCCGCCGCTTTGTGTTATAGTTGCGCTGTCCGTCTTTTGAGGCGGGCAGGAGGCATAATGCAGCAGAACCGTGATTTCAACCCTGATTTGTTTGACAGCCCCGTGGAACGGCGCACGCCGTTCCGCGTCTCCTTCCTCGCATTCGTCGTGTTCCTTGTTCCGGCGTTGCTGGCGGTGCTGTTGTTCGCGGGAATCCATTTCCTGTCCCCCCGGCGTCCTGCCGCCGGTTTGCCGTCCCTCCCCCCTCCGCCTGCTTCGACGCTGGAGGAACGCGAACGACTCCGTCAGGCGGGTGTCGGCACGGAGGGGATCGACCTCCGGTTCTGGGTCGAACAGGCGAACGCCCCCGCGCTGCTTTTCCGCGTGGCGCCGCCGGTGACGAACGGACTGGAAACCGCCGCCTGGGAGTGGACGTTCGCGCAGGACGCCCGGTACGTGGTGGCATGCGGTCCCGGCGTCGATGCGGGGGGGAGTCGCCCCGCCGGCCTGTACGACCTGATCAACGAGACCTGGGTCTGGCGCGCGCGCCTGCCCTGGCCGTCGCGCCATGAACGCCCGCTCGTCGTGGACGGCCGCCTGTTCCTGGCTTACCGCCGGAACGGCCGCAGGTTCATGCTGCGCGTTTCCTCCGACGGCGAAATCGCGGGAATCGACACGCTGGAGTCCGGACGCGCAGGCGTGGAGAACGTGCCGGTGCCGGTCGGCGAAGAGAAGCGTTTCGTCCTGGACAACATCCGCTTCTCCGTCTCGCCCGCCGACGGCGCACTCGAAGGCCGCGCCGCCCTGCCCTTCCCCGGGTATCGTTCCGAACCTCCCGTCTTGCGCGCGTTCAACCGTCCGCGCCCGTACCTGGACGAAACCGTGGTGCGCGGGTACGCGGCCGTCTTCTCCAACCTCGAACGCGCCGAACGGCAGGAACCGCGTCCCGCGCCCTACCTGGCGCTCCGGGCGCAGCTGTGCGTCGCCAACCAGGCGTGGCGGTTCGCCGCCGCGTACATGGGGACGATCCTTGAACGCCAGCAGGACGACCACCGCGCGCCTCGCGTCAACCCGCTCCTCTACGCCCGCTGCCTCCACCTCGCCGGACGAAACGAGACGGCCGCCGCCGTCTGCCGCGAGGGGCTTGCGATGCTGGAGGAAGACCAGGCGCCGTACAACGACCGGGCGCGGAGCGATTTTCACGTGTTGCTGAACGTATTGGAATCGGAAGGAGTGAAGTGATGTCCCCCATTTTGCAGAATTTCCCCAAGCGGGAATCGTATGACGAGTATTCGGATCCGAATGGATTCAACCACTGGATGAAACGCGCGGTCATCATCGCCGCCCTGATCGGGGCGGTCGTGTTGGTCGTCCTGTTGATCGTGCGCGGCTGTTCGGGGAAAACGCCCGACGCCCCCACACCCCAAAGAGGCGAGAAACCGCAGAAGACCGCCCGCGCCGCGCCGGATCTGAAGAACCCGGTGCGCCCCGCCGTCCGTTCGTTCGGACGGAACAGCAGTCTGCCGCTGGGACGGGAATCCTTGAACGCGGGGGCGATCGACCTGGCGACCTTCAATCCCGTGAACGACTTGATCCACTTCGAAGATCCGCGTGTCTGGTTCGAGAGCGACCACGACACCGACGACGAGACCGACAACGACCATCTGCTCCACCGTGCGATGGAATGGCCGCTCCGCCGTCTGGTGAACCTGGTCGAACAAAAGGGCGGGAAGCTGAAGATCCAGGACACCTATCGTTCCGCAGACACGAACAAGATCCACACGGAACGTTCGCTACATTGCGAAGGACGGGCGATCGACCTGACCTCCGAAAACCTCTCCCTCTCCGAACTGGCCAACCTCTGCTGGCAGGCGGGATTCGATTACGTGTTGTACGAGGCTCCGAAACGTTCCGGCGAACACATCCACACCTCCGTCCGCCGCGAGCACGACACCCTGCCGTTTGAACAACCCGGTTTCTCGCTGCAAAAACAACCTTCCGAAAAGAAATAATTTTTCAATGGCTTGGCGCGAGCGCGGGGCGGAAACCAAGGTAGTCGATGCGAAAGCCCGGCTCGATCTTGTCCCGGACAGCGGAGCGGCAATCACGCGCGATGACGCTCCAACTTCCGCCGCGAAGTACGCGGCCCGCGCCGAAAGAGGGGCCGGTCGGGTCTGTCGTTTCCCCGTGCGGATACTCCCCGTACCAGTCCACACACCACTCCCACACGTTCCCGATCATGTCGTACAGGCCCCAGTTGTTCGCCGTCTTTCCCTTCACCTCTCGGGCACAGGCGCACCCGCCGGGGTACTGTTTCTCCTTCCACCCGGAAGTGTCCCAGCCGCCTCCTCCCTTGAAGCCGACGCTGGAATTGCCGCCGTACCACGCGATGCCGTCCAAAGCAGGTGCATTGAACCGTCCGAGAATCCGGATGTCGCGCCCGTTCGGCAGCGCGCTCGTCGTCCCCGCCCGGCACGCATACTCCCACTCCGTCTCCGTCGGCAGCCGGTACTCGTACCCGTCCGGTAGACGCCCGGCCTCCCGCTCCGCCGCCGTCAGTCTCCGGCAGAACGAGACCGCGTCGTTCCAGCTCACCCAGTACACCGGCGCGTCGTCCGCCACAATCCCGCACACGTCGGCGGGGTCTTTGTCTCGCGGCCAGCCATAGAGATCCCGTATCGTCTTCTTGCCGCTGGAGAAATTGTAGGGCGTGTCGTCGAGGAGGGCCTTCCGCGCCAGGTCGAGGACGGTCTCCCCGTCCATCAGCCTCTTCCACTGCCCCTGCGTCACCTCCGTCTCCGCCAGCCAGAACCCCTTCGTCAGCGTCACGCCGTGTTTCCGCTCGTCGTCGTAGCGCCCCTCCTCTTCGGGCGGGCTGCCCATCTCGAACGTGCCGGGCGGGCACCATTTCATCGTCATGCGGAGCGAGGAATAATCGAGCGTGAACACCTTTCCAGCCTCCGGCCCTTCCGCCCGCCTCTGCCACAGCAGGGTGACGCCAACGACGAGCACGGCGAGGAACGCGGCGGCGAGCGCGGCCTTCACCCTGCCGCCGCCCAGCTTGCGGACCAACTCGCACTGGCTGATACGCGCAAGGACACCGTTCAACACGCGCCGCATCGATTCCAGTCTTGATAAGTCTAAATCGTCCATCTCCGTCGAATTCCTTTCCTTCGGGCAACAGGGGCGTTGTCCCAGATTCATGTGAAACCCCAAAACCGCCGTTGCCTTACCACAAACATGGACAGAGGGGAAACAAAAACGGAAAAGAGAAGGAGGGAAGGACGCATCCGCGAATCGTGCAAACACGTAACCACGGAAAACGGAGGGAGGGACGCGCTTCGTCGCGTCCGTTCCCGCGTGGACATGCCCCCCCGCACGACAGGCGACACCCGACATCCGACAGTCACCACTCGGTCGCGACGGGGCGCGACCCTCCCGCTCTTTCCTCCGCGTAAGACAAAAACGACAACAAGGACAACACAAGGTTGTCTATGGCAATTCGACGGTTACCTTGAAGAAGTTGAACCGTCCTTCCTCCCCCGCCTCCACCGGTGTCCATTTTTCGTCCGGATCGTCCAGGCGAACCTTTCCTAACTTGATGTACTTGCGCTCGCCAAGCAGGTCTGGCGTGAACGTGACGACGGGTTGCAATCCCTTCCCGTCTCCCTTGTCGACCATCTCGATGACTGCCGTCAACTTAGAATCGGGATCGTTCGGATCGGTGCCCGCAATGTATTCCTCCGCCGTCGTGAGTCCGTCGCAGTCGGGGTCGGCGTTCGCAACGTCCGCGGCCGTCGTGCCGGCCGCGACCATTCCAAGATTCTCCAGCCAAGCCACGGGCACCTCGCTGTCGCCCGCGAACGGCGTCCAGGAAATCTGATCCACCCAGCCGCAGTCCTCGATACCGGTCATGTCGTCGTCCATGTAGTCCTTGCAATACGTCCACGTGAGCGTATGCGCCGCATCCGTCTTAAGTTTCACCGAAACCTGACGCCAGCCCGAATCGCCGTCGATGCGGGCGATCTCCACGCCATCAACCGAGAACGCGAGATAGTCCCAGTTGTCGTAGTCGGAATCATCATCCTCGCAATCGACCTTCCACCAAAACGTGAGCGTACCCGCACCATCCACCGCCGTTGTGAGCGTAGTCGCCTGATCGTCGCCGATTACGCCGCTACGTGCGCAGGAGGAGCCGTTCCGCCCTTCGCTCTCCGCCACGGCCCATGCCGCGTCGCCACTCGTCGTCACCGTCCAGAGCGGTACGTCCAGCGCCTCCGCGAGCGTCTGGAGACGTACGATCCGCGAAGAAACCGTCGCGCTCGCAAGGTTTCCGCTCTTGAACGCCCGCGCCTTGACGACGGTCGTGTCGAACACGTTGAACGACTTGGTGTAGAGCTTGCTCGTGGCCGTCGGTTCGCTGCCGTCGAGCGTGTAGCGGATCTCCGCGCCCGATTCCGCGCCACTAATGGAGACGCGCCGCGAGGATCCGCTGAACGTCGTGCCGTCCGCCGGGTTGATCGTCGGTGCGGCGAGGACGGCCATGCCGGTCTGCGTGAGCGTGAAGTCGCGAGACAATCCACCGTCCGACGCAACGCGGATCGTCGCCGTCCGCGCATCGACGGACTCGTTGACGCCTACAGCATACGACACGGCATTGCCATCCGTGGTAACAACTACCCAATCCGCGTCGCACGAGACTTCCCACTCGCTGTTCGCCGTCACGGCGAACGTGCCGTTCGTTGCGACAGCCTCGACCGTCGCCGCCGACGGATCGATGCTCAATTCATACGGAATCCAATAGGCATAGAGCACTGTTTCACCGGGAGGGACGGGCTTCGTCCCGTCCGCTCTTTCGCCTTCGCCGCCGCTCCCCGTAAACCACCCCCCGAACATCGCATCGTTCTTCGCCAACTCCGGCAGCGCCCCCAGCACACGCCCGGTGGAATACGTCCGCGTCGGCAGATTCGTCGATCCATCGACAAACCGCACTGTCGCAAGTGCCGCAACCGCCGCATCGTCGAGCCACCACCGGGAGGGTCGCGCCCCGTCGCGACCATCGTAACCATTCATATCCGTGTCGCCGCCAACGCTGTCATCATCGAACGCCGCGAGATACGCGCCATCGGCGACCACCTCGCCGCCGTCTTCCACGACAATCCGCGCCCCTTCCGTGAACTTCACGATACACCCCGCGCCGAGGGTGAGCGTGATTCCGTTCGAGACGACAATGTCATCCCGCACCACAATCACACGCTCATCGTCCCACGCCTCGCTCGCCGACATCCGCCCGCCGACGACCGACGCCGTTGTATTGAGGATGAGGACATCGACTGCCCCCGATGCCGCATTGCCGGCTGGGCGCGTTATCGCCAATGCGCCGCCGCTCTGCACGGCGACGCGCCACCATCCGTCCTCGCATGCCGTCGTATCCCATTCGGTCATGAAGGCACCGTCTGCGCTGCCGATGCGCTCCACACCCGTGGCGAGGTAACACCCCGCCACACCGCGCGTCTCCACGCGCACAGCCGCATCCGAGACCCGCACGCCGGATAAAACCGTCGCCGCCAGTATCATTCCCATCATTTTACGCATTGCACTTTCCTTTCAACAAAAACCTCTAAGCCGCATTGACAACGCACGACATTTTCTGCAAGATGCCGTCGTTTTCACTAACCAAAGGAGCATTTGCCATGACAACCACGCTTTCCATCCGCATTGACGAAAAACTCAAGGCCGAGGCCGAGGAATTTTTCACCGACATCGGCATGAACATGACCACCGCCATCACCTGCTTCTTCAAGAAGTGCCTGGACGGGGACGAGATCCCCTTCAAGCTCGGATGATTTACGGGGTTGGCATCCACGCCGATCTGTTCTGACGGGTGGGACGCATTATCCCTAACGCATCGTCGCAACGTGTTCGTTTTTGTCAACTTCCGCTTGCGCGGACTTATCGCACTTGGTATAATGGCATCACCTTTTGAAACCAACGTGAAATCAACCAACGGAGGCACAACATGAAGACAATGACAGTCCGCAACATTCCCGACGAGGTGGCGCTTCTGCTGAAGGGAATGGCGGAGACATCCGCAACGAGCATCAACACCACGGTCGTAAGGGTACTTACCGACGGCGTACTTCCCCGCAAGGGCAAACGGGCGAAAAGCGACTTCTCCAAGTACTGCGGCGGCTGGTCGCAGAAGGACTTCGACGATTTCGAGACCGCCGTCGCAGACTGCGAACGAATCAATCCGGAGGACTGGAAATGAAGGTTTGTCTTGACACGAACGCCTACAGCAACCTCCGGCGCGGTAACCAAAGGCTTCTTGAATTGCTGAACGAATGTGACGAAATCCTTGTGCCGGCGGCGACATACGCCGAACTGACCTACGGATTCCTTCGCGGCGGCAGACTGGACGAGAACGAGTCATTGCTCAATTCCTTTCTGGAGGAGAAACACGTTTCGTTCCAACCCGTCACCCAGTCCATTGCGGAACGATGGGGCTATGTGAAGGCTGCGCTTGCGCAAAAAGGTACACCCATACCCGAAAACGACATCTGGATTGCCGCAACCGCACTTGAAACCGGAGCTCGCCTCGTTTCCTACGACCGTCATTTCGACTCCGTCGGCGGCCTCATCCGCCTTGCACCATGATTGGCGGGGCGCGGCGACAAGCTCAACGCGATGCTGTCCGCAGCGGGCTTCAACCTCGTGAAGCTGATGAAGGGATTGAAGAAGAGATTGCTCAAGCGTCTCTTTTTGTGCCTCCGCACGGTGGCGGGCAACATTGTTGGCATCGTGGCCGGGATTCTGCGCTGGGTCGATGCGGAGTGGCGTCAGGCGGCAACTGCCTCATGCCGCCCACCGTTCGCGGCAAACGGGCTTTTTGCATAATCGACTATGTACCTCAACGAGGAGGGAAAGCTCGACGGGCTGTCCTTCAACGTCGTGGCGACCCGGCTTTCGGGAATCCTCGTCCACGACGACTGCATCGTCGGGGACGTCGTGGTCTGCGCCCACGGCGACGAATCCCAGTCCGTAGGCCTCACCGACGAGGACGAGCTTGCGCTTCGCCGCCGCCTCGCGGAACTCGGGTTCTGAACCGGCGGGATCGCCGGAGCACGGCGGCGAAACGCCGCGTCAGGGCATTCGACGTTATACCAAATATGGCTTGCTTTCGGGGCAACAATCCGCATTTTCGATGCGCCGCGGCCCGAATGGACGGCGGTGATATACGAACTATAAAATGATACCCGCCCCTTTCCTTCGGGACGGGCATCTTTCATTCATCCTAATTGAAGGATGGGTGGGCGTTCTCGTCGCCACCGTTACTCTATGGCCACCGTAACGCTACCTTTCTTCGCAATGGTCGCCACGCCATATCCTTTATCGCCAATCATAACCCCTGTCACTCTGACCGTAGTAGCCGTTGGCTTGCCTCTCACATTGGCGTATGCCTTGAACGACCCCTTGAATGTTCCGTCCTTAACCTTGTACGTCAGTTTCAGGCCTGAAGCATTCGCGCCTGCCTTTTTCGCATCAACATTTCCGTCCTTCCCAAGTTGGACTCTACCGGCCTTCGCACCGTTCGCGACAAGCCACTTCGTTCCCTTCTGCTCCACGGCAATACCGCTCGGCAAATACGTTCCATAGGTGCTGTCGCCCAGTATCGAGGTCAACGCCGAGATGTCCATGCGAAACGCCGCGCCCCCCTTAAGTGCCGCCGGTTGCCCGACAGTCGCATTGTCCAACCCCTCAATCATGACATCGTTCCCGTCTTTCCCCATCCACAGCATGAATGCAAGATTCGCCTTTTGCTTGGCCCATACAACGGGAATGCAAAGCCATTCCGTGCCGATTACGAGCTGCCCTTTAGCCGAAACCTTTGTCCCGTCTGAAAGGGTGCCGGCGACCTTCGCCTTGCCTTTTGCCGCAATGGCAACAGACAGCGATCCGCCGTCCCATACGGCGTTTATTGCTTTCCATTTGCCAAGCACAGCATTTGCCGTCGACTTCTCGTCGCTGTTCTTGGAGGCAAAGATATTCCGCGAACCGTCAATGGCATAGTCGCCAAACTTGCCGGTCATTCCATCAACGCCCAATGTTAGGACCGCCGTCAGGTTTCCTGCTTTGACGGAAACACTCCTTCCATCGGTCGTTTCGCCCTTGAAGGTCAGCTTTCTGCCATTCATCGGCTGAACTGTCGCCGTGATCTTGCTCACGCCGCTCCTTGCATTTGCCTTTGCCGCCTTGACAAGAATCGTCCCTGCAAGATTACCGCTCGCATCAAGGAGATAACCGGCATACGTCATCGCGCCGCTCTTCGCATCAAACTCACCCTCGTTGCCCTCTTCCGCGAGATAAGGTGCAGATGGATCACGGATAAACACGAATGTCATGCTTACAGAGGTCTCGCCCTTGGCATTCCTTGCCGTGAATGTAAGCGTACTCGTGCCGCTCTTGGCTGGAGTCCCACTAATGACGCCATCTGCAAATGTAAATCCGGCAGGCAAGCCGGCACATGTTATGGTCGCTTCGCTCATCGAATAATAGTCAAGACCCCAGCTCACAGCCTGCCCCACGATCCCCGTAACGACGCCGGACGACTCAATCGTCGGCACCGGCAGATCGGCAAGGGCAATAAACGATGCCACATACGTGGCAACACCATCCACGGCATTCGAGGATGCATCAGCGGCTGAAACGCTCCGCCGCGATGCCATAGAACCATTCTCCCACGAAGTGAACACATACCCAGATGTCGCTGTTGCGGTCAAGGTGCGCGGAGTACCCGCCGAGCAGAAGCCCGACCCGGAAACAGTGCCCATTTCTGAATTGCGAGAAAGTCCCTGTACATAGACGTCGCCAACTCTAAATACCCCATCCGAATTCCTGTCCAGCAGATTGATACGGCAGACATTTATGCTGCCAAGCCCCATGCCGGACGGATTGCACAGGATGATGGAGAAGAACTTGTCGTTGGAGGTGCCTGCATCCTCCGTCACAGGAATCGTGATGGTCTTGTAACTGCGTTCGCCTTCAGCCCACGTCAACCGCTGAACACCTTCAGCCGCGGTGAAATCCTTTCCGTTCACGGCAGAACCGGCAATGACCTGATAGCCGATGGACGCGGCATCTGCCGTGCTTCCGCCAAACACGCGCACGGAAACGCTCCCCGCAGTCTCGCGGACAGTCACAATTTCCGTTTCAAAGCCGTTTGCCGCCACGGACTGCTCAATTACTTCCGTTACAGCATCAGCGACACTCGAATAACTCCCGGAATCAATGACCTTACCTTCCGTCTCTGTTGCCAAATCCTGAAAAGTCGCTCTCAACGACGAACTTGAACTGGTGAGAACTGGATATATTGAAACCCCGCCGATGATTCCACTTTCGCCAGCTTTTGCGGCAACCATACGCGCCGCTTTCAAGGATGTGGTTTTCGCCAGCTTTGTTCCGGCGTACGTATCGTCAATGCCACTTTCCGTATCGTCGTCATCGACCTTCAATGTCTTTGCCATCTCGATGATCTTGGACTTGGAATAGTACGGTGCCCATGGTTCGGGATCGTGCGGACCAGCATCGCACATCAACATGATGGTCTTGACGGCATTGGGCCGCCAATCCATGGCAATGGCATTCGCCAAGGCCGAGTAAACTGCCTCTGGAGTGTCGGCACCTCCATCTGCCGATATGGTGTTCAATGCACTTATTGCTGCTGTCGCATTCGTTGTAAACCCGCAACGCAACTTGAAAACATAGTCGCCAGAATCGCCGTATGGAGACATTGGATAATCGCGATAGTCGGCAACAGCCACGCGGCAGTTGCGAGCGCCATTTGCCAATTTCTCCTCAATGAGCCGCTTTGCATTGTTCTTAACTGAATTGATGCTGCTACCCATGCTTCCTGTCGAATCAATCAAGAAAACGAAATCAAGTGGCTTTGTATTCTCAGCAGGAATCTGCGTAACTGTTGTACGCCCATTCTCTACTTGATACGACTTTTCCGTTGTGAATTCGTCAAACACTTTGTCTTTTGATTTATTGAATGTAAATCTATATGAGTCCACGGCAAGCCCACCTCCTTGCTTGACAATCCATCCACTAGTTGTCGGGCGTGCTGGGGCAACAATTCCTGAAAGCCATGCCTTTTCTGGCTCATCTGCACTTTGATTGTTAAATTTCGATAAATTTCCAGTTCTCTCACCGACAATACTCTTTACAATATTTTTCGAAGAATACACAACAGGATTCATTTTTGCATCCACAATTTGCATCAATATTGCACCCGAATTATCAGCTGGGACGGTACGATCTCCATTCAAAACCGTACCCGATCCAATAAATGCGCAAATTAAGCGATATACAATATCTATCTCTCCATCTCCGCATTTACAAATTGCCGGTGCTGTTTCATCGGCATTAGATGATGCACAATGACTTTTATTTACATATGCCACATGAGTTCCATTAAGAGCGGCAGCATAATAATCCACAACTCTGTCACCCACCCCAACAACACTTAACACATCACTACCATTTATAAACTCACTATTTGCCAAATTCCACATAAAGACAGACCCATAGTCCATCTGATTTACCTGTGTATTCACTGAAGTACAGTCCTGCCCATAATGCGGAGTCGCTAATGTGACAACCCTTCCTATTTGGTTGCGGCGAATTCTAAAGGTGTCAACCATAGAACGAAGAACAAGTCCACCCATACTATGAACTATGAAGTCATGTTTGGATGGTCGCTCTCTGCCTTGCCTAAAATAATGACCTTCTATTTGCCTATTAACAATATCCCCAATATCTTCAATAGGCGTATTCCCGCCTCCCCATGGAAACTTTGATGTATTATCACGATAATCAATCACAACAGCATTTTCACGCTTAACAAAGCCAGTTCGAACCATTAAGTTTGTCATCTCATCCCATAGAGTGCCATTATCTGACAAGCCGTGGATGAAAACGATGTGTCTATCTTCTGCGGCAAGCCCTACAAGGGACACAGATGACAGAAGCATGAATGCAACGATTCGTTTAATAACTTTCATTTGTTTTTCCTTTCTGGTTGATTTGAGTTAGATGGTTGATTTGGAAGATCAATGTTTAACGATATGAGTGTTTTTTTGGCCTCATTTTGTACGGCAGGGACAGAAGCATTCTCCGCCAGATTCTTTAATCGGTCAACTGTTTGCGAATCCACTTCACCACGGCGAACCTTGATAACACATAATTTGACGTCTGCCATATCATGTAAAGACTTGGAGTCAGATGTCACCAAACCTCTCTCATAGAAGTACTCGGCATTATTTAAGTCGCCATCCTTAAACAATGTATTACCACACCAATTTGCTCGCAGCGGATCAATGTCAGTTAGAGTCTTAAGACGGTTTACAACTTGTACCTTTTCTGTAACAGCCTTATGTTCTGTGAAAATTCGCAAAGCATTCGTTAATATGTCTAGTGCTTGTTCAGGATGATCCGTAACAGTTTGCTCTATGAGAGCATATGCTTTTCGTGCATCACCATTCTCCAGTTGCATTTTGGCATATGGAAAGATTACGTCTTCATTTGTATCCCTCTCTGCCAATATAGACAAGTAATATTCAAATTCATTTTGTTTATTAAATGACGGGATTGATGCAATCGCGGCAATCATCCGCAAAAGATTGATGTCATTTGGCGTCTTTTTAAAAGCCCCTATCAGCACATCATAGTAAGCAAGTAACTTACCGTCGCGCTTCAAACCGCCAAGCAATTCCATGTAGTCTATACTGAATCTTGCAAACGAATCCGATTGTTTGCCAACGCCTTCATCGATAACCTTTTGTAGCGCTATTTGGCTTTCTTTCGATAGAAACTGGGTTGCCAATTCAAGAAACCGCATAGTCCTATTGTGTTGTCTTAATTTGTAGTTTCCATTTGCCGACTTGCCAATATTAGTACTGCTATTTGCGTTGGTGGATGATGATGTGAGTGTGCGCGGTTTATCGTTCTGCCGTACTGACACCTGCTCGTCTTGCCCGTCACCTTTTCGTGAAAGCAAAACGCAAACGGCAACCATCATTGCGCAGATCGCAATGATCGCAATCAATCTACTTCGTTTTCTCATTCTTTTCGTTCCTTTCTCAGTCGGTTGTTCCGCTGCTTGCAATCGGAACGAAAAATGAAAACCTCTCATTCATATTCCTCTGGAGGCCGTGAGAATTGCCTTGAACGAAATACAAAGAGAGGAAGCGCGCACGCGCTTTCCCTGCGAAGTATCGTCGTTCTCGAAATTTCTCACGTTCCCAGAGGCGACTGATTTGCAGCTTTAACAAATCGTCCGGGGGTGGAGGGGGATGTCGGCTCACACGAAGTAGCTTGACGCTCCCGGTCAGTTCCCGGACGCTATCCTTCCCGGCTGCTCCGCCACGCCCCATCCATAGGCAAACGCACAAGGCATGGCTTCCGCAACCGAAAACGGGGTTAACGTATCACATTTTTCCTACACCGGTCAAGCAGATTTTCTAGACAACTTTTTTCGAGGACGCGAATCGCACAAACACGTAACCACGGTAGAACGGGCACTGCCCGTTCAGGACTGTATTTTTGCCACAAAGGCCGCAAAGGAAGGGACGCGCCCCGTCGCGCCCGTTCCCATGCGGCGCGTGGGGACACGCGCCCTCCCACACGACACCCGACATCCGACAGTCACCACTCGGTCGCGACGGGGCGCGACCCTCCCGCTCTTTCCTCCGCGTCTCTGTGCCTCCGCGTGAGACAAAAACGACAACAAGGACAAGGATTGTCCCGTTTGTCCCGGTTGTTTGCGTTGCGATTAAAACACACGGATTTGTTCGCGGCTAACGCCGCTCACGGGAAGGTGGACGGGGCGCCAATTTGTGTGGATTGGTGTCGATTTGTGATTTATTTTTTACTATTCCCGTTCTTGCCGCTTTTATACACGATTCGCGGATGCGCTTCGGGCGCTTCATGTGCCATTCTTCTTTCTTCCCCTACCCCATCGGGTGTGTTATACTGACGGCCGTTTTTATCTCAACGTTACACGGAGTCTGTCATGGCCGGTGAATACGCATTCAGTCTGATCAATGTCACGAAACAGCACGAACGGAAGACGATCCTTGAGGACGTCAACCTCTCCTTTTTCCATGGGGCGCACATCGGCGTCATCGGCGGGAACGGCGCGGGTAAATCCTCGCTTCTAAAAATTCTCGCCGGACTCGACACCGAGTTCATGGGCGAATGTCAGGTGGCGAAGAACACAAAGGTCGGGTACCTTCCCCAGGAACCCGAACTCGACCGCGAAAAGACGGTTCTCGAATGTGTCGAAGAGGGAGTCGCCAATTCCAAGGCGATGCTCGACCGTTACGACGAAATCTGCGGGCTTCTCGGCGAAGACCTCCCGGACGAGGAGGCGGATAAACTGAACGACGAGATGGGGCGGCTTCAGGACATCATCGATACGAATGACCTCTGGAACCTCGACCATCAGATCGAAATGGCGATGGAGGCGTTGCGCCTTCCCCCGCCGGAGGCGCCGGTCGCCCCGCTTTCCGGCGGTGAACGCCGCCGCGTCGCGCTCTGCCGGTTGTTGATCTCGAACCCCGACGTGCTGTTACTCGACGAACCGACGAACCATCTCGATGCCGAATCCGTCGCCTGGCTGGAGAATTACCTGAAGGGGTTCAAGGGGACGTTGATCGTCGTCACCCACGATCGTTATTTCCTCAGCAACGTGACGGAATGGATCCTGGAACTCGACAACGGCCACACCTATCCCTACAAGGGCAACTACGAGGCCTGGCTTGCCCAGAAGGAGGCGATGCTGAAGGCCCAGGCGAAACAGGCGGAGTCGCGCCGGAAACTGATCGAGAACGAACTGCAGTGGGTCCGCACGAACCCGTCCGGCCGTCACGCGAAAAACATGGCACGTGTCCGCCGTTACGAGGAACTGGCGGCGCAGGAGATTTCGACGAAAGAAGACGACCTCCGCATCCAGATCCCGCCGGGGCCCCGTCTGGGCGATCTCGTCGTCCGTGCCTCGGATGTTTCGATGGGCTTCGGCGACAAGCTGTTGTTCGAGCACCTGAACTTCGACCTTCCGCGAGGCGGTATCGTCGGCGTCATCGGCGGGAACGGCGCGGGCAAGACGACGCTGTTCAAACTGATCACGGGCGAGGAGAAGCCGCTTTCCGGGACGTTGACCGTCGGTTCCACGGTCGCGCTCTCCTACGTCAACCAGATGCGCGACGAACTCAATCCCGCGCACACCGTCTACGAGGAGATCACCGGCGGCTCGGAATACGTCTCCCTGGCGGGGAAGCAGATGATGAACGGCCGCGCCTACTGCAGCCGTTTCAATTTCCGGGGCGCCGACCAGCAGAAAAAGGTCGGCGTCCTCTCCGGCGGCGAACGCAACCGCGTCCACCTCGCGAAACTGTTGCGGAGTGGCGGTAACCTGCTGCTGCTCGATGAACCGACGAACGATCTTGACGTCGCCACCTTGCGTTCGCTGGAAGAAGGGTTGCAGGATTTCGGCGGCTGCGTGATGGTCGTCAGCCACGACCGCTGGTTCCTCGACCGCATCGCGACCCACATCCTCGCGTTCGAGGGCGACAGCAAGGTCACCTGGTTCGAGGGGAACTTCGCCGAATACCACGAGATGCGCCGGAAACTGCTGGGCGACGCCGCCGATACGCCGCACCGCGTCAAGTTCCGTCCGCTGGCCCACGGTTGAACGCGATGCCTGTCACATTGGCGAGAGAGGCCGTCTTCACGGTGATCGATTTCGAGACGACGGGCAGCGTTCGAGGTTGGCCCGTCGAACCGTGGCAGATCGGCATGGTCCGGATGCGGGGCGGGCGGGTCGTCCCGGAGGAAACCTTCGACGCCTACCTCCGCGTCGCGCCGGACCGCCCCTTCAACCCCCGCGCCCCGGGGCGGCACGCCGTCCTCCGCGACACGCTCGCCGCTTCGCCGTCGGCTCAGGAGCTTTGGCCGGAACTCGCCCCCTGGTTCCGCGTGAACGCCGTCGTCGCCCACAACATCGGTACGGAGCGTTCGCAACTTGCCGCTATCGCGCCGATGCACCGGATCGGTCCGTGGATCGATACCCTGACGCTCGTGCGGAAGTGTTTCCCGCAGCTCGCTTCCAAGGCGCTGGGGGATACGCTGGCCTCGTTCGGGCTGACGCCGCGCGTGGACGCGCTCTGTCCGGGACGCACCGTACACGACGCACTGTACGACGCCGTCGGCTGTGCGGTTCTGCTGGAATCCTTTCTGGCGTTTCCGGGATGGGAGCGCCTTGCCCTTGAAAACCTTGTCACGAATCGGTAGGAGCCGTTATGAAACTTCTTCTCGCCACGCGCAATCGAAACAAAATCGAAGAAATCCGCAGGATTTTCAACTTCCCCGGAATAGAGATCCTTTCGCCTTTCGACCTTCCCTCCCTCCCCGAAGAGGTGGAGGAGAACGCCGACACTTTCGAGGGTAACGCCCTGCTCAAGGCGAGGAGTCTCGCCGGCGTCATGCGGGGCGGGGAAGGTGACGCGGCCTGGGTTATGGCGGACGATTCGGGACTCGAAGTCGCCGCATTGAACGGCGCCCCCGGCATCCACTCGGCGAGGTATGCGGGGGAACCGTCCAACACCCCCGCCAACAACGCGAAACTCCTCTGTGAACTGGAGGGTGTCGAAGACCGGCGCGCCCGTTTCGTCTGCGTGATCGCGTTCTGCGCACCGGACGGACGGGAGTGGACGGTTCGCGGCGAATGTCCGGGACGCATCCTGCGCGAGGCGCGGGGCGCGGCGGGGTTCGGCTACGACCCGCTCTTCGTCCCGGACGGTTACGAAGAGACCTTCGCGGAACTCGGCGCGTCAATCAAAAACAAGATTTCACACCGCGCCCGCGCGTTGGAAAAGGCGGCGGCGTTGCTGACGGGCGCCATGGAGTAAATGAGAGTGGACATTGTCCACAAATCGCAAATTGCAAGTGGCCTCGGTATTTGTGGCAATGATGGCATTTATGAACAATTGTCCTTTGTGAACAATCAAATAGACAAGCCCCCGCCCGCGCTTCGCACGGGAATGTACATGAGAGTAAGTTCCTAGAAACAACATGAACAACTCAAAACAACATTTGGTTCTTCCACGCACAACCATGCGCGGCGAAAGAAGGATGTTGCCTTTACAAGTTGTTTCGGTTGTCACCAATCGAACTTATAGGCAGGCAAGGGGGCTCCTTGACAGGAAAAGTCCCTTTGCGGTAAAATCCCCCCGTTTCTCCGAACGAATGGGGTAAAGGTCGGGGGACATCTGTGGTAGACGGGGTAGTATGAGAATTCTGTCATTATTCAGCGGTGCTGGAGGATTGGATCTCGGCTTGATACAAGCCGGACACGAAATTATTTGGGCAAATGATATTGACGAATCCGCCGTGACGACCTACAGGAAGAACATTGGAGACCATATCGTCTGTAAGGACATAAAAGATGTGGCGATGGCAGAAATTCCCGATGGCGCGGACGTGGTTGTCGGGGGCTTTCCGTGCCAGGGGTTCTCGCAGGCGAACCTTCTGCGGAACGTTGGCGACGAGCGCAATGTCCTCTATCGCTTTTTCAAGAAAGTCGTAAACGCGAAGAAGCCGAGGTTCTTCATCGCCGAAAACGTGAAGGGCATACTTTCCCTCGGCGGAGGGGCGGCAGTCAAGCTGATACTTGCCGATTTCAAAAAGGCCGGCTACGTGCTTGATGTACATCTCGTGAACATGGCGGACTACGGCGTTCCGCAGCATCGGCAGCGTGTCATCATCGTGGGGCAGCGAAAGGATTTGGGCAAGACGATGCTCTTCCGCTTCCCGAAGCCCACGCACGCCAAGGACGGCATGGGCGACCTGCCGCCGTGGCGGACGATACGCGACGAACTTGACCGTTTCCCGGACCCCGACAAGCCGAACGATTTGCCGAACCACGTGTACTCGGCATATAAACTCGCATACCGCAACTTCACCGGGCATCGTCCAACGAATCCAGAAAAGCCCTGTCCGACAATCCTTGCACGGGGCAACGGCGGCGGCGGCGTCTGCGCCATTCCGCATTACAACGGCAAGCGGCGGCTGACGATACGCGAGAGTGCGGCGATACAGACTTTTCCAGATGATTTCGAGTTTGTTGGGACGATGAATTCTTGCTATCGGCAGATCGGCAATGCCGTTCCCGTGCGCTTCGCGGAATGTCTTGGGCGGGAGTTGTCGCGATTGGAAAGTGAGAGCCTGCCATGAAGGTGGTTTCGCTTTTCAGCGGGGCGGGCGGTCTCGACCTCGGCTTCATCGCGGCGGGAAACGAAATCGTATGGGCGAACGACCTGTACGGCGACGCTGTTGAGACGTATCGTGCCAACATCGGCGACCACATCGTGTGTTGCGACATTGCGGAAGTGCCAAGCGCGGAGATTCCGGACTGCGACATCGTGATCGGAGGGTTTCCGTGTCAGGGTTTCTCGGTCGCGAACATGAAGCGGCACGAATCCGACAGTCGAAACAAACTCTACCTCCAGTTGCTTCGCGTGATACGCGACAAGAAGCCGCGATTCTTCCTTGCGGAGAACGTCAAAGGTATTCTGCATTTTCTCGGTGGCAGGGCGTATGAGCAGATCCTTGAGGACATGCGGGCCCTCGGGTACCGGGTGAAGAGTCGCCTCTTCAACGTGGCGGACTACGGCGTTCCGCAGAAGCGCGAGCGCGTGGTATTCGTCGGCGTCCGCAACGACATCGACTTCGATTACGAGTTTCCCGCGCCAACGCACGACAAGGACGGTGCGAACGGCCTTTCGCGATGGGTGGGGGTTGGCGCCGCGTTTGCGGGCATCCCTGATCCAGACAAGCCGAACAACGTTCCGAACCATGTTTATTCGAAGTACAAGCTTAACTTCAACGGCTATATCGGACATCGTCCGCTAGACCCTGAAAAGCCTGCGCCAACCGTGACGGCGCGTGGTGACGACAAAGGGGGAGTCGTGATCCTTCCGCATCCGTCCAACAGACGGCGGATGACGGGGAGGGAACTTGCGACCGTGCAGAGTTTCCCGTTCGATTTTGAGTTCAAGGGGCCGCTCTCGTCCGTCTATCGGCAGATCGGCAACGCCGTGCCGCCGAAGTTCGCCGAGGCTGTGGCGCGGCAGTTCAATGCGTATCAGGGAGGGGTGATGAAATGAGCCTGTCGCTGGATTTTGTGCCGAAGAAGCCGTTTCCTGACTTCAAGTGGAAGTGGGCAAGCCTACAGTGCACGGAAGGTCTGAACGATCCCGTGGTGCTTCTTGGCGTCCTGTTCCGCATGAGAAAACTTGAACTCTCCGGGAAGAACGTCAAATACAGTTCCGAGGCGTTTGCCGATGAACTACGTTCGCTTGCGCGGGACATCGAGGGACGTGGAATCGGCGTTGATCTCGCACGGCGGACCGGTGAGAGAAACCTCATCCGAAATTCCGGACAGTATTGGAGAGCCGTCGGACTCATTCCCCGAAATGAGGGGGGCGGCACGATTACGCTTACTCCGTTTGGCCGCCTTGTCGCTGACCGCAAGATTTCGCAGACTGAGTTTGCCGCTATAACGATACAGACGTTCTCGCTTCCTAACCCGGCGGTTCAATCAGAGGACGAATGCCGTCAATGGCAGGACGCGGGGCTGACCATCAAGCCGCTATCTCTACTGCTCACAATTCTGGAACGGCTTGACGAAGTGGATGGGGAAGGCTATCTGACAAAGCGGGAACTGCTGGAAGTGATTATTCCGCTGTCCGGCGTGAAGGAAGCTGTGGTGGAGGACTACGTCGCGTTCGTCAAAGCATATCGTTTGGGTCGGTTGGACATGGGCAAATGGCCGGACTGTTGTACTTCGGCGAATGACCATCGCATAGGAAGGGAGTTTTTGCTTTTCCTTGCCAATTATGGGTATGTGGACATTCGACAACACGATGGAGATGAGAGGTTCTGGTACAATCGGCAACTTGATGACGAGATACACGAACTGCTGAGCCTGTCGGCGAAGGGCAGCTATGATGAACTCCTTGAACGTCTCAAGGGTACGGACGTTGTGTCGGAGATAGAGCGCAAGCGCGTTGCGAACGGGCGCAAACGCAAATATCAGGCGAAGTTTCGCCGAGAAGTCCTTGGTAAGACCCCTCGCTGCATCATCACGAACGTCACCATGCCGGAGGTGCTGGAGGCTGCGCACATAATTCCGTTCAAGTACCACGGTGAGGATACAAGGGCAAACGGTTTTGCAATGAGGCTTGACATACACCAACTTTTTGATTCTGGGCATCTGCGCATACACGCAAACGGCGGCGTGTTTCTCACCGACCGTGCCCGTATGGACTATGGGGCGTTGATCCCGCCGTCCATACAGATACCGGAATGGATCAACCGCGATTTTGTCCGCTGGCGGTGGGAGAACTACAACGGCATTTGAAAGAACGGGTGACATGGTGACAATGCAGGTTTCACGGCATGATTTTTTGAAAGGGCTTTCTTCCGTCTTCGCTCTGGGGGCGTTCGGCGGAGGAAGGCTTTTCGCCGTCCCTCCCGGATGGACGCCGCCGGGGAAACCGAATCTCGTGTTCGGCGTGATAAGCGACACGCACCTGCGGACGGTACACGGGCCGAGCGGGCGTCCGGGACACAACTGGCCCGATAAATATTTCGCCGCCGCGCTGACCTACTTCCGCACGCAGAATGTCGATGCGGTCGTCCACTGCGGGGACTTCGCCCATCGCGGGCAGGTCGAGGAGATGCAGTTCCACGCCAAGGTCTGGAACAAGATCTTCCCGAAGAACCTCGCGCCGGACGGACACGAGGTCGTGAAGCTTTTTGTCACCGGCAACCACGACACGGAAGGTGCCGCCTACGGCGATTTCGTCAAGAAGAACTACCCCGACCCGGTGGTGCGCGCGAGACACGTCCTGCAGACCGACATGGCGGCGAACTGGGAACGTATCTGGGGCGAAAAGTACGAGCCCGTCTGGCACAAGGAGGTCAAGGGATACCATTTCTTCGGGTGCAACCACAAGGTGCCGCTGGAGACGCTGGTGTCCTGTCTGCGGAGCAACGCCCCGGCCCTCGAGGAAAGCAAGGCGCATCGCCGGCCTTTCTTCTATATGCAACATTCGAGGCCGCTTTGGAACGTGCGGAAGGAGTTGCGGCATCTTTCACGCGGATGCAGTCTCCTTTCGTTTTTCGGGCACAACCACTGGAGCGCCTCGAACTGGAACGTCATTTCGCTCTACAGGGGCAATGTTCCGTGCATCCAGGTTCCGTCGTGCGAACCCCGTGGCTGCGACGGACTGGTCGCGGATGCGTGGATTGCGAAAGGAAAACTCGAAAGGCTGCCGCAGACCGGCAAGGGACGGCAGGGGTACGTCGTGCGCGTCTATGACGATATGCTCGTCATCGCCCGGCGCGAGTTCGGCGAGGGCGGCAGCCTCGGCGCGGATTGGGCGATGCCCTTCGGGAAAGGCGGGGAACATCCGTTTTCGAAAGAGGAACTGAAGAAGGCGATCGGAGAACCGCAGTTCCGGCAGGGGGCGGAGCTGGCCGTGAAGGATGTCGCGGCGAAAGGCGACTCCCCCGCCGCCGTCGAACTCGCCATACCGCTTGCGGACGCCAATCCCGAATCGCGGGTCTACGCCTACGACGTGGTGGTCGCGGGGAAGGAGAAAAAGGAGAAGCTTTTCAAGAGCGTGTATGCGGCGGGCTGCAACCTCGGTATGGGGCATGAGCCGGACGGCGGCGTGACCAGGCTCGCGATCCCCGTGTCGCAACTGCCGGCGGGTGAAACCCTCACGTTCGCCGTACGCCCGCTCTCCTCCCTCGGCACGTTCGGCAAGGCGATCGCCGCGGCGAAAGCAGTGAATCGATAAACCTCGCCGTCATGGGAGGGGAAACGTCCCCGTTGTTGCCTTTAGCGGGTGGGGGTGGTTGCTTTCTCTCTGCGTCTTGCCTATAAGTCCGATTGGTGACAACCGAAACAACTTGTAAAGACAACATCTTTCTTTCGCCGCGCACGGTTGTACGCGGAAGAAGCAAACGTTGTTTTGAGTTGTTCATGTTGTTTCCAGGAACTTACCCTCATGTACATTCTCGCGCACAGCGCGGGCGGTCCGCTCTTGGTTAAACAGCGTGCGAGGTTTCCCGTTCGTTGCCTTCGCGGAGAAACCATCATTTCATACCTCGAAACTACCCTTTTCGGGTTGAATTAGACCCACACGCATACACGAAGTCCCCGAAATCTTAGCCGTAAAGAGACACAAAGGGGGAGGGAGGTGTTGCCCCGTCTCCGAATCTTCTCAGTTGGTAAATGTCCGCATTTTTCGCTTGGTGTTTTCCGAAATTTGGTCTAAACTGAATGCGTCTGAATTGAGGCAGATGCTTTACAAACCAAGGAGATCGAGATGAAGACACTCATTCACAGCACCGCGCTCGCCTGCATGGCCGCCGCGGTCCTGTTCACCGCCGGGTGCAAGTCCGGGAAGACCTGTTGCAGCAAGGACAAAGGAGTCTGTTGTATGAAAGCGAAAAAGGGGCAGAAGGCCTCGATT
Source organism: Kiritimatiellia bacterium (assembly GCA_017962315.1). Classification (GTDB taxonomy): domain Bacteria; phylum Verrucomicrobiota; class Kiritimatiellia; order RFP12; family UBA1067; genus RGIG8368. The sequence continues at coordinate 30,575 of JAGCVN010000066.1, forward strand.
GAGAAATCCTCCTTCGGGAAGACCAAGGACGGACGGGAAGTGACGCTGTACCGCCTCAACGGCGCGGGGGGCATCGTGATGGACGTCATCGATTACGGTGCGCACGTCGTGCGCCTGTTGACGCCCGACCGCGACGGCAACATGGAAGACATCACGCTCGGTTTCAACGATGTCCAGGGTTACGAGGACGTCGAACCGTACTTCGGCGCGCTCATCGGCCGTTACGGAAACCGTATCGCCAACGGCAAGTTCACGCTTGACGGCAAGACCTACGAGCTGCCGCTCAACAACGAACCCGGCGGCATCAAATGCTCCCTGCACGGCGGTGTCGTCGCGTTCAACAACTACATCTGGAACACCGAACCCTTCCAGGACGGCGACACCGTCGGCCTGAAGATGAAGATCACCAGCCCGGACGGCGACCAGGGGTATCCCGGCAAGCTCGACGTCACGGTGACCTACACGCTGAAGCCGGAGAACGTCTGGCGCGTCGATTACGAAGCCTCGACCGACAAGGCCACGCCGATCAACCTGACCCAGCACATCTTCTTCAACCTCAAGGGCGAAGGGAACGGGACGATCCTCGACCACGAGCTCCTGCTCAACGCCGACAAGATCACGCCGGTTGACAAGGGCCTGATCCCGACCGGCCGGTACATGGCCGTCAAGGGCACGCCGTTCGACTTCACCGTGCCGTGGGTGATCGGCGACCGCATCGACATGAAAGAGAACGAGCAGATCAAGAACTGCGGCGGTTACGACATCAACTTCGTACTCAAGAGCCAGGACGGCACGCTCGCCCCGGCCGCGAACCTCTACGAGCGGACGACCGGCCGCAGCCTCGAGATCTGGACGACCGAACCGGGCATCCAGTTCTACTCCGGCAACTTCATGTCCGACAAGAACATCGGCAAGAACGGAAAGGTCATCGGCTATCGCGGCGGTCTCGCGCTCGAGACCCAGCACTATCCCGACTCCCCGAACCAGCCGGTGTTCCCGTCGACCATCCTCCGCCCCGGCGCCATCTACAAGACGGCGACCGAATGGCGTTTCTCGGTGCGGTAAAACCGTATTCCGCACGACGCCGGCGGGGGCTTCCCCCACCGGCGTCTTGCATGAACGGAGGTTCTTATGGGTATCTTGGACGTTCTGGTTTTCTTCGCGTTTATCGCGGCCGTCCTTTGCGTCGGCATGCTGAAGAGCAAGGGCGAAAAGACGAGTGGCGAGAAAGGCGCGGAGGAGTACTTCCTCGCCGGGCGCGGGTTGCAGTGGTGGCTGATTGGCTTCTCGCTGATTGCCGCGAACATCTCCGCCGAGCAGTTTGTCGGCATGTCCGGACAGGGTGCCGGACTGGAAGGGATTTCCTGTGCGAGCTGGGAGTGGATCGCCGCGATCTCGCTGGTGGTGGTCGCGTTCACATTGCTGCCGTACTTCCTGCGCACCGGGATCACGACGATCCCGGAGTTCCTTGAAGTCCGCTACAACCACTGGGCGCGTACCTTGATGACCGTCTCGATGATGGGCATCCTGGTCGTCGCCAGCCTGATCGGCGTGACCTACGCCGGAAGCCTCGTGATGATGCAGCTCTTCCAGTCCCTCGGCTGGAACCTCCCGTTCTGGAGCTGCTGCCTGATCATGAGCGTGATGGCCGGCGCCTACGTCTTGTTCGGCGGGTTGAAGGCCTGTGCGTGGGCCGACCTCCTGCAAGGCTCCGCGCTGATTGTCGGCGGCGCGATTATCGCCTACTTCGCGCTCCGCAGCCTGGGTTCGGCGGACGCTTCGACCCTCTGGGGCTGGACGGGGAGCGGCGCGACGCTCGCCCCCGCCTCCGCGGCGGACGCGACCCAGCAGATGGGGCAGGCGGTCGCCACGGCCCGCGGCGACTGGCTAGCCCGCCTGAAGGCGTTGAACGCGCCCAAGCTCATGATGGGCCGCCCCGCCTCCGACGCGGCAATGCCGTGGACGATCCTCATCATCGGCATCTGGATCCCCAACTTCTACTACTGGGGCCTCAACCAGTACATCACCCAGCGCATCCTCGGTTCGGGGTCGCTCGCCGAAGGGCAGAAGGGAATCGTCCTGGCCGGCGCGTTGAAGTTGATCATCCCCTTCATCATCATCATCCCCGGCATCATCGCGTTCAACCTCTTCGCGCCGGATATGCAGAAGGACGCGCGCGAAGACTTCAAGAAGAACGTGATCGCGAAGGCGGAGGGCGGGACGCTCGCCCCGAACACCTTTATCAACCTCGGCGAAACCGATGTCGAAAAGACCCGGACCATCCAGGCCCTCGCCCTGACGCCGGAGCAGATCGCCGCCGTCGAAAAGAACAACGCGGCGCTCGACCCGAAGGCGGACGGTGTCCAGTCGGTCAAACTTGCGAACTACAAGTACGACGGTGCGCTCGGCCTACTCATTACGAAGCTGATCAAGCCGAACACCGGCGTGCTGGGTTTCGTGCTGGCCGCGTTGCTCGGCGCGATCGTCTCCTCCCTCGCTGCCGTGCTGAACGCGACTTCGACGCTCTTCACGATGGACATCTACAATCGTTACGTGAAGCAGGACGCCCGACCGCGCCAGCTGGTCGCCGTGGGGCGCGTCGTGATCGTCGTCCTGATGATCGTCGGCTGCGTCGTCGCCGCCTCGCTCGACACCCAGTCCATCTTCGCCTACATCCAGAAGATGCAGCTCTACGTCTCCCCCGGCATCCTCGCCGCATTCGTGTTCGGCCTGCTCAACCGCAAGGCCGGCCGCTGGACGGGCGTCGTCGGACTGCTTGTCGCGCCGGTGCTGTACGGCGTCTTCTCGACGTGCGGCTGGAGCCTCTTCCCGAAGGGGCTGCTCGCCGTCCTCCCGACGTGGACGGGATACTGCGCCGAGGCGGCGAAGCCGATGGAGATGCATTATCTCTGGGCCGCCTCCTACACGCTGATCTTCACGCTGATCGTCATGGCGCTCTACGGCGCGTTCGTCAAGATGCCCCAGGCGATCTCCTTTGAAAAGGACGAGAAGGTCTCGCTCGACCTCACCAGCTCCAAGAGTGCGCTTGTCTTCGGTCTGGTGGTCGTCGCCCTGACCATCGCGCTCTACGTGTTGTTCTGGTAAGGTTTCATCCGCCGGCTTGCAGGGGCGGGGGCCCCTGCGGCCGGCTTTTTTGTTGAATGAAGAGGAGGTAGCGTATGCGGGTTTTGATTCCCCTGGCCGACGGGGTGGAAGAAGTGGAAGCCGTCACCATCGCCGACGTCCTTCGTCGCGGCAAGGTCGAGGTGACGCTCGCTTCGGTCGGAGAGAACATCGAGGTGGAGACCTCCCACGGAATCGTCCTCAAGGCGGACGCGCCGTGGAACGGGCTGGATTTGCACACGTTCGACGCGATCGTCCTGCCCGGCGGAGGGCAGGGTACGCAGACGCTGATGGAAGACGCCCGCGTCATCGACACCGTGAAAGGATATGAAAAGGCGGGCAAGTTCGTCTGTGCCATCTGCGCGGCGCCGATGGTGCTGGCGCGCGCGGGGGTGTTGCAGAACCGCAAGGCGACCTGTTACCCGACCTGCGCGGAGACGCTGGGCAAGTCCTACCAGGACGCCACGGTGATCGTTGACAACAACATCATCACGAGCCAGGGGCCGGGCACAGCCCTCCCGTTCGCCCTCGTCCTCCTCCACCACTTTGTCGGCGAACGGATCGCCCGCCAGGTCGCCTCCGGAATGTTGACGACGTACTGATTCAACCGTACCGACAACTGGCGAACGCTGGCGAGAGGAATCGGAAGATGTCAGAAGAAGGAAGGGTATGCCCGTCTTGTAAGGCTCCGTTGGAACTGGGGGCTAAATTTTGCTCGATGTGCCGTGCCAAGGTGGCGGTAGACGGCTCGACGTCCGCGCCGGGCGTTCGGACGGCAGGTTCGTGCAGGGCGGAGGAGGGGACGGTGCTGTGCGTGGACAGGCTCTCGATTCTCTTTGAGGGATGTCCGGGCATCGTCCGGTTCCGGGTCGATACCGATCGGCTCGGCGCGGATGCCCGAAACCTTCGGTTCTCATTTGAGAGCCAGCTCAACGGATACAAGGTTCCTCCGATCCATCCGAGGGGGCGTAAAGGCACTTTTCAGGAGTTTAGCGTCACCTTCCCGGATCAAAAAGCCGGGGCTTTTGTCTGGTACGTTACGGCGGAATACGAAAGCGGCGGCAGCGTCAGGACATTCGAGGGCGAGGTACAGCTGGTCGTGATGCGTCCGGGGGAGGCCCGGCAGGTCGCGGTCAACATCATGACGACCATTACCGCCGGGCACGCCACCGACGTGAACCTGAACCAAAACGCAGCGCAAGCGCTTGAAAAGATTTTGCAATCGAAAGAAGATCCGTTTGAGGCCCTGCGCCGCCTGATCCAAAGCAATGAGCGCGTGTGGGTGGGGGTGGAACTCTTCGAGGCGGATAAACCATCTACCCCGCCGCCCGCATCGGAACACCCTTCGTGTACCGAGGAGGACGCGGCTCGGACGCGTGTCGAGGCGATGATTGCCAAAAGGCGGCTTGAACGTATCCCGGATGCGGACGGGGTCGCAGAACGGAAGAAAGCTCTGTCTGATCTCTTCGATAAAGTCGAGATGTGCTTTGAGGCGCGACTTTTGACAGACACATTCCACACGTTCGCGGCGTATGTGAAGCAGCTGGAGGAGTTGGAAAAACTCGACAAGGAACGCAAGGCTCGGTTGGCGGCGGAACGCGAGCGGCAGAGGATTGCCAGAAAAGAGGCGAAACACAAGGCTCGGTTGGCGGAGGAGGCGGCGGAACGCGAACGGAAGAGGATTGCCAGAGAAGAGGCGAAACGCAAAGCTCAGTTGGCGGCGGGGGCGGTGAAAACCGTCACGCTGCCCGGCGGCGCGGAGATGCGCTTCCGGTGGTGCCCGGCGGGGACGTTCGAGATGGGTAGCCCGGAGTCGGAGGAGGGGCGTTACGACGACGAGCGGCAGCACCGCGTCACCCTGACGAAGGGGTTCTGGATGGCGGAGACGGAGGTGACGCAGGGGCAGTGGCGGAAGTTGATGGACGGCGAGACCGTCGTGGACCTTGCGCGGAAGGGATTGCAGGATGATACCGAGTTCATGATCGCTGGAAAGAAACAGACATTGCGGGAGTTCTGGAGGATGGAACGGAACGGAGATCCGAGAAATCGGTGCGGTGACTTGAAGGATGGCGTTCCCGTTTATAACGTCAGCTGGAACGAGGCTGTCGAGTTCTGCCGCCGCCTGACGCAACGGGAACGTGCCGCCGAACGAATCCCAGATGGCTATGAATACCGCATCCCGACGGAAGCCGAGTGGGAGTACGCCTGCCGTGCGGGGACGACAACGGCGTTGCCGAACGGCAGGGGTATTCGCATCCTCGGTGCGAACAACGCACCCGCGCTTGACGACATCGCGTGGTACGGGGGGAACTCCAGCGTCGGTTTTGTGGGAAGCGGCTGGAAGACCTCCAATTGGCCGGAGAAGCAGTATCCCGATGGGACTGCCGGACCCCGCGGGGTGAAGAGGAAAGCAGCGAACGCCTGGGGGTTGTACGACATGATCGGGAACGTGTTTGAGTGGTGCGCGGACTGGTACGGGGAGTACCCGTCGGGAAGCGTGACCGACCCGACCGGTCCCTCTGAAGGCGTGTACCGCGTACTTCGCGGTGGGGGCTGGTTCGGCATCGCGCGTTTTTGTCGCTCCGCGGACCGGGTCAGGTACGAGCCAGGCTTTCGCAACAACATCCTTGGCTTCCGCCTTGCGCTCGCGCCGAGTCATTGAACGGACGCCCCTCCATTGAGCTTGCACGGAGTAAAGGATAAGGAGCGAGCGAAGGCGCAGGGCGGCCGAGGCGGGACGTTGATCGCCGCGACGAGCGAGCCGGGCGTGGGAGTTTTTTTTATTTGGCTCTTCGAAGTTTTTAGTGGAACGGGAATCATCCTTGTCCGCCCATACCACTGAAAACAAACAAACGGATTTGCTTACGCCTAACGGCGTCCGCAAGGAGGAAGTGAGCCGCGTTAGCGGCGAACAAATCCGTTTGTTGGACAATTCCCCCAACACCAGTGTAA
>JAGCVN010000067.1 GCA_017962315.1 Kiritimatiellia bacterium
AATTCCGCGAGGATTCTATTGAGATCTACATCAATCATCTGTTGTTCCTTTTTTGCCGACCACGTATTATACACGAAAATCGGCGAAAGGTTAAGGTGGCTTCAGAGGGCACGAATGAGCGAAAGTTGTACAATCTCGTGAGCCAAATTGGAAAGGCAAGCTGTCGAGGTGGAGGCGGCGGTGGCTGTAGATCCAGATCGCCTCTTCAATGGCCTTGAGACGCTTGATCTCGTCGATTTCACTTGTCGTCTTCACGTAGATGATCCTTCCGTTCAGATGCTCGAAGCCGAGCCGCTTCATCCAGTAGCGAACACCCTGCGCCGACACGCCATATGCCTGCGCGGCATCCGCCACCATCTTCCACTTCCCGTCTCGGAGCTCTTCCATGACTTTCTGTTTGAATGCTTCACTGTACCTTTTTTTGTCCTTCATGTCTACCCACTTTCTTTCTTGACTTCAAGAAGAAAGTGTCAACCTATCATAAAACGGGACATGTTGACTAAAGTCACGCGGCGGAGATACAAAAGGGGCGAAAAAGCCCCGGTAAAGCCCTGCAGCGGAGTTTTCGCCACACACGACAGAGAACTCGACAAAAGTAAAACAGCCCCGTGTATTGGGCTTTATACGCAAATCCATAAAAAACAAAACCTCGGAGTTCTCTCCGAGTTCGATTGGATTTGGTGGCAGGGATCGGGATCGAACCGATGACACACGGATTTTCAGTCCGTTGCTCTACCAACTGAGCTACCCCGCCGAAAAGATGGCTTATGTGCCGAAAACGGGTTTCACTCTATCGGAAATTCCACCCGTTGTCAACCCTAAACCAAGAAAATTTTGGTGTCGCTTTCCCCGTCATTGTGTGCGTCTAGCACGTCGTTTTCGTTACCGTAGCGGAAATTCCTCCTCCTTGTCAGATTTTATGAAACGGAGGACAGGGGAGAAGTGGGAAACGCCCGTACACCGCCGAGACAAAAAACTCGTCAAAGGGACAGGGTGAAACGGTTGAAGCGGGAAATGGCATACCGAAGACGGGACGCGGACATGAATCTTCGCCGCCCCATAATCCACAGCGAAAGAAAGCCGAAAGTTAGCCTATACTTTGCCACGGAATTCCGTTACACTATCGGGCGTTCCGTGACGGTTTTCAAGGACGTGTCGCGGACGTGGTCTGAAAGGAGTAGGTTTTCGTATGGGCGGGTTCTTTGGCACGGTATCCAAAATCGACTGTGTCCCGGATCTTTATTTCGGGACGGATTACCATTCGCATCTGGGTACGATGCGCGGCGGTATGGCGGTCTTGAACGAAAATGGTTTCCAGCGGGCGATCCACGACATTTCCAACGCGCAGTTCCGTTCAAAATTCGCGAATGATTTCCGCGTCTTCCAGGGGCGTTCGGGAATCGGCGTGATCAGCGACAACGAAGACCAGCCGCTGATCATCGCCTCCCGGCTCGGCGTTTATGCGGTCGCGACCGTGGGGCTTGTCGGCAACCTTTCCGAACTGGTGCAGGAGATGTACCGCGAACACTCTTCGCAGTTTTCAGAAATGAGCCGGGGCGGTATCAACCCGACCGAGCTGGTCGCCACGCTCATCGATTCGCAGGGGTCGTTCGTCGAGGGTGTGAGGTACGCGCAGGAAAAGATCGAGGGGTCTTGCTCCATCCTCATCTTGACGAAGGACGGTACCTTCTACGCCGCGCGCGACCGCTACGGGCGGACGCCGGTGATCGTGGGACAGAAAGAGGACGCGATCGCCGTCGCGCAGGAGTCTTGTTGTTTCGCGAACCTTGGCTACACCCTTCTCCGTGAACTCGGTCCCGGCGAGATGGTGAAATGCACGCCGGAAGGGATTGAACAGATGCTGCCCCCCCGCGCCGAGATGGCGATCTGCTCGTTCCTCTGGGTCTATTTCGGGTATCCGGCCTCTTCCTACGAGGGACGCAACGTGGAGATGGCGCGCTACCGCTGCGGCGGTGCGCTCGCGCGGCAGACCCCGACAGAGGCCGACGCCGTCGGCGGTGTTCCTGATTCCGGTGTGGCCCACGCGCTCGGCTACGCCAGCGAGGCGGGAATCCGCTACTCGCGCCCTTTCGTGAAATACACGCCGACGTGGCCGCGCAGCTTCATGCCGCCAAACCAGAAGGAGCGTGACTTGATCGCGCAGATGAAGCTCATCCCCATTCCCGGTTTGATCAAGGGGAAACGGCTCATCTTCTGCGATGACTCGATCGTGCGCGGCACGCAGTTGCGCAATCAAGTCCGCCGCCTTTACGACGACGGGGCGAAAGAGATCCATATGCGTATCGCCTGCCCGCCGCTCTTCTTCCAGTGCAAGTTCCTGAACTTCTCTCGCTCGAACAGCATGATGGACCTCATCACGCGGCGTATCATCAAGGAAATCGACGGCGAGAACGCGGATGTGGAGAAGTATCTCGATCCAGACGGAGAACCGTACAAAGCGCTCGTCGCCCGCATCCAGCAGCGTCTGGGAATCTCCTCGCTCGCCTACCAGCGTCTCGACGACCTCGTGGCGGCGATCGGCCTCCCGAAGGAGAAGCTCTGCACGTACTGCTGGGACGGCAAAGACGTCTCCCAGAAGAAATGTCCCGGTTGCTGTCCGGGTTGTGCAACCTCGACCCCTCCACCTCCCAACCCGTAATCCCTTTTCGCGAAACACCAACCACTAGTCACTAACCACTACCAAGGAGTAGCACACCATGCCAACCGATACGCACATCTGGAATTTCTTCAAAGCCGGCGGAGCCGTACAGGTCGACTTCAAGAGCGGCGCAGACATCGCAAACCTCGACAAACTGGACCAAAAACTCTGGACCGCCCTCAGCTGTCCCGCGACAGGACTCCGTTTCGACGCGGGTACACTCGCCGCGCTCGATGCCGACAAAGACGGCCGCATCCGCGCACCGGAAGTGTTGGCGGCTGTCGCCTGGCTGAAAGCCCGCCTCGTCTCGCTCGATTCCGTCCTGGCGGCCTCCGACACGCTTCCGCTTTCCGCCTTCAACACGGGCACGGAGGAGGGCAAGGCGCTTCTCGCTTCCGTCAAGGAGGTGTTGAAGAGCCTCGGCAAGGGCGACGCGCAGGAGATTTCGCTGGCGGACGCGACCGCCGCCGAGACGGCATTCGCCGCGACCGCGTTCAACGGTGACGGTATCGTCCCGCCGGAAAGCGTCGCCGGCGACACCACGCTTTCCGCGACGCTCGCCGACATCCTCGCCGCGACCGGCCCCGTTGCGGACGCCGGCGGGAAGGAGGGCGTGGACCAGGCGCACGCGGACGCCTTCTTCGCCGCCGTCG
>JAGCVN010000068.1 GCA_017962315.1 Kiritimatiellia bacterium
CGTCGGATCCGGCCAACGCCGCCGCGAAGGCGTGTAAAACAGATGCCGAACGGAAAAAGGCGGTGGAGGCGAAGCTCGCCGCCGCCCGCGCCCATTTCGCCAGGAGTGACTGGGACGCCTGTGTCGCGGCGTGTGAGCAGGTCCTGTCGTCGGATCCGGCCAACGCCGCCGCGCTGGATCTGGAGACGAAGGCACAAAAAGAGTTGGCAAAACCGCCTCAACTTGAGGTACGGGCCCGGCTTGATAATAAAGAGGTTCAGGGAGCCCGGATGCACACCATGCATAATACGGTTGAATTGCCGTATAAGTGGGACGCGGAAAGAGAGGGAACGCTTTCGTACGGGAAAACGCTGAGTTATGAAGTCGTATATCAGTTGAACGGCGACGTTTATTCAGGGAAACTGGAAACGACGGTCGATTGGCGGCATGGAAAGAAAACGGTATGGGTTGAGTTGAAACCCGGTTCGAAGGATTTGCGCCGTAAACCGACGGGAATCGGAAGTTGGGCGTTTTGAGGATGTCGTGCCTCCGGGGGGAGGCACGGGAAACAGTGAAAGGAAACGAGATGAAAAAACTGATTATGGTTGCGGCACTGGCAGTGGCTGCGGCCGGTTGCGTGACAAACTACCGTAATGACGGCGGTGATTCGGACCTTAAGCCAACCATCGTGCGCGACGTGGTTTACGAGAAGTACGACATATCCGACAAGCCTGTGCAGGCGAGTGAGCAGTGTATCGGGATTTTGCCGTTCGGGTTGGTGAATATGTTTACATTGGGCGGGATGGCCAAGCATCTGGCCGACAATGTGGAAAAGCAGGGATATGCGCAGACGTCGATTATGCGTGCCAAAAACGGAGCGTATGCGTTGGCGTGCGAGAATGCCGGTTGCGATACGCTTGTCGGCGTCCGCTATGACGTCGTCTACAAATGGTACTACCTCTGGAACGAGGCCACGGTCACCGTGACCGGCTATCCCGCCAAGTTGACGGGGGTCGAGTTCCACAAGGCGAATCTGGATTGCTGCTGCGGCAAGAAGTAGCACCGTCGAGGTTCCGGGACAACGGACAGTCGTCCCGTTGAGAAAACTGTCGCAAGGATGATTCACCCTTCGGGATGTTTTTCCTTGCGGCAGCGTTTTTCGTCCCCTGGTCTTTACCGTTCAAGGCGGATGTGGATCGAGGCGCGCTGGTGCAGTGTCGCACAGGAGATGGTGTGGTCGCCTAGCGTAATTTCGCCGTCTTCAAGAAGGAACATTTCGTCTCCTTCGGTCTCGCCGTGCGGAATCCCGTCCACGTACCACCAGACGCGCTCGCCCGGAGCCACGTTCGCGGGCTTGACAGTGACCGCTTGTCCGGGAATGCCCTTCAGCCACTTGTAGACGGATCGGTCGGCGGGCTGGAGGATGGCGAGCCTGCTTTCTTTTGCAGGCGTTGTGTCGGATTTTCCCCGTTCTTTGAGGAATGCCGCCACGTCGGGCGGCCAGACGGTTTCAAGCTTTCCCTCGAAATCGCGCCTGTGGACGGGGCAGAGGCGCGGCGAACTTGCCCGTTTCAGGAAAAGGCCTTCCCGTGTTCCGGGACAGTCCCCGTTCGGAGGAAAGCCGGAAACGGAACAGACCGCGCGTGTGCCGATCCCTTCCGGTCTCACGGGCCAGGTTGGATCTTTTCCGCGAAGAAGGTCACGGAAGATGTTCCACGCCACGGGGGCGGCGACTTTCGCCCCGACGAGACGTTTGTCGCCGAACTTCCCGATCTTGTGTCCGCACCAGACGGCGACGACGTAGTCCGGCGTCCACGCCGCCGTCCAGGCATCGCGGTAGGCGGAGGAGGTGCCCGTTTTCCAAGCGATTTTCGGGAGCTTCGCGTCTGCAATGTGGCCGATCGAATGGGCGGAACGTTCCTCGCCGGAGAGGAAGTCGCCGATCAGCCAGCTTGCCTCGTCCGAAAAAATCCGCCTCTCGTTCAATTCCCGGTTCTGCCTGTCCTTTTCAAGAAATCGGTAGGACTTGTAGACGCCGTGCCGGGCGAAAGTGGCGTAGGCGTTGGCAAGGTCGAGCAGACGGACATCCACGTTGCCGACGGCGATACCGAGTCCGTGTTTCCCCGGATCCTCCGGGATTGTGGTAAGGCCCGCTTCGCGAAGTACCGCGTTGACATCCTCTTTGCTGCATTTTTTCACGAGGTCGAGAAAGGGAATGTTCAGCGAAAGGATTAAGGCGTCCCGGATGGGAAGGATTCCATGGAAAACGCGGTTGAAATTGACGGGCGTGAAGTTCCCGTAACGGCGCGGCACGTCCGCGACGAGTTCGGAAGGAGAGACCATGCCGGTGTCGAGCGCCTTCGCAAGGATAAACGGCTTGAGCGTCGAGCCGGCGGGCCGAGGGGAGAGCGCCGTGTTCACCTGTCCTGACTTGGCATCGAAATAGGTGCCGGAACAAGTTAACGCGCGGACGGCTCCGGTCGCCACCTCGATCACGACGGCGGCGACGGAACAGTCGAGCTGTTTCGCCTGGCGCTGGACTTGCCGGGTGACGATATCCTGGATCCGCCGGTCGAGGGTGGTCGTGTAATCGCCCGACGTCTCGTCGATCTCGCTCGCCGCCCAGTCGCAGAAGAACGGTTCAAGGAAGGGACGCGGGGAGCGCATCAGTTCGATGGGGGCGCGGTTCGCGCTCTGGATTTCCGCCTCCGTCGCGTAGCCGAGTTCCAACATCCGCCGGAACACGTACTCGCGCCGCCGCAACGCATTCGGGAGTCGGCGATCCGGTCGGAAACGGCTGGGCGACTGGACCATGCCGGCCAGGAGCGCGGCCTCGCCGAGGGAAAGTTCGGCCGCGGGTTTCCCGAACCAGCCTTGGCTTGCCGCTTCGACGCCGACCAGGTTCGAGGCGAACGGTGCGCGGTTCAGGTATTGCGAAAGGATCCACTCTTTGGAACGCACACGCTCCATGCGGAGGGCGGCGAACGCTTCGATCCATTTCCAGAACAAGGAGCGCGGATGCGGTTTGATCAGGCGCACCGCCTGCATGGTGAGCGTGGACGCGCCGGAGATGCGACGGAAACTGGAGACGTCCTGCCAGACGGCCCGGATTACGCTTTTCAGGCAAACGCCATGATGGTCGTAGAAACGTCCGTCTTCAGAGGCGACGAGCGCCTTTACCACCCAGTCGTCGCGGCTGGCGGTGTAGAACGGTCGGCAGTCGGAGTCGTCCGGCCCGAGTCCGACGCGCATCAACCCGCCGCTACGGTCGCGCAGAATGACTCCCGAAGGGTAGACCTCCGCCTCCTGGAGCGGCGGTGTGCAAAGAAGGTAGGAAAGCACGACGGCGAGAAAAGCAGTCGCGGTTGACGCACCGGCAAAAACGACAATTCTTTTCTTCCATTCCTGTTTCATGTCCGCTTCTTCAAGCCCGCTGGCGCAGGATTTCGTAGAGGGCGACCGCACCGGCGACCGCCGCGTTGAGGGAGGCGACACCGCCGCGCATTGGAAGCGAGGCGATGAAGTCGCACGTCTGCCTGACGAGACGCGAAAGTCCGTCGCCTTCTGCCCCGACGACGAGACCCGCGGCCCCCCTGAAATCAATTTCGGTGTAAGGCTTCGTGTCTTTGCCTGGCATATCCAGCCCGGTCAACCAGACTCCGTTTTTCTGGAGTGCCTGCATGGCGCGCGGAAGGTTTACGACCCGCGCGATCCGTAAATGCTCGGAGGCACCGGCCGAGGCGCGCACGGCGGCGGGGGTGACACCGGACGCCCGGTCTTCCGGAAGGATCACGCCTGTCACGCCGGCGGCATCCGCCGTGCGCAGGAGGGAACCGACGTTCTGCGGATCCTCCAGATGGTCCAGCAGCAGGTAGAGCGGGTCTTTCGCACCTTCCCCTGCGGCGAGAAGGTCCTCCAGATCGACGTAGGGGTAGGGGGAGGTTCGGAGGGCGATCGACTGGTGGTTGCCGCCGTCGCAGATGCGGTCGAGCTGTTCGCGGGGCATACGGCGCACGGCGATGCCGCCGGTGTTTAGCAGCGAAAGGATCTCATCCAGTTCCCCGCCCGTTCCCCGGAACGGCTGCGGCAAGGCCGCTTCGTAAACTTTCCTTCTGCCGGCGCGCAAGACTTCGGCGACAGGGCGCCGTCCGAAGATCCATTCGCCGCGTCCTTCCGCGTTACGCATGGCCTACCCCTGTTGTCCCTGGCGAAGCTGGTAGACACGCTGGAAACGTTCACCGATGTCTTCGTAACCGATGTCCGCGCCGTAGACGTCCTTGTAGTAATTGAACGCCTTCTCCAGATCGCCCGCCTTTTCGGCGAGGTCGCCGAGGGCGAAGACGACGCGTTTCTTCAAGTCGTCCATGATGTCGAGCTGGCCGTTCGCCGTCTCCAGCTGCATGACCGCCATGTCGCGCTGGCCCTTGTTCGCAAAACACATCGCGAGGTAGTAGAGCGCTTCGATGCGGAGTTTGGGGCTGCGCTGCGCCTGTTGCATCTCGCTGACGGCTTCGTCCCAGTACCCGTATTTGTAATACTGGAGCCCCAGTTCGAAATGCAGTCCGAGGTCGTTCGGATAACGCTGAACGCGGTCGTAGAGGTTGTCGAATACGAACTGGTTGCGCTCCTGTTCCTTGGTTGCTGCGCCGTCTTCATCGCCCTGCTCTTTGAGCGCGGCGATCTGCTGGTCGAAAAGGCTGACCTTCGCGTTGGTGAGCGCGCGGTCCAGTTCGGGGTCGGAGGGGTTGACTTCGCGCGCGGCCTCGAACGTTTCGACGGCCTCGGCGAACCGTTTGTTCTGGGAGTAGATACGGGCGAGGGCGCGGTAGAGGTTGATGTTTTTCGGTTCCGCCTCGATCTTCGCCTTCGCCTCGGCGATCAGCGATTCGGCAGCATCGCCGGTCGCAAGCGTCATGTTCTTCTGGTCGAGTTTTGCGGCCTGTTCCTTGTCGCGGATCAAGTCGCGGAAGCCGCCCTTCTTCCCGGCCGCCTCTTCCCATCCCGACGCCATGGTCGTCCGCGCTTCCGCGTCCTTCAGCTTCTTCAAGATCACCATGTTGCCGGGACGGGCGGAGTCGAGCTTGACCAGGGCGTCGCGCGCCTTGGCGTATTCGCCGACGGCCATGTAGTAGTCGGCGGCACGGCTCATCATCTCCAGGTCGTTCGGATTGTTTTCCAGCGCGGCTTCGACGGTGAAGAGTGCGGCGTCCGGCATGTTGCAGGCGTCGGCGACCTCGATCGCGAGATGGACGTTGTCGGCATTGATGGGATTCATGTTCAGAAGCTTTTCACACTCCAGCAGTGCGGTTTCCTTCTTCCCCGCCTTGAGGAAACCCTGCACCTTGATGCGGGCCATCTTGCATTTGAAATCGAGCATTTGCATCGCCAGTCCGCCCTTCTTCTGCGAACGGAAGCGGGCGATCTGCGCGGCGCGTAATACCTTGCGGGCCTTCGCGAAGCCCGGTACGAGCGTCACGCACTGGAGAAGGAGGTCGATCGCGATGTCCCAGTTCCTCCGTTCGAACGCGGCGACACCCTTCGTGAAGAAATTCTGCGCCTGCTGTGCGGCGACATCCTTGTTTTCAAGAGCCATAACCCGAAATCCTTTTTCCACAACGCCGCCGATAAACACACAGAGACCCGACAGAAAACCTGCGGTAGTCCTAAAAACCGGAAGGGGAAACCTCCGTCGGTGTCCATCCCATCGGCGCGTTTGATTCTCCGATTATATCATCCGAAAAACCTCTGAAACAACCCCAAAAAACAACTTTTTTCAACGCCTTTCTTCCCAAACTCAATGCGACTATGGTGGTCGCATCTACTCGTTCCGAAAGGTGCGGATGCGAGTGGTGGCATTGAGTTGTACCGAGGGGGGGGGAGGGGATTCCTTGCTGCATTGATGGAGGAGGAAACCCTTCCC
>JAGCVN010000069.1 GCA_017962315.1 Kiritimatiellia bacterium
GAAAAGCAGCCCCCCGCCGCGCCGCCGCCCAAGGAAAAGGATGAAACGCCTGCTGTCATCGACTTCAGCGACGATTTCAAGTAAGCGTGCGGCATCGCAGCCCCCGAAACTGAAGTGGAAGGCGGAAAATGAAAGCTGGTGAAAAGGGCGTAATCACGTGAGTCAGTATGTTCACGACAATCCCCGCCGCCTTGCCGAGAAGCGCGCCAATCCCGATCTTTTCCGGCGAATCGTCGATCTCGCGCTTCCGCTCGACAATGGGCGTATTACCGGCCATTTCTCGGCAATTGGCAACCGCCATCTCCTAGAGCGGCCGCTTGTCCAGGTTCAGTACTCGCGGCGTTTTCTGGCCTACCGGCGCATCCCGAAACCGGGCGGCGGATTGAAAATAGCACGGGATGCGGCCGGTGCTCCGCTAATCGAAACGGCAATACCGGAATATTCTGAAATTCGCAATGCGGTTTTTGCGGCAGCTTCACATGGCGCCGTGGTGATAAGTCCATGCATTTCCGACGGAGAGCGTCAGATTGCGCACGAAACAATCGAGCGAGGCTTTCCGCTCGTGGTGCTGCGCAACAAGGGCTTTTCCCCTCTCCAGAAACCCGGAGGGCGCTATTTTGATGCATGTGCCGATGGGCGTTTCCTGATACTCGCGCCAGCTGCCTGGCCATATGTCACTCAGGAAAAGCCGATGACGCGCCACGATGCCACCGCCCTCAACCGTATCACGCAATGGCTTTGTTCGGTGACCGGGCATTTTTGCCCGGCTTCTATCGCATACAACGGCATCAAGCCGACAGATATCGACAGACTTGCCGATGAGGCGGTGAAAAAAGAAGACCGCTGCGAGCGAAACCACCTCCAACGAACAAGAGGGACGGCATGAAACGGGTTGCCTCGATTTTGACCAACGTTTCCAAAGAAAAGGAGTAACGATGAAACCTGACGAAAACGGCGTGTACCGCTGGCGGTACGCAGTAAACCTCTACAAGAATCCGGGGATTCTCTGGTTATTCTACAAAGTCTTCGGAGGCATCTTTGCAGGATGCATGCTTTTTGCGTTGTTCCTTGCAGACTTCGAGGTCAGCTTCACGGGCGTGAAGTGGGCGTTGATCGGTTTTGCCGTCTTGATCGCGATCCTCACGCTTAGCTATTACATCTATGCACTCATCCAAGGCGGCCGCTACACGTGGGACTTCGTGATGGACGAAGAGGGCGTGGCCGCCAAGCAAGTCCCGAACGAGGCGAAACGCAACAAGGTACTGGGCGTGGCCGTGGCGGCGATGGGCGTGGCGACGGGTAATCTCTCGCAGATCGGCGTGGGGACGATGGTGGCCACGGACGACGGACGGTATTCTCGATTCGCCACCGTCACCAAGGTCAAACCCGACCGCAAGCACAACACCATCAACATCCGCAACGGACTCTTCCACAACCAAGTGTTCGCAAGCGGAGAAGACTTCGATTTCGTGATGGAATACATCACCGCGCACAGCCCGAAACTCAAGAAGTCCTAGTTCCGAATCGACTTCCGGTTGAAATCCGTGGCAGGGCATCGGCCATCGATGCCGTCATGGAACAACCACAACAACAAAAGGAGAACAAAGAGATGAACCGAATACAGAAAAGCCGAACAACGACCGTCCCTCGTTTCGTCATGGCGAGCCTGGCTGCCTTGCTTATCGCGGGATGCGGGAAGGACGAACCGAAACCGGAGAAGCCCCGGGACGTCCCGAAGAAGACCGATCTTCCGGTCGCTCCCGGCACGGAGAAACCCACCGTAAAGGATGCTGCCACAAAGGAGGCGGCCGCGCCTGAGCGCAATCCCGTGGTAGCCAAGCCCGTCAAGACCAAGACGAAGACCATCACCCTGCCCGGCGGCGAGACGATGGAGATGATCTGGTGTCCGCCCGGTACGTTCACGATGGGCAGTCCGAAAAACGAGAAAGGCCGTTCCAGAAATGAACAGGAGTTCAAGGTGACGCTCACGAAAGGCTTCTGGCTCGGCAAGTATGAAGTCACGCAGAGGCAGTACAAAAGCGTGACCGGCAAGAATCCGAGCCTCGCGAAGTTCCAGGACGACGATCTGCCCGTCGGCATCATCACCTGGACGCTCGCCGATGCGTTCTGCAAGGCGGTTGGCCAGGGTGCGAGGCTGCCGACGTCCGCAGAATGGGAATACGCCTGCCGCGCCGGCACGACGATGCCCTACCCCTGGGGCGAATCGTGCAATGGGACGCAGGCGAACTGCAACGGAACGTCTCCCTGCGGCACGCAAGAAGAAGGACCCAACCTGGAACGTCCCGTCAAAGGCGGGTCGTATCCGCCGAATCCGTGGGGCTTCTGCGACATGAACGGGAACATGATGGAGTGGTGCTCGGATTGGGAGACGAGCTACGACAAGAACCTCAAGGAACTCGTGGATCCCAAAGGGGCGGCGGAGCAGACGTTTGGGCGCGTGATCCGCGGCGGATCGTTCAAGTTTTCGGCATCGAGATGCCGCAGCGCGTGGTTCGGTTACGAAACCCCCGGCCAAAGCACTTTGGAGTCAGACTTCGGCTTCCGCCTCGCGATGGACGAGTGACCCTCCGTAGAACGGAAAGAAACGCAGAAGCGCAGAGACGCAGAGGGGTAATGCCACCCGTTCCCCCCTATCCTCTGTGCCTCCGCGCTTTTACGTGAAAAGAATTGCACACAGCGAGCTTCCACAAAAAACGTTGACGAGCCAAATCAGGCTTGTTTTTTGCCGTGGAAAAAGGTACTCTCATCTGCGTCTTGATTAACCCTTTGAAAAGCAGGTACGACAAATGCAGAAAATCACCGTTAACGGCCAGGTCATTTCACCCGAAGCGATCCAGTTCGATCTTGAACGACTGATCCGTTTCCACGCGGAACACGGAATGCCGCAGGAGCAAATCCGCGCACAGTTGCCGGAACTCCAGCAACAGGCCGTCGAACAGGCGATCGGCGAACGGCTTCTGCTGGATGAATCGCGCAAGCTCGACTTTCCCATCGCCGAACAAGAAATCGACGAGGAGGTTGAACGGATCACCGCGCAGCTGGGCGGACAAGAGGCCTTCGAGCGCGCGCTCGCCGCACGTAAGACGTCGCTCGCGACGTTCCGCGAACAGTTGAAGACCGGCAAGCGCATGGAGAAGCTGGTCGCCAAAATCACCGAGAACACCCCGGCGCCGACGGAGGTTGAAATCGCGCAGCATTTCCGCGACCACAAGCAGGAATATACAAAATCGGAAGAGGCGCTGGCGTCGCACATCCTGATCACGCCGGACGGGACGGAACAGCTCTCCAAAGATGAGGCCCGCGAGAAAATCTCCTCCATCCGCCAGAAGATCATCTGCGAAGGGGCTGATTTCTCCGACATGGCGGAGAAACATTCCGCCTGTCCCAGCGCCGAACAGGGTGGAAGCCTCGGCTGGTTCGGGCGCGGCGCCATGGTGCCGGAGTTCGACAAGGCGGTCTTCTCCATGCAGGACGGCGAGATCAGCGACATCATCGAGACGCAGTTTGGATACCACATCATCAAGAAGCTCGGCCACAAGGATGCCGCCGAGCCGCAGTTCGACGAGGTGCGCGAACAGATCCGCGACTTCCTCCTGCACGAGCGTCGGGGCGAACGGCTTTCCGCCTACGTCGAGGAGTTGAAGGCGAAGGCTGACATTGTGCGCGAATAGGACGGCAAAAAATGACACATGAAGTGTTGTTCCAGCGGGCGTGCGCAGTGATTCCGGGGGGCGTGAACAGTCCGGTCCGGGCTTTCAACGGTGTCGGAGGAACACCGCTTTATGTCGTTTCGGGAAACGGTTCGCGCATCTGCACAGCGGACGGTCGCGAGTTGACGGACTTCTGCTGTTCGTGGGGTGCGATGATCTTGGGGCACGCCCACCCGGAGGTGGCGGAGGCGGTCTCCACGCAAGCCAGAGCCGGGACGACGTTCGGGATCAACACGCCGGGCGAGGTCGAGCTGGCGGAATGCCTCTGCCGCGCCGTTCCCGGCCTCGAGCGTGTCCGGCTGGTCAACTCCGGCACGGAGGCGGTGATGACCGCCATACGCCTTGCGCGAGGCGTCACGGGGCGCAAACGCCTCATCAAGTTCGACGGCTGCTACCACGGCCATTCGGACAGCATGCTCATCTCGGCCGGCAGCGGTCTGCTCACCGGCGGGACGCTTACTTCGCTCGGCGTGCCTCGCCATGTCGCGGAGGACACGTTCGTCGCGCCCTATAACGATCTGGACGCGGTGAGGCGGATTCTGGACGAACATGGGCGCGACGTCGCCGCCATTCTCGTCGAGCCGGTCGCCGCGAACATGGGGCTTGTCCTTCCAGATCCGGGTTTCCTTGCCAAACTGCGTCGGCTGGCCGACAGCTGCGGGGCGCTGCTGATTTTCGACGAAGTAATCAACGGTTTCCGGTTCCATCGCTCCACCTATTCCGCGATCTGCGGCGTCCAGCCGGACCTGTACACGATGGGGAAGGTGATCGGGGGCGGGCTTCCGCTCGCCGCCGTCGGCGGGTTTGCCGTCTTCATGGACAGGCTCGCCCCGCTGGGCGGCGTCTACCAGGCGGGCACGCTCTCCGGCAACCCGCTCGCCGTCGCGGCGGGGTTGAAGACGCTGGAACTTCTGGACCGCGACGCCCCCTACCCCGGCATGACCGCGCGCGCCGACCGTTTCGCCGCGAAGGTCAACGAAGCGGCGGCGGGCACCGGAACGCCGTTGCACGTCTCCGCGTACAAAGGGATTTTCACCGTGTTCTGCGCGGATAACGCGATGCGCTGCCTCGCCGATACCCGCAGGTGCGACACGAAACGCTACGCCAAGCTTTTCCATGCCGCGTTGGACGCGGGGTTCTACCTGCCCCCGTCGCAGTTCGAAGTCGGATTCGTCTCTGCGGCGCATACCGACGCGGACGTGGACGCGCTCGCAGACGTCATTGTCCAATTCTGCAAGGAGACCGGCCGTGGACAAGCCTAAAACGGAACGTATACCGCCGCCGGTGCCCCCTGCAAACCGGGAAAAGAAGACCGAACGAATCCTTCCCCCGCCGCTGGACGGCGGGACGGTCTGCCTCCCACCCGAAAGCGAGAGCGCCTTGAAGGAGCCGAAGATCGACGATCTGTTCGAGCAGTACTCGATTGTCAGCAAAATCGGGAACGGCGGCATGGGGGTCGTCTACCTGGCGCGCGACAAACGGCTCGGCCGGTTCGTCGCCATCTAGCGGCTCAACCACGAGGCGCAGTCGGTTCCCGCCCTGCGGCAGCGGTTCCTGCACGAGGCGCGCGCGGTCGCCACGCTCAGCCACGTCCACATCGTCCACATTTACGCGCTCGGCGAAGACGCGGACGGCCCGTTCATCGTCATGGAGTACATCGCAGGGCCGGACGACACGATCGTCCGGCGCGACAGCGAATCCGGCGGACTGGTAAACCCGAATCCGCCGCTCACGCTCGACCAGTACGTCGGGTGCCACGGATCCCTCTCAAGCGAGGAGGCGGTAGACATCCTGCTCAAGATCGGGCGGGCCGTCGCCTACGCCCATTCCTGCGGGGTCATCCATCGCGACCTGAAACCCAGCAACATCCTGCTGGACAAGAGCAGCGAACCGAAAATCGTCGATTTCGGATTGGCAAGACTGGCGAGAGCCGACGAGTCGAAATTGACCGTTCCGGGCGAGAAGCTGCTTTCGCTCGGCTACGGTGCACCGGAACAGGAAAGCGATGCCAGCCATACGGACGAGCGTTCCGACGTATACGGGCTGGGCGCCCTGCTCTATTTCACGTTGACCGGGCAGAACCCGCGCTACTTCCGTGAGCAGGACATTCCCGGCCCCCTGCGCGAAATCGTCGTCAAAGCCCTTGCCACGGACAAGGAACGCCGCTGGCCTTCCGCCGTCGCGTTTGTCGACGCGCTCGCCCAGGTGAAAAGCAAAGGGCGTGTCGAAATCCCGACCGTCAAGACGACCTGGCGCTGCAAGTGGTGCGATGCCGTGAATCCCCTGACCACGAAATACTGTGCCGAGTGCGGCTGGGACGGTTCAGAAGCCTGCCCCGAATGCGGTGCCGAGACATTTGTCGGCATCCAGTACTGCGGCAACTGCGGAGCGGACGCCCGCGCCTACGAGACCATTGAACTTCTCTTGAAAAAAATGCGTGACGCCTTCTCGCAGCAGCGTTTCGAGCGGGTCGTCTCCTATGCGGGGCGTGTACACGGGTTCGAGCCGACCGGTCCGTCCGGAAGGATGTTCCTCCAGGAAGTCACGACGCTGCGCGATCAAGCAGAGAAAAACATTCTGAAGCGGGAGCAGCTGAAAGAACAGATCCCCATCGAGCTGCGGGCGGAGAACTACGAACGCGCCGCCGCTTTCATCCAGGAATACCGGTCGCTTTCGGAAGACAAGCATCTTTTTGAAGCGGAAGAGGCGGTGCTCGCGGAACGGACGTTGCGGCGCGACCTTGACCGGGCAAGGCGGGCGTTGAAAAACCGCGAATGGGCGGGCGCCGAGCGGATCTGCACGGAGTTGTTGCGGAACATCGCGTCCGACAACCGCGAAGCGAAAGACATTCTCCGCGCAATCCACCGCCACGCCTCGCTGCGGCGCACGTTGAAAGCCGCCGTCTTCCTGCTGATCCTCGTTGCGATCTACCCGTTGACCTTTCCGCTTGTGCCGTATCTGGACAAGCCGCCGTTCACGCGGTTCACGAAGATTCTGTACATGCCGGCAAAGAAGCTCTACCGCTTGAAAGAAGCGCGTGTCTCCCCGTATCTGGCGAACTACCTGCGCGTCCTCCTCCCGAAAGGCGTCTCGCCCGAAGCGTGTCTGTACGATCCGGTTTCAACGAACGCGGTCATCCTCGCCGCAGGGGAATCACTGCCAAAGATGCCTGCCGAAGTCCTGAAAAAACAGGCGGAATACGACCAGCAGATCCTGAAACTCGCAAACCAGCAGCTCGATTTCCAGAAGGCCTGGCCGACGGAATATCGTGCCGAGTTGGAAAACCTCATGGAGCAACGGCGCAACGAAGGCGATTTCGAAGGCTGGGTCCTGGCCCAGAATGAACGGAAACGGTTCGACGAAAGCGAGGCGCTCCCCGACATCGGCGAGGCGGACTCACCTTCCCAGGAACTCCAACTGTTGTTCACGAAATACAGGAAACTGCTCGCCGACCAGCGCGTGGTCCACAGCCGCAAAATCGCCAATCTCTGTAAACGTTACGCGAACGAACTCACAGACACCCAGCGCCGCCTGATGCAGGAAGGGAAAATGGCGCAGGCAATGGCGGTCAACGAAGAGATCCGCCGTGTGCGCGCCCTACCTTCCCTTGCCGACGCCGAATCAATCCTTGCGGCGGTTTCCGTTGCATCCGGGAAAGACACGGACGGATTCCCTCCCGCCCAGGTGCTTCCTGCCGCCGAGACCAGCGTGAAAGACGGCAAGACCGCCCGGATGCGTGAAGCGTTCGACAAGTCTCTCGCAGACATCGCGCAGGAGGCCGCGAGACGGACAAGCGAATGGCCGGAAAAATATTCTGCCAAATTGAACGAGGTGATGGAAAGCTACCAGCGGGCGGGCGACTTCGCCGGATGGGAGAGCGTCCGCGACGAAGCCAGCCGGTTTGCGGCGGATCGTTCGCTCGGCAACGAGAACATTGCCCTTCTGACCCCCGACCTTGCCGAACTCCAGCGCACCTACATCGCCCTCCAGAACGACATCCGCCACAAACGGGCGGAAAAGATTGTCGATGCCACGGAGAAGTACGTGAAACAGTTGCAGGAGGTGCAGAAGAAACTGACGGTTGCCGGAAACATGGAGAAGGCTTCCGGCGTGAACACGGAAATCCGGCGCGTCCGTTCCCGTGTCGACTTCCTGGAGGCGCAAAACGAATTACACCCGGCAGAACCGCCGCTTCCGCCGGAACACGCGCAACCGCCCGCCCCAGAAGCGGCGGTGACGAACGCGGAAGAAAAAGCGGCGAAGTGAGGTTGGACGATGTACGATCCAAAAGTTGAAGGGATCAAGCTTGAAAGCAGGGACGAGACCGCCCGCGTCCTTTCCATCCATCCTGTACAAGGGGAGTACTGGCTGCTCCGCGCACACGCACCGTTTCTCGCCGGGAATGCGCAACCGGGACAGTATGTACACATCCGTGTCCCGGGCCTGGAGGCCAGTGCGCTGCGCCGCCCCTTCAGCATCTACGGATGCGAAGGCGAGGCGCTGGAAATCCTGTTCAAGGTCGTGGGGCGCGGTTCCGCCGCGTTGAGCCGCGTACAGGAAGGCGACGTACTCCAGATCCTGGGGCCGTTGGGGAACGGGTTTCCGCTTCCCAAGGAGAAGGCCGCGTACCCCGTCTGTGTTGCGGGCGGATATGGTGTCGCGCCCTTCCACTTTTTCGCCTCAAGGGTTTCCGCAGGGAGTGTGCTGATCGGCGGACGGACGGCGGGCGATATCCTCTGCGCCGACAGTTTCCCGGACGGACGCTGGCGTGTCGGCATCGCGACAGAAGACGGTTCCAAAGGGACGAAGGGACTCGTCACCCGACTGCTTAAGACAGAATTGGAAACCTACGGAAGCGCGGCGGTCATCTACGCCTGCGGCCCGGACGGGATGTTGCGGGCGGTGGGGGAGATGGCGGCATCGTTCGGCTGCACGGCTTGGCTCTCCTTGGACAAGCACATGGTCTGCGGCGTGGGGGCCTGCCTCGCCTGCGTTCAAAAAATCCGGTTGGCGGACGGTACGGAACGTCTCCTCCGCGTCTGCAAGGAAGGTCCCGTTTTCGAAGCTTCGGAAATCGTCTGGTAGTTTGTGATGGAGATGGACTATATCTGGTTCAGCCTCGGCTTACTCGCGCTCATTATCGGACTTATCGGTTGTTTCGTGCCCATCCTGCCGGGGCCGGTCTTTGCCTACCTGGCGTTGTGGTGCCGTTTCCCGATGAAGGGGGAGCACCTTTCACCACGGATAATGATCTGTGCAACGGGTGCGCTGGCCGTCATCCTGCTGCTTGATTTTTGCGCCTCGAGTTTCGGCACAAAGAAATTCGGCGGTTCGCGCTGTGGAAGCGTCGGTTGCCTGATCGGCACGTTCGTCGGATTGTTTTTCGCGCCGTATGGACTCATCCTCGGCCCGTTACTGGGTGCGTTCGGAGGGGAACTCTTAGGGGGCAAGACACGTCGGCAAGCGACCAAGGCCGCGATCGGTGCGTTTCTCGGTTTCATTTTCGGGACGCTGTTGAAATTCGTACTCTGTCTCCTCTTCGCCTGGGTGTTTTTCTTCTTTTGAATCAAAACCATACCTTCATGCGTCATGCGTGAGGGCGCATCTGCGTAATTCACCGCAGAATCCCCTGATGATTGGAGACAACACAGACAACTTGAGACAACATTGCGGGGGGATGCGGACAGACCCGTTCGCGGACATTCGCGGCGCAACCGCGCCGCAGTCGATTGGCGGGACAATACGCGGACGTGCCGGTCTGCGCACCTTTTTAAGTTGTTGTCCCGGTTGTCGCCAGCACGAAGGCGCATAGTTGAAAAACGCGGATGCGCCCCATGCGCGACCAGCAACGATTTCGTGCTTGAATCAGGCAGAGAAACAGCGTATACTGCCCGTGTTTTCGGAGAGATGGCAGAGTGGTTTAATGCACCGGTCTTGAAAATCGGCATACCGCAAGGTATCGGGGGTTCGAATCCCTCTCTCTCCGCCACGTTCCCATCCGTTACGTCGTGTAGTCAGCGTTGATCGTGATGTAGCCGTGCGTGAGGTCGCACGTGTAGACGACGGCGCTTCCCGTTCCGAGATGGAGATCGACCGTGACGTCGAATTCCGGTTTCCGCATCTTCTCCTTCATGGCGGCGAGCGTCTGTGCGTCCGCCACCCGTCCGGCGTCATAGGCGCAGACGTCATCATAGAAAATCTGCACACGGCCGTCATCGACGGCGGCCCCCGAATAACCGACCGCCGCAATCACGCGGCCCCAGTTTGGATCCATACCCGCCCAGGAGGTTTTGACAAGGGGCGACTTCGCGATTGCCCGCGCGGCAACCGCCGCGTCTTTGTCCGTTGTCGCCCCGTTGACGCGGACGGTGACGAACTTCGACGCCCCTTCCCCGTCCTTCGCCATCTTTTTGGCGAGTTCAACGCAGACGTGGCGCATCGCATCGGTGAACCTGTCGAAATCCGGCGTCCCTTCGACGACCTCCCTGTTGCCCGCCGCACCGTTCGCCAGCACGATCAACGTATCGTTTGTGCTGCGGTCTCCATCGACAACAAGGCTATTGAAACTCACCGCCGCCGCCTTGCGAAGCGCGGCGTCGAGCGCGTTCGGCGCCACCGCCGCATCGGTCGTCAAAAAGGCGAGCATGGTCGCCATGTCCGGTTCAATCATACCTGCGCCCTTGCACATTCCACCCAGCGTGACCGTCCGTCCGTCCAGCGTGAACTGCACGGCGATCTCTTTCGAACACGTGTCCGTCGTCATGATCGCGCGGGCGGCGTCGGCGCCGCCGTCACGGCTCAACGCCGACGCGGCGCTTTTCAC
Source organism: Kiritimatiellia bacterium (assembly GCA_017962315.1). Lineage (GTDB taxonomy): Bacteria > Verrucomicrobiota > Kiritimatiellia > RFP12 > UBA1067 > RGIG8368. The sequence goes on from JAGCVN010000069.1 coordinate 10,555, forward strand.
CCCCGCTTCGAGGCGCTCCAACGGCATCAACATCCCGATCACGCCGGTTGAGCAGACAAGGACGAGCGATTCATCAATCCCCAGGACCTCCGCCGTGAAGCGGGCGGACGCACGCGCGTCGCGCATTCCCTGCTCTCCCGTGCAGGCGTTCGCGCAACCGCTGTTGGCGAGGATCGCCTGGGCTTTCCCCGAAACCGTCCGTTCCCTGTCCAACTGCACGGGGGCAGCGGCAACGCGGTTGGTCGTATAAACGGCAGAGACATTCGCGGGGACGTCCGAGACAATCAGTGCGACATCCTTACGCCCGGCGTATTTGATACCGGCTTCGACACCGGCTGCCTTAAACCCGTTCGCGGCGGCGACACCGCCGGAGACGTCTACAAACGATTGCATTTGAAAACTCCTTCAAAGCTTGCGGAGAAAGGGAGGGAGGCCAACAACGTCACCAGGTGACAACCGTCGCCCCCCAGGAAAGCCCGACGCCGAACCCCGCCAGCAGAACCTTCATGCCGCGGAGAAGCCTGCCCTCCGCCTCGGCGCGCGCAAGCGCGATCGGGATGGTGGAAGAAACCGTATTTCCGATATCCTCCATGTTGATGTAAAACTTCTCTTGAGGCAGATCCATCTCGCGCCGGAGCGCTTCCAGCATGAACGTGTTCGCCTGATGGAAGACGTAGAGGTCGATGTCACCGCGCGAAAGCCCGTTTTTCGCCAACGCCTCGTCCACCGTCTGCGGCACCACGCGGAGGCTGAACCGGTAGATCGCCTGGCCGTTCATGTAGAGGTTGTCGCGGGAACGGGTATTCCCGTAACGGTCGGTCTCCTCACGGGCGGACTCGGCAGTGCGGGGTTCGCGGGCACAACCGGTCGGCACGACCAGCGTCGCCGCCCCGGAGCCGTCAGTGCCGAGCGAGAACGCCCCCACCTTCTCCGTTTCCGACGCGGTGAGGAGGGTGGCCGCCGCGCCGTCGCCGAAAATCGTACGCACGGATTTGTCCATCGGGTGGACATACTTCGTGTAGGTGTCGGCGGTCACAAAGAGAATGTTCGACGCGATCCCCGCCGCCATCAGCCCCTTCGCTAACGCCAGTCCGTACACGTAACCGGAACATCCCAAGTCGAAATCCGTCGCGCCGCACTGCTTGGAAAGCCCCAGGCGATGCTGCAGGATACAGGCGGAAGAAGGAAGGTGGTAATCAGGAGACTGCGTACACATCAAGAGAAAATCGATGGATTCAGGCGACACCCCCGCTTCAAAAAGTTTGCGGCAGGCCTGTTCCGCGAGGTCGACCGCCGTCTCGCTTTCTGCTGCGATATGGCGAATCGAGACGCCCGTCTTGTTCAGGATTTTCTCAGGAGTCCATCCCGTGTACAACCCAGCCAACGTCTCGTTGTCGAGCGTTGCCTCCGGCAGTGCATAAGCTATCGAGTTGATTTGCATAACAGTCCTGCGGTAAAGAGAGGTGTAACTTTACCACATCCCTCCGTTCACGTCTAGCAGCATTTTTCACGTTCAGCACGCGCACAGGACCCATGCGCGAAACCGCCCGGCATGGACTGCGGACGGACAACGGGGGCGTTGCCCCTCCCCTGCGTTTCACTCAAGAACCGTGCGGGAAAAAAGCTTTGTAGAGGGCGTTGACCGCCTTTGCCCGATATTCGGAGCGGACACCGAACATGATGCTGATCTCCGAAGAACCTTGATTGATCATCTCGATGTTCACCCCCGCGCCCCCCAACGCTTCGGCCGCTTTTGCGCACATGCCAACCGTGTAGATCAGTCCCTCTCCGACCAGCATGATCAACGAGTAGCCGCGTTCGACCATCACGTTGTCCGGCTGCAGGTCGCGCTTGATGCGGGCGATGACGCGCGCCTCGATCTCTTTCCCGAAACGGGAATCGCGCATCAGCACGGACACGTTATCGATACCAGAGGGCATATGTTCCCAGGCGACGTGTTCCTCTTCTAGGATCTGGAGCAACCTGCGCCCGAAACCGACCTCGCGGTTCATCATGTATTTATCGACAAAGAGGCTGCAGAAACCGTCGCTGCTGGCGACTCCGACAACCGTGCCGGGCTGGACGCGGCGCGACTGGACGATCATCGTGCCGGGCGCGTCCGGATGGTTCGTGTTGCGGACGTTGATCGGGATGCCCGCACGGACGGCGGGGAAAACCGCCTCGTCGTTGAACACGCCGAATCCCGCGTAGGAGAGTTCCCGCATTTCGCGGTAGGTCATCGTCGCGATCCCCTCCTTGACGGAAGGGACAAGACGGGGATCGACCGGGTAGACGGAATCGACATCGGTGAAATTCTCGTAGACGTCGGCTTTGACAGCGGCCGCCAGAATGGAACCGGTGATGTCCGAGCCGCCGCGCGGGAAGGTAGCGACCTTGCCGGAAGCGGTATACCCGAAGAATCCGGGGAAGATGACGATTTCATCGCGGAGGAGCGACTGGGATAGTTTTCGATAGGATTCCGGAAGGAGCTGGGCGTTGCCGAAATCGTCCGTCATGCACATCCCGGCCTCGCCCGGGTTCAGGTAGACGGCCTGCGCGCCGCGCACACGGAACGCCTCCGCGACAATCTTCGCGCTGTTGTCCTCGCCCGCCGCCTTCATCGCATCGAGGAACATCCCCGGATGCGATTTGTCGCCTGAAACACGTGTACGGAGATCCGCCTCGATTGTCGCCACAATCTCCGGCGGGAGCGAGAGGTCGCGCTGGATTGCCGCGTACCGCTCCACAATCTGGTTCAGTGTCGGTTCATACGCCTTGCCGGCCAAGGCGAGTCCCGCACAGGAGATCAGCAAATCCGTCACTTTCGTATCCAACTTGTTCCGCTTGCCGGGCGCGGAAACGACGACAATGCGTCGGTCGGGGTCCGCCAGCACGATGTCCACGATTTTGGTCACCTGCACGGCATCTGCGACGGAGGAACCGCCGAACTTGCAAACTTTCATCTTCACACTACCTTGCTTAAAGAACACGGAGCTTGACAGGCGCCTCGCTCACGACCCCCGCGCCTTGGATTTCCTTCAACGCACGGCAAAGGTCGGCGTTCTTGGCCACGTTCGTCAGGAACACCACGGGGACGTACCCCGTGCCGGTTTCGCCCGACTCTTTCTGCGTGGCCGCGCGAATGCTCACGCCGCAATGTCCGAGAATCGTCGAAATGATCCCCAACGCGCCGGGACGGTCTGCGACCATCATCCGGACATAGAAGCGCGACTCGATGTCCTCCGCCTTGCGGATGGCAAGCTTCCCGGTGTTCGCGATGCACACGCCGCGCGTATAACGGGGGCCTCCGGCGAGGATGTTCCGGGCGATGTCACCGATGTCGCCGATCACCGTGCTGGCGGTCGGGGCACGTCCCGCGCCGCGTCCGTAGTAGAGCGTGTCGCCGCTCATGTCGCCGTTGACCATCGCCGCGTTGAAGACATCGTTCACCGTCGCCAGCATATGCTTGGCAGAGACGAGGGTGGGATGGACGGAAACTTCAATCTCGTTCCCTTCCCTCTGGATGGACGCGAGCAACTTGATGCGGTAGCCGAAATCACGGGCGTACTGGACGTCGATTCCCGCCAGATTCCGGATGCCCTCGACCTGGACCTCCGCCATCGGGACATGGAACCCGTAGGCGAGCGAGGCGAGGATCACGGCCTTGTGCGCGGTGTCGAACCCGTCAATATCCAAACTCGGATCCGCCTCGGCGTATCCCGCCTCCTGCGCAGCTTTCAAGACCTCCTCGAAGGGGGCGCCCTCGTTCTCCATCCGGGTGAGGATGTAGTTGCAGGTCCCGTTCAAAATACCATGAATGGTGTGGATCTGGTTCCCCGCAAGCCCCTCGCGCAGGACGCGGATGATCGGGATTCCGCCCCCGACACTCGCGCCGAAGTAAACATCCACACCGTTCTTCTCCGCCGTCGAAAAGATCTCTTCTCCATACTCAGCCAGCAGCTTCTTGTTCGCGGTAACGACGTGCTTGCCCGCGTTCAACGCCTCCAAGATAAACTTCCGGGCGACACCCGTCCCCCCGATCAGTTCGACGACAATCTGGATTTCCGGATCGTGGATCACCGTCGCTGCATCGGGGATGAGCATACCGGGATCGACGGGGACGCCTCGATCGCTCGTCGTATCGAGGTCCGCGATCTTCCGCAAGACAACCTCGACGCCGAGCCGGTCTGCCATCAAGCGGCGGTTCTTCCTTAAACCGTCCACCACGCCGGCGCCCACGGTTCCGAAACCCAACAAGCCAACACCTATTTGTTTCATACGATTCTCGCTCCAAACTTGAAAAGTCCAGTATAGAAAAGAAACGGGGGGATTGACAAGGATAATGCGTCAAGGAGAATCCACCCGGTAGGGTCTTTCAAACGCCTCTTCAAAGGAAAATACATCCTTGAACTGGTCGTAGGTATCCCCCTTCTGGCGGGCGATGACCCCGGCGTCCACCAGGTGCGCCACGAGTTCGCCGACATCTGCCGTCGAACGGATCCCCCACTCTTCCAACACATCCCGTGCAAGCGGGCCGAACTCCGAAAGGGCATACTCCTTGAACGCCTGAAGCCAGTCCTTCGCATCCACGTGCCTCGGGGCTTCCTGTATGGCACCGCATCGATGGAGTCTTCCCTTGACCGCGACATCCAGCGACTCCTGCACGAACAGGTAGGCGTTGATCGCGAAACGGGGATCCTTCGCGACGATTGCACGGATTGTTTTCAAGAGTCCTGCATTCATCCGCGCAACTGCCCCTCTCCGCGCACGACCCACTTGTAAGAGGTCAACTCCTCTAGTCCCATGGGGCCGCGGGCATGGAACTTGTCCGTGCTGACACCCATCTCCGCGCCCATGCCGAACTCGCCGCCGTCCGTGAAGCGCGTCGAGACGTTGTGGTAGACGGCCGCGGAATCAACTTCGTCGAGGAAACGTTCCGCCGCTGCGGCATCCTCCGTGACGATCGCGTCGGAATGGTGTGAACCGAACGTGTTGATGTGGTCGATCGCCTCGCCGACACCGTCCACGACCCTGACCGCAAGCGTCAACGACAGATACTCCGCATACCAGTCCTCTTCCGTGGCGGGAAGGGCCGCCGGCACATACTCGCGCACCGTCTCGTCACCCCGCAACGCAACCCCCTTTTTCGCCGCCCAGGCGCCAACCTTCGGCAAGAATGTCTTCGCGATGGCGCGGTCTACCAGCAGCGTCTCCGCCGCATTGCAGGTGCTGGGGCGTTGGCACTTCGCGTTGTCGAGGATCTTCAACGCCTGCGCCTGCCTCGCCTTCTTGTCGACATAGACGTGGCAGACGCCCTTGTAATGCTTCAACACGGGGATGCGTGCGTGTTCGACGACCGCCCGGACAAGGCGTTCGCCACCGCGCGGGATCACGACATCCACATACCCGGCGAGACCGACAAGCTCGTTGACCGCCTTGTGGTCGGTCACTTCGATGAACTGCACGGCGTCTTGCGGCATCCCTTTTTCCGCACCGCCCGCCTGGAGTGCGTCTGCGATGGCTTTGTTGGAACGGACCGCCTCCTTGCCGCCGCGCAGGATCACGGCGTTCCCCGTCTTGATGCAGAGGGAGGCCGCGTCCGCCGTCACGTTCGGACGGGATTCGAAAATAATCGCGACGACACCGAGGGGGACGCGGCGTTTTTCAATCCGCATCCCGTTCGGGCGCGTCGTCCGTTTGATCACCTTCCCGACGGGATCCGGCAGCGCGGCGACCGTCCGCAGTCCTTCGGTCATGGCACGGAACCGGGCGTCGGTGAGCGTCAGGCGGTCAAGCATCGGGCCGCTCATACCGGCTGCGGCTGCCGCTTCCAGATCGGCCTTGTTCGCGGCGATGATTTCCTCGCGGCGCGCCTCCAGTCCGTCCGCCATCGCCTTCACGATGGCGACTTTCTGCCGCGTGGCAAGAACGGCCATTTTGCGGGAGGCCGCAAGCGCCTTCACCCCGATATCGTGGATGTACGTTTTGATGTTCATCTGGTCTCCTGTTTTTGACGATTAAAGCGCACTGCCGAGAATCAGCGTCCCGGCATCCTTGCCCGCGAGGATTTGCGTCAACACGCGCGCGGAGCGGCCATTGGCGATCACCGTCGGGCAGCCCGCCTTCACGGCATTCTGCGCGGCACGGAGCTTGGAATCCATGCCCCCCTTCGAAAGCCCGCCGTTCGGGAGCGAGGGATTGACCAGCTTGAATGCGTCGGCGAGGTTTTCAAAACAGGGCACGCGATGCCCCGCCTCATCCAATACGCCGTCCACCGTGGAGAGGATGACGAGCAGATCAGCCCGCGTCAACTTGACGACCAATGAGGCGAGATAGTCATTATCGCCCAGCGAGAGCGACGCCTTGACCTCCTCGTCCGCGACCACGTCGTTTTCGTTGATGATCGGAATCACGTTGTGGCGCAGCAGGTGTTCCAGCGTACGCTTGGTGTTGTTCAGACGCAACCGGTGCTGGAAATCCGCATGCGTGAGCAGGATCTGCCCGATGATAAGCCCCTGTTCCTTGAATAAACCTTCATACTGGGCCATGAGGAGGGCCTGTCCGACGGCCGCGCACATCTGCAAGTCCGAAACGGCGGTCGGCCGGCTTTTCAAACCAAGCGCATCCACGCCCGCGCCGATCGCACCGGAGGAGACCAGGATGATTTCGTACCCATTCGACCGGAGGTTCGCAATCTGCGAGACCAGCGATTTCATCGAACGTTTGTCGGGCCTCCCTGTGCCCTGCTCGATGACACGGGTCCCGACCTTGACGACGACACGGCGGGATTCAGGCAGAAATTCACGATAGCGGTTTATCAAGTCCATGACAGTTCCTTGCGTTCAAAACGGGCGGCAGTTTACCACAAAACGCTGTGCTTGGCAACGATTACGATTGCAACGCGCGCGGACGGGAGCAACGCAACCCCATGACAACAAGGAACAGCGCGGCCTTTGTCACTGGTTGGCCCGCCTCATGGCCTCCTCGGCCCTTTTCCCCGTGGAGAAGTCGTCAAGCGTTTCAAGATAACCGCTGACCCTGCGAATCCGGCTAATCGAGGACGAACCGCATTTCGGGCACGTGTCAAAAGTCCCCCTCTCGCCGCAGACGCGGCACATGTCGAGCGGGAAGTTCACGCCGAGATACGACACGCCACATTCCGTCGCGAGAGATACGATGTCGGCGACCGCCTCGACATTTCCGACCGGTGCTTCGCGAAGCTCCACATACGAGATGCTGCCGCCGTTCGCAAACCGGTGGAACGGACCTTCTGTCGCGAGTTTGCGCGCCAGGCTCGCTCCTGAATCGACGGGAAGGTGGAAGGAGTTCGTGTAGAACCCTTTCCTCCAGCATGAGGCTTCCGGAAAGCGTTTCGAGTCCTCGTCCGCGAACCTGCCGGATATGCCTTCCCCCGGGGAAGCTAGAAGTGCGAAATTCCGCTCCGTTTCCACACAATATCGATCCACCATACCGCGCATCGTCTCAAGTATCTTGACGGCCATGCGATTTCCCGCCTCCGTCTGCAGTCCGCCACCGCAGAGAATCTCAACGGTTTCCGCCATCCCAATAAACCCTACGGAATACGTACCCTGCCGGCAAATCCCGTCCGGGGTACGCGCGCCCCAGTTCCCGGAAGCGGCAACCTCCGCCAAGTAACGGCTTTGTCCAAGTGTTTCGGCGCGTAACATCAACACCTGTTTTGCGGCGTCCATGACCTCCGCAAGCCTGGTGAAAAAACGGCCGGCGTCATGTGTTTCGAGGGCGATATGCGGCAGGTTGAGCGAAACGGCGGCGATGTTCCCACGTCCGATCGAGCCGACATCCCCGTTGCGGTTGGCGTACACCCTTGTGCGGCAGCCCATTATATTCAACGCCCAAGGATCGCAACCGGCGTTCGGCGCGGAATCCATGAGCAAGTAGGTCGGTATCATTTTCTTTGCCGTACACGCGCAGGCGCGGAGGAACAAGTCGTGGTTAACGGCGCCCTTTCCGTTGATGTCGCGCTTGACCTTGAACACGATGTTGGGGCGGGTGAAATCCGCCGGAAGCGATTCAAACGCGGCAAGCACCGCCGACGTGACGATACGGCCCCACTTGCCGGTGTCTAGCCCCAAGTTGAGCGTTACGTAGAAATTTTCGCACGAGTTGCGCAGACGTTGCGTACTCAAGCCAGCAAAGAACCGTGTGGCCTCCTCGCGGAATGCCTCCGCGTTCGCTTCCGTAGGAGGCACGCCGGCACGGGTCAACGCGGCCGCCATGTCGCGGTCAAAGTTCCCGCAACCGATGCCACCTGTCTGCCGTTGACCGACAGCGTAGATCATCGACCTCGCCTGTTCGATGAGATCCGCGATTTTCCCGTAGTCGGTCCGGCTGCGGATAAACTCCGGGTTCAGATAGCTTTCGGGACGCGGCGTCGAACAGTTCCCGACGTCATTCCATCCGTCAAGGTCGTGGATATGGATGACGGCGGCTCGGTGAAGACTGGATAGCGATTCAGGAAGCGCCGCAAGCACCCGTTCCTTCTCCATCCGCGCGCCTTCCGCAAAATTACGCCCGGCGTGAGTATCGCGGACTGCCGAATTCTCTTTTGAAATCTTCATTCGAATCTCTTTTTCACGCCACTTTGAAAAAACGCTGATTTGAAGACCCGACATACGCGGATGTGCTTGTCCTCAGCTCTTCCCGGTATTCTCCGACCTTCAACCAATCGATCCTCTGCAATATTCTGGCAGGAACTTGGTCTATCTGCCGCCACGTGTACAATGCGATCTCGAATCCGTCCGCCTTTAAGGTTTGCACGAGGCGGAACAATCCCTCCTCCGACTGGGCAAGAGGCTCGCCTCCTGAAAGAGTGACCCTGCGTATCGGGGATTCTTCCAGCCGTTTGACGATGTCCGCAACCGTCATGGCCGTTCCACCACGCATGGAATGGGAGGAGGGATTGTGACAGTTCACGCATTTCACCTTCTTGTCGCATCCTTGGAAAAACACGACAAGCCGCACGCCCGGACCATCGGCAACGGAACCGGAGAGATCGATGCTGTTCACCCGCAATGTAGTCTGGTCATCACCCATGTTATTCTCTTTTTGACAAGTTTGTTTCATACACCATACCTGTTTGCTTTCTATTACTATAATACGGGATGCGAGCGGCATTTTCCATCTGATGGCGAATTTTATTGGTTCTTCAAAGAAAACCGTGGAAATGTTCGGGACTTCGTGCATGAGTGCGGGCCAGATTCAAGCAGCAAAGGGTGTTTCCGAGGTGTAAAACGATGGTTTCCCCGAAAAAATGCCCTTTACCGGTTGAATCGCTCACGCACGAAGTCCCCGTTTTTTACGCCGTTTTCCCTTGCTTTATGGCTTTTCTCTGTTACACTCAACTTTGTTTTGCGGGGCTGGATGCTCGAAGGACAGGTATACGATGAAACGTTTTACGATTTCCACACGAGAGTTTTCATGAAGCCGACATTCTGCCGTTTTTCGTTCATTCGTTCCCTGTTTCCCGTTTTCGGCATCTTCGCGTTTTTCTTCCTTGTCTACGCGCTGGGGGCGCAACGCGGGCTAAGCTGGCAGGACAGCGGGGAATTCCAGTTGCGCGCTTTCACGGCGGATTACACATGGTATCACGGCATTGCCCGGGCCCATCCCCTTTACGTCGCATTGACACGCGGGTTCATGTGGCTTTTCCCGTACACTTCCGCCGCATACGCCGTCACGCTGGCGAGCGGGTTCTCCATGTCCGTCGCGCTCGCGCTCCTCTTCGCCCTTGTCCGTAGGCTGGCGAAGGGGCGCGCGTGTCCCGCCCTGCTCGCGACCGTCGTGCTCGGATTCTGCCATATGCCCTGGTGGATGTCCTGCATGGCGGAAGTCTACACGTTCTCCCTTATGTTGCTGATGGGCGAACTGTACGCACTCTTCCGTGTGCGCGACTCGCCACGCTGGATGGCGCTCGCCTTTTTTCTGAACGGGCTCCACCTTGCCGTACACGACTTTGCCCTGCTGGATCTCGCCGTGCTCGGCACCTACCTTTTCTGGCTGGCTTTACGTGAACGCCGCCCTGCCCTGCTCTTCGCCTGTGCCGCGACCTGGACCGTCGGTGCCATCCCTGTCCTTGCACTCGTCGTGGACACCTGCCTGGCGGAGGGACTGGCCGGCGCGGTGAAAAGCCTCCTATTCGGCAGCATCTATCAAGATTCCGTAACGGGTGCGGGCGGCATGAAGCTTCAGCTGACCGCCGCGAATTTCGCCCTCGCCGCCGTGAGTTTCGCCAATCCCGTCTGGTTGCTCATCTTCAAACGAAACTCGCGAAAAGACTCCTCCCTCGATCCCGTTTTTCTCGATACGCCCTTCCGTAACGCACTCCTGGCATGGACTGCGGTTCATTTCCTTTTCTGGGTAAGGTATTTCGTCCCCGACCAAGCGACCTTTCTCCTCCCGACGCTCGGTCTTCTTGCCATCTGGACGGGAATCGGCGCCGCACGTCTTGAACAGAACCGCTTCTATCTCCTTCAGCTCGTCGCGCTTTCCGTCCTCTTCTCCGTTTTTGTCCCGCTTGTTTTGTCAAAGGCGCTCACCTTGCATGACTTCGGCATGACCCGTATACGCGCACTTCCTTTCCGAAGCGAATTCGCCTACTGGTTGCTTCCGTGGAAAGCGGGCGAAGATTCGTGCGAACGCTTTGTCCGCTCCGTCTGCAGGCAACTTGGGAAAGGCGACCTCCTCTTTGCCGATTCAACGCCCGCAGCGCCCCTCCTCGCCGCGCAGACGCAGGGTAGGCTCTCGTCCGCTGTCCGGATTATCACGCCGCACGAACAACTTTCTCCCGAAAGAATGCGGGCTGAAATGGCAGACGCCCGCCGTGTCTACGTCGTTTCCCCGAAGCCCGGATATGCCGTGGGCGAAGAAATCCTGCTGAGGGGCGGGTATCGGTTTGTGAAGGAGGGCGTGCTGTACCGCGTCACGGGAAAATGAGGACGATCCTGCACATCGATATGGATGCGTTCTTCGCCTCCGTCGAACAACGCGACCATCCTGAACTGCGCGGCAAGCCCGTCATCGTCGGGGCGCCGCCAGACCGGCGCGGTGTTGTCTCGACCTGTTCGTATGAAGCGCGGAAATTCGGAGTCCGTTCCGCGATGCCCTCCAGGGAGGCATACCGCCTTTGTCCCCACGGCCTCTTTGTGCCGCCGGATTTTCCCCGCTACAAAGAGGCTTCCGACCACGTCTTTGAAATCTTCTCACGTTTCACCCCGTTCGTGCAAGGCGTCTCGATCGACGAAGCGTTCCTGGATGTGACGGGATCGCGCGCGCTTTTCGGCGACGGTCCCGAAATCGCCCGGCGGATCCGTTCGGCGATCGCGCAGGAAGTCCGCCTCACCGCCTCTGTCGGGGTCGCGTCGAACAAGTTTCTCGCGAAACTTGGAAGCGAGGCGGCCAAACCCGACGGCCTCTTTGTCGTGCCGGACGACGAAGCGGGAACGCTGGCGTTTCTGGATACGTTGAAAGTCGACGACCTCTGGGGCGTGGGCAGAGTAACGGGCGAAGCTCTTCGACGCGCCGGTTTCACACGTGTCGCCGACCTCCGCAAGGCAGGGGAGAACCGTTTGAAACGATTACTGGGCGATGCACTGGGCAGCCACCTTTTCGCACTCGCGCATGGACGCGATGACCGCGAGGTCGTCACGGAGACCGTTGAAAAAAGCATCTCCCGCGAGACAACGTTCGACGAAGACTGCCGCGACCGCGAAGTCGTGCGTGAAACCCTCCGCAGCCTGTGCGGCGATGTCGGCCGCCGGGTCCGCGCCGGAGGTTTCTACGCCACCGTGGGCAAACTCAAGTTGCGCTGGTCGGATTTCTCGACGATCACAAGGCAGAAGACGTTCCCTTCCGCCGTTTGTGACGACTTCGCCTTCCGCGAACTCGCCTTTTCCCTGTTCGACAAAGAACCGTTCATCAAGCCTGTCCGATTAATCGGTTTCGGCGTGGCGAACCTCACGACGCAACGCATGGAACAACTTTCCCTGTTCGGGGAAGAGGACGCCAACCGGGAGAAACACGAACGCCTGAGCCAAACGCTTGATGCCCTCCACGAACGCCTTGCCTCGCTCGCCCGCCGGTCCCCGCCCCACTCCGGGGATTCATAGGCACAATGGGAAAAGCCGCCTTGTATTTAGCGCGGTTCGATTCGCTACAACAGGAAAACCTCTTCCTCCTGGGAGAAGAAACTTTCGTCGTCCATTCCCTGAATGTCTAGCAGAAGTTCTTCCTCGGAGAACGAGGCGGCGTTCACGGTCAACACGGAAGGAGGGGCTTTCGACTGTTTCTTTGCCCCAGCCAGATACCATGCCGCCCCCAGCAAAAGAGCGAAAACGGCGGCGACCTTTGCAAAGAGGAACACGCGCCGGACAAACAAACGGCGGGAAGAGGAACGGACGGCGGCGGTATGTACCGCTTCCAGCGTCCGCCGGGACGGTTCCTCGCCGGCATACGCAGACTTGTTTCCGGAAAGAGACTGTAACACGGACAGTTCCTCCTCGACCATTCGCTCTGTCAACACGTGTTCGCTCATTTCGCCACCTTTTTTTGCGGCTTCCGTCCGGAAGCCTCCTTGTTAAGCCAACCTTTCAATTTTCCAAGCGCATCGTGCATCCTGCCGAGCGCCGTGTTCAACGGGATGTCCAACTGGCGGGCAATCTCGTTAAACGGCAATCCAGCCTCGGTCCGCATGAGGAATACCTCGCGTTGGCCGGGCGTCAGCGAGGCGACCGCCAGGCGGACCCTCTGCCGCATATCCGCCAGTTCAACCTCCTGCCCCGGCGTGTACGTTGCAGCCGGGATTAGATCACCGAGTGTCGTCCCGTCACCGATCCCGTCCATGTCGAACGGCACATCCAGGCTGGTATCCGGCTTCTTTTTCCGGCGCAGGTCGATCACCAGATTCCGTGCGATCCGCCACAGCCACGCCTTGAACGAAATGTCGCTGAACCGCTCCGCCGAACGGATGACCCGGAACCAGCAGTCCTGGAAAAGGTCTTCCGCGTCGGCCCGGTTTCCCGACATACCCAGAAACCAAGCGAAAAGCGGCTGGCGGTACCGCGCCACAAGCGCGTCCATCGCGGAAACGTCCCCGCGGACGTAAGCCGCCATCAACTCCGCATCGTCAATTTCAGGATAGGTTCGTTCAACCGACATGAGACTAGAACGTGGTGAATCCGGATTTATTGTGGAGGATTCCAGAAAACGTGAGACGCCGGCGCGTCGGCGAGACCGCAATCTGCCAACGACAACCTGCGAAGCGCGTCGAACCTCGGCCTCATTTCGGCGAGCGAATCGCCGCCCAGTTTCTCAATCAGCGCATCCGCCAGGACGTGCGCGACAACCGACTCCAGCACGACGACTGCGCGCGGGACGGGACAGAAGTCGGAACGTTCGTACCGCGTCTCCCCTTCCTTCCCGTTCGCAAGATCCACCGTCGGCTGCGGCTTCAGCGTGGTAGGAATCGGCTTCATCGCGGCGCGGAGCCAGAGTGTCCCGCCGTTCGAGATACCGCCCTCGACCCCTCCGCAGCGGTTGGAGGTACGGACAAGCTCACCGTCCGCCAGACGGATCGGGTCGTGCGCCTCCGTCCCGCACCGCGCGCTGTTGGCAAAGGCATCCCCGATCTCGACCCCCTTGACGGCCTGCACGGCCAGGACGGCCGCGCCGAGGCGGGCATCCAGGCGACGTTCCGGCGTCGCAAAAGCCCCTAGCCCGGGCGGCAGGCCGAACGCGGCGACCTCAATCACGCCGCCCAAGGTCTCGCCCTCCGCCTTCGCCTGTTCAATCGCCTTTTGCGCGAGCGCGTCCGACGCGGCATCCGGCATCTGGGTTGCGAACGACCGTGCCTGGCGCACAACGGCTTCGGAAACCGCTTCCCCCTCGACGGGGCTTTGCACGCCGCCGAGCGAAGAGACAAAACCGCCGACATGGATTCCAAATTCCGCAAGGAAGGCGCGGAAGACCGCGCCGGCCGCGACACGGGCGGCGGTTTCGCGCGCGGAGGCGCGTTCCAGCGCCGGACGGATATCGGAATAACCGTACTTCACCACTGCGGCAAGATCGGCGTGTCCGGGGCGCGGCGTCGTGTAGGCGGGAACGGTGCGTCCCTGCCACTTCGCAAAATCCGCGTTGGCGATCTGGAGTGCCACGGGGGCGCCCGTCGTGCGGCCCTCCATCACGCCGGCCAGAATCCGCGCCGCGTCCGTCTCGATCGCCATGCGCCCGCCGGCACCGGTTTTCAACTGACGCCGCGCAAGGTCCGTCCGAATCAGAGACTCGTCAACCGGGATCCCGGAGGGCAGCCCTTCGATAACGGCAGTCAGGCAGGGGCCGTGCGATTCCCCCGCAGTCACAACGTGCAGCGACATGGATTCCACCTCCGTTCAGGGGATGTTACTTCAAGAGCAAGTCCATCAAATCCGAACCGAAGAGACGACCGAGAGAACCGCGTCTCGCAGATTGTTCGTCATACACTTCGACGTGATCCGGTTCAACGCCGGGCTGATACACGGCAACGGGGACAGGCGTCCGCGTATGCTTGCCGATGGCCAGCGGGACGGGATGGTCGGGGAGGACGCAATACGCGACACCCGGACCGAGCGCGTCCATCACGCGGGCGATCAGGCGGCGGTCGAGATCTTCGATCACCTTCAGCTTCATTTCCAAATCCTTGGCGTGGGAGACCTCATCCGTCGCCTCGAGGTGGACGTACACAAAATCGTACCCATCGTCGCGTATCGCCCTGATTGCGGCATCGGCCTTTCCTTCATAGTTCGTATCGATGTATCCCGTCGCGCCGGGAACCCGGATGACATCCAGCCCCATGCAGCGTCCAAGCCCGTTGATGACATCGACGGCGGAAATCACGGCGCACTTCGCCCCGTACCGTTCGCTTACACTGTGAATCGCGCCGGCTTTCCCGCCGCTCCAGGGCCAGATTCCGTTCGCCTGACGCCCCTTCAGCACCTCCGCCGCCCCGGCGATCAAATTGCGCAGGGTTTCCGCCGTCACGATCCCGGCTTCGGATTTCGTCCGGGGGAGATGTTTGTCGACCGGGCGGCCTTGGTTGTCATCCGGCTTGTCGTAGGAAATCTCCACGCTGAATTCCTTTCCGTGCAACACAAGGAGGTTGCGGTAACTGACACCGGGATAAAAAGTCACTTTTTCGGAACCAAGCTTCTCGTTGAGAAGGCGGATGGATTCCTCGGCATCCTTCTGGGCAATATGCCCGCCGGAGAAATCCCGGAGGATGCCGTCCTCGTCAACCGTAATCAGGTTCACACGGAAGACAACATCGTCAGACCCCGTCTGGATGCCGCGGCTTGCGGCCTCCAGCGGTCCTCGTCCGCAAAGTTCGGTGGCGAGGTCGCCCCCCAACACAGACATGTTCGCGACATCGCTGGACGTCGGGAATTCGCGTGGAAGCGTCAACATCGTACCGCTGCGGCCGAGACGGGCGATGGCATCCATCGCGGGTGTGTCGGCATACTGGAGCGGCGTCTTCATGTCGAGTTGCTTGATCGGTTCGTCGGCCATGCCGTCACCGAGGAACAAGACGGTTTTAAACGGTTTCATCGAGGTAGCCTTTCTGCTCAAAGCGATTCAAGACGGATACCCTTAGAGCGGAGTTCGTCCGCATCGAGCGCATACGCGGGGTCGATCTCCAGCGGGATCTGCGAATCCTCCGGGAGGCCGAGCCAGCGACCCCATTTTGCCTGAAGGTCGCGGCGGCAGGTCGCGGGCGAATCATTGCCCTCCGCATTCTTGACGGGAGAAAACTCCTCCGCCCGGTCGAAAGCCAGATTGAGGACGGTTCCGGCATCAGGGAGGACGTCGAAGATGAATTTTTCGAACTTGCAGCCATTCGCCTTTTCGGGTTTCACAACCGTACCGTCGTCGCGGCAGTACGATATTTTTTTATGCGCGATATGCAGAGGCATCGCCTTGCGCGCCTCGCGTTCCATGAACACGCGGGAAAAGACGTGTATCGCGACGCTGCCATACTTGAAGTAGAGTTCGCCGTCCTCGCGGCGGCGGTTCGCCTGTTCGTCCGAAAGTTCGGAATACTCAACCATTTCGAAACGTTCGCCACGCTTGACAACGACCCCGACTCCTTCCTTCGGATCGCGTTTGGCGACGAGTTTCAGCGAGATATCCGCCTTGCGCATCGTATGCAACCCGATAAACGCCGCGTCGGCGATTTCGACCATGGGGTTGTCCACCTGAAAGTAAAACACCGCCTCAATCCCGCGGCGCTTCATATCCGCAAGGCAACCGTTCCGGTCGAGCGCGGTCAACGTGCCGCCGTGACCATCCGGGCTCATGAAGATGTGCGACGGCTGGTCGAGCAGGATGCGCCCGTCGGCGTCGAGCGCCGGCCACATACCTTGGCGGAAGAAAATGACATCCGCCGGATCCAGACCGAAGTAGCCGTTCTCACGGAAACAAGCGACCGTCGCCTCATGGTTCATCTCGCTTGTCATGATATAGAACGGAACGCGCGCGCCGTGGCGTCGGCACAGAGCCAGCACCTTGCGGCTGTGGAAATAGAACACCGGGCGGCCGGAAAGCGGTCCGATCCCGTAGGCGCCTTTCGGTCCGTCGTAACCGAGGCGCGACCCCTGTCCGCCGGCGACCAGCAAAACGGCAACACGGCCGGCGGCAAGTTCACGTTCGCCGACGGCTTTCGCCTCGGCATACAGCGAATCCGTCCATTCAACCACTTCGGGAGCGACCGCTTCCGGACGCCCCTCGTCCGCCGCACCCTCGGACGGCGCGGCGTTCAAAAGCCCTTTCATGCGCTCCAGACTCTCAAAATCAATGCTGGCGATTTGTCCGAGGAGCGCGGCACGCGCCTCTTCCGTAAGCGTTTCCCAAAACTTCAACACCTGCTCCTGACCGTGGTTGGACAGGAGTTCTTTGGCTTCCTCGTATGTCATCTTTCTCTCCATAACCATCCCCTTTCCCCGAAGGAAGTGGAAAACGCATCCAAGTATAACAGATTTCGTCCGTGTGAAACAGGGGAAAATTATGGAGATTGCCTTTTCTGGAGGGATTCGCTACAATGGGCCGATGAAAAACGTGTTGTTCGATTTGGACGGGACGCTCGTCCACACCCTCCCGGATTTAACCCGCGCACTCAACCTGACGCGGGGCGAATACGGGCTTGCGCCGATCACAGAGCAGGAAGTCCAGTTCTGCATCGGCAACGGTGTGCGGAATCTCGTCGAACGGGCGATCCCGGAACTCCCCGACCGTCTGGACGCACTGTTCGCGCGCCAATTGTTCCACTATACGGAACATTGTCTGGACGCCTCCGTCCCCTACCCCGGCGTCCTCCCGCTTCTCCGCCGACTACGCGACGCAGGTTGGAAGACCGCAGTCGTGACGAACAAGGCTGCCGCCGTTACGCGGAGGTTGCTCGACGGGCTGGGCGTTTCGCCGTTACTCGACGCGATTGTCGGCGGCGGCGAGACGGCAGCGCTGAAGCCAGATCCCGCCCCGCTTCTGTTGGCCGCGCAACGCATGGGGGTGACGCTGGACAGATCGGACTGGATCGTCGGGGACCATTACACGGATCTTCGCGCCGCGAGACTCTGCGGCATACAAGGGTGTTTCTGCGCATACGGGTACGGACAGACGCGCGGCGAACCAGCCGTGCGGACAATCCATGCGATTGACGAGCTTTCCACCATTCTTTTTGAAGGTGCTGCATGATTGAGTTCCGCGACATTGAGGTACGCTACGGGACGCAGATCGTCCTTGAAAAGGTCAACTTCCGAATCAACAAAGGCGAGCGTGTCGGAATCGTCGGACCGAACGGTTCCGGGAAATCGACCCTTTTCCGTTTGATCATCGGGGATGCCGATCCAGACGAGGGCCGCGTCCTCATTGAGGAAAATCCGCGTATCGGAAACGTCCGCCAGCATCTCCATCCCGAAAGCCCCGAAGAGACGCTGCTGGAATATGCACTGCGCGGCGTCTCCGGCCTTTGCGAGCTGGAGGCAGAAATCCACCAACTCGAAGATGCGCTCACGGCGGAAAGCGATCCAGCGGAACGTAAGCGTTTGCTACGGAAAATCGGCGACGCGCAGACCCGTTTTGAACACCTGGGGGGATACGACTTGGAGACGCGGGTCAAAGCGTCGCTAGGCGGACTTGGATTCGCGTCTGAGGAATTCGACAAACCATTTGCGAGTTTCAGCGGCGGGTGGCAGATGCGCGCCGAACTTTCGCGTGTCCTCGCTTCGCATCCCGACCTGTTGTTACTGGACGAACCGTCTAATTACCTCGACATTCCCGCCATCGCGTGGCTGCAGAGGTTCCTGAGGAACTACGACGGAACGCTGGTGTTGATCTCGCACGACCGTTTCCTGCTGCGGACGTTGACCTCCATCACGGTGGAGGTGGATGCGCGCACGGCGACGCGGTACAACGGCGATCTCGATTTCTACCTGCGCGAACGGGAAATCCGTTACCAGAACCTGCTCGCCGCGAAACAGAACCAAGACCGCCGGATTGAACAGTTGCAACGCTTCGTGGACGAATTCCGTTCGCAGGCCACGAAGGCGGCACAAGCGCAAAGCCGCGTCAAGATGATCGAAAAGATCCAGGCGGAAGCGGTGGTTCTGCCGAAACGCAGCCTCGCGGCCGGGTACCTGCGCCTCCCCCCTGCCCCGCATGCCGGAGTCGAAATCGTCCGAATGGAACACCTTTCGTTTTCCTACGACGGAAAGCGGAATGTGCTCCACGACGTCAACCTCTCCATTTCGCGCGGCGAGAAAGTCGCCCTCATCGGATTCAACGGAATGGGCAAGACAACGCTCCTGCGCATGATCGCGGGTGTCCGCAAACCGACCGCCGGGACCTGTGTGTTAGGGCACCTCGTCAAGCCGGGGTACTTGTCGCAGGAATTTTCGGAAACGATCGATCCCGACGTATCCGTCTACGAATGCGCGAAACGCTGTCTGCCGAACACTGTGATCGAACGTGACCTGCGCGCGCAGCTTGGCGCCTTCGGCTTTTCGGCGGACGACATCACCAAACCGACAGGCGTGTTGAGCGGCGGCGAAAAAATCCGTCTCGCCTTCCTCCGACTCTTCCTCGATCCGCCGAACCTGATGCTGCTCGACGAACCGACGACGCATCTGGATATGGAGGGACGGGAAACGCTGGAAAAGGCGCTCAAAGTGTACAACGGGACCGTCTGCCTTGTAAGCCACGACATCGAATTCGTGCGGAATACGGCAGACGCCATACTCGAAATCACGCCGGAAGGGATTCGGCGTTTCCCCGGCGGGTACGACTATTACGTCGAAAAGACGGGCGGGCTTTCCGAGACACCCCTCTCCGCCTCAGACGAAGCGCCGCAGACGGAGAAAGAATCCACGGCATTGACGGGCAAAGAATTGCGTCGTGCGCGGGCCCAGGCAAGGGAAAAACTTGCACCCGCAATCCGGGCGTTGCGGAAAAAAGTTGCCGAAGAAGAGGAAGAAATCGCTTCGCTGGAAAAACAGCTCGAGGAGATTTCCGCCGTCCTGTTCAATCCGCAGCCGGACACCGACTTCCCGAAGTTGAATCGGGAATTGAAATTCGTGCAAGACCGGCTCGATGTCTTCAACGAGGAATGGGAACGGGATGCGGCTGAACTCGACCGGCTCGTCGCGGAACAAGAAGCGGCGCAGAAGGAATTTTCCTGACCTAGAAACAAAAAAAGGGCGGAAACTGCATTGCAGTCTCCGCCCTTTTCCCGGCGCTTTGCAGTTCGCCGTTTTCCGATGGCGTTCGCTCACTCCACCGATTTCATCACCTTGACGATTGCCTCCTCAAGGAGGCGGACCCGGATTTCGGGCGTGCCCTCGCGATAACCGGCAAGGTAGGCAAGTCGGCCGCCATATGTGTTACCGTCCCCCCAGGCGGGGGCCCCGTCGGTCGTGATCACGCGCTTACCGCGTTCCAATGCCTCCGCCACAACCAGTCCGAAATTCTCGCTCAACGTCGGCAAAACCAATACGTCGCTCCACGCCCAGACCCTCTCTTTTTCTTCGCCAAATACACTGGAGACGGTTCTCAATTCAATTCTGCCCCACCCCGTCTGTCTATTTCCACAATTCCCCATTTTCACATTTCTTATCGATTCTTCCAGATATTCAAGTCCCTTCAGGGGATGCCGCCTGCCAAGATAGAGCAAATGCAGAGGCTCGTCTACTTTGCGTTCTTTGCTGCTGAATAACCCCCCGTCTCTCTTCTCCTGATTTCCCTGCCCCTTGGGGTTTAAATCAAAAAAACGTTTGATGTCGGTAATCTCGATCCTCGGACACCTCGCGCCAAGATACTCCTCGATCCATCCTTTCTCCGCCTCGCAAGTCGCCACGATACATACCGCTTTGCGAAGGAAGAACCGCTCGACAAACCCAGCCAGTTTTTTTTTCCACCCATGATAACGAAGCCGCACAGGATCGTAACTCGCCTCCGGCATCCACTTGTATCGTTTTGCCCAAAAAGCCGCCCACCAGAGGCACGGCTTCCACGCGCAGTGGATCCACACCTCGTCCGTCGCACGCAGTTCCTTGATGCTCGCCCATGTCCTGCGGACGACCGAATGTCCCGCGGCCTCCTGCTCGCCCATCATCATCCGCGCGATGTTGGCTGCGCCATTGCTCTTCTCCCAACCGGCGCAGATGTGGAGGATGGTCACGGCTTCACCCTCCAGCACATGCCGACCACCTCCACATTCTCCTTGCCGAACACCTCGTCGACGGCGCGCGTAACACCAAAACGCGGATTGGGGTTTCCGTAGTCGTGCCCGCAGACATTCGCGATTCCCCGCTCCTTCGCCCACTCGCATTCGGCCTTAACGTCCTCGTAGCGGTGACTGGCATCGAAGAATATCATGTCGATACGCCCTGTTACCCTCGTCCGCCAATCTTCGCTGGAACAATTGACGATCTCCACCTTCGTGCCGCTCAATATCCTCCGCGTAAACGCTTCATGTACGTTCGGAGGGAGACCGAACGGATTCCAGCTAAAATTGTCCACGGCAAGCACACGTCCGCCAACAATCTTCCTGTCGAGTTCCCGCGCCGTCAATCCAAATAACGTACCGACTTCAACAACGGTCATGCCGGCGTTTTCCGTAGCCCAGTCACAGACGGCCTCAATCTCCTCGTCAGTCAAGCCGCCAAGTGCATCCAACGCCTCACTCTTTGCGTCATAGAGATAACCGAGCGTTGAACACGCCGTCTTGACGTCACGCCAATGGCATAGAAGCGACCATACTCTTCTAATCATCGTTCTTGTTCCCCGTTACTGCATTGCAGATACCGACTACACGGTCTACCCATTTTCGGCAATCGTATTTTTCGGCGGTGCCTCTTCCCGCCGGTTGAAAACACCCATGTTCTGCATCCAACATAGCCCTTGCCATCGCCTCGGTATCTGCGTATTTAACTTTACGCGCACCGAGTTCATCAACATTCCCGCACCTGTCACTCGAGATCACCCTCAGCCCCGAAGCGGTAGCCTCCAATATGACTAACGGCCATGGATCGAATGAACTCGCAAGCACAAGGCACGCATGATTCGCATAAAGGGAAGGCACGTCGGATGGCTGGATGAATTTTTCACCTCCATATATATCCAGATTCCAACTTCCTCCTAACTCACGGTAACGGGTATAGGCACGCACCAGTAAATCGATACGTTTCTCGGGAACATGGCGTCCGAGATACAAAAAACCACAAGAGGCGCACCGATGCGGGAAACGGTTTGTGTCAAGCGAAAACAAACCTGTATAAATCCGCGTGAAACCAAGCCATTTGGCGTATCGAGCCGCAGATTCTCCCGGAACAAAAGCCGCATTAAACCTTGCTAAATAGCGAGCCAATACCCAGCGGGCACAAATGCAACGAAGCCGCCAACGCCACGGCATATCGAAACAACATATTTTTGGAACACCTTGTAGATTCTGCGAGCCAACCAGTTTTCTAACCGATTTTGAACGCCAACCTACCGCAAACACAGTATCGGGAATCCAAGAGCCTAAATCAATTGGCGTCCCATCATCGATCATGTGAACATCTAACCCTGAAAAAAGTTTTTCAGCTTCGATCTCCCGCCCAGATGAGTGGCGCACAATGAAGATCCGGGAATCCGCATATTTCCGCTTTGCAAATTCGCGCCAGCAATCCACCATGTAGCTGGTCACACCGGTCCAAACGAACAACACCTTCATATTAAACCAGCCCGTCCCTCTCAATACAGCGGATTCCCTTGCCACGGAACCGTATTCCATCCATTAACTGCCGGACTATATTGCCATTTAGAACGCGCCAAATGCGGGAAAGGGAATCTCCCCAATGATTCATCTCAAACTTATTCTTCTTTGCCATGCCACGTATTTCACACCAATGCTTCTTTAGCTCTTCAGGCGGAACTCTTCTTTGCGTCTTACTCCCGTTCCATTGTCTCTGTGACCAAAGATACGCATCAAGTCGTTTATACCTCGCACCGCCTCTCATGAATCTGATCCATAGATCCCAATCCATGCAATATTCAAGCGTGGTGTCAAACCCGCCCGTCCGTTCCAGAAGTTCGCATCGGAAAAAGGAACTCGGACCGTATACATGCGGCACCGCGTGGCGATACATCCAGTCATGCCATCCCGGTCCGACAGAACATTTCAGGACATTCCCCTTCCCGTCAATCAACAGCTGGTTTCCCGTTATCCATTCGACACGGCCTTCAGCCTCCGTCAGGCACCTCACCTTCTTTAACGCCCCCGGAAGAAGAAGATCGTCCGCGTTCAGCCAAAAAAACCATTGCCCCTTCGCTTTTGCGAAACCTTTGTTCAAGGCATCCGATTGTCCCGCGTCTGGCTCGATGTCACCGTCTTGGACGATTACTTCCAGACTGTCGCCTATCCCTTGCATCGACAAACTAGCAAGAGCCTCGTCCAAGTACGGACGAGGCCCTTTCACGGGAACGACACAACTAAACAACGGCGTATTCATCTACGGTTTTATCCCTGCTGAATCGCATCAGCTTCCTGACACTTTGACGGACAAACGGATAGCTTCTTCAAGATCGATTTTTATGTTTACCCCCAACTCCGATTTCGCCCTTTCAACAACAGGAACATATACCGACGGACGTTGAGCAGTCGCCTCGCCTTTGATGCAAATCGCATTCCCCGTTTCCAAAACCGCCCTGACCTTGTCAGCCAGTTCTTTAATCGGCAACGCGACATCCGAACCGACATTGTACGGTCTGCCCGACACTCCTTTTTCTAAAACGGCAAACAACCACTCAACTAAATCATCGGCATAAAGGTAACTGCGATATGGCGTTCCGTCCCCGTTGATGACGATGGGCTTCCCGTCTAAACAGTTCTGAATGAAGTTACCGATGGCGTAGTGAATGCCGCGATTGAGATACGGTCCGACGAAGGCGAAACAACGCGCAAGTTTCACGTCAAGGCCTGCATCGACAAGTAGCCGTTCCACCGCCAGTTTCCCCTTCCCGTAGGCCGTGGCGGGTTCGCACGCATCGTCCTCCGCCGCCGGTGCGACCCTTGGTCCATACACCGCGCCCGAACTTGTGAAGAGAATCTTGTCACATTCAGCCGTTCTCGCAAACTCCATCACGTGTTGCGCGCCGTCCATGATTACGCTCGTCATTTCAGCATCCGAAAGCGTGGTGACGGCACTTGTAGCGGCATGGATGATGGCATCGAAAGAGCCGGAGGGAAAAGCAAAGTCTCTCACATCGCCGGCGACGAACGAAACACCCGGCTGATTCACGAGGCAAGCATGCTCCGCCGCGAAACGTTCGGGCGAACGCGAAAGAATCACCCATTCAGCCTTTGCCCACGGCCATTCGGGATGGCGAAGACGGTAGTCGAGCATCGACTTGCCGAAGAATCCCGTGCCGCCGGTGATGAAGAGGCGCTTTGGACCTATTTGGCCGATTTCAGATCGACCATCAAATCTATTGCGGCTTGCTGCATCTGGGCTTACTGCGCGATTCATGCCACGCCTCCAGCATACTTGATGGCCGAGCCGCGATCGGCCAATCTATGCGGCCCATCGGCCTTCCAGTAGAGAGCCAGCCCTTCGCCGGCCGTGGCGATTTCGATGATCTCGGCGTTGATGCCGCGGCAGGCGCACCGCCCGAATTCTACCTCATCGTTACCTTGGGCGATCTCAAGATAGCGCCCTTCGGCGAAAGGCGCCACGTAGCGGCTCTCCGGTCGAAAGCGCCGATTGGGAATGCACGATGGCAGAATACGGATGAAACGCGCATCGCTCCTCCGGCATAGCATATCGCGCACTGCCTGCTCGCCCTTAGAGATGAAGCCTGATATGATGATGTAACCTTGGGAAACTGCATTTTCAATCCGCGCAAGCATCTTGTCCATTGCCGTGCCCTGTACTTGGCGCGAAATGCGCAGCGAAAGAAGCTTTTCCGCCGGATCAAGCAAGGCGAGGTTGCCCACGCCCTTCCAATACGTGCCGGCATCGAGGCGTGGCAGAAATAACGGCTCGATCACGCGAAGCGCACCCTCCACGCCATACATCAGCTCCCACTTGATCGGGTTGTAGGCGATGTAGCGCTCGGTCGCATCGATCATCTCGCGCGAAAGCAGGATATAATCATGGTAGCCCTGCTGCCATAATTGGCCTATTTGTCCAAACACAGTTTGGCCATCAAATCTAGATGCCTCATCTATTCCCTCGCGGCCATCAAACCTATCATATCCCAGCCCGCCCCCTCCCGATTTGATGGCCAAGCTAAGCTTGGCCAATTTAGTGGTATAATTCTTGAACCGCCTGATTGCGTTGCCAAGCGCCTCCAGCGGCTCGCAAAGCCCCGGCTGGAGGGCGCAGTTGAAATGCACGTGATCCGGCATCACCCCATAGCCGAAAAGCAGAATACCGGGATTGAGCCGAGGTATCGCCTCAAGCGCCTCTTTCACCTTCTCGCCCAGCGATGAAAGCACCACGGTGCCGCCCTGCACCAGGCCGAAAAGCGCTCTTCGCGGCGCGGTGGCAAGGGTGATGAAAAGCGAAGCCCCCTTCGCATAATCCCACCCCTTGAACCGCCGGTAGCGCTTTATCTCGCCGCTTTTCGCCATTCACTTCCCTATAGTTGACGGCCGAACTAAATTTGGGCAGTCAGCCATTCAAGCGCTTTTCAAGCATCGCGATACGCGATTCGTCTTCTACCTGAACTCTGGAATGATAACGGCGCTTGCTTTTCAGCCACAGCAATTCAAACTCAAGGGCCTTTTTGAATATCGCCTCCCCGTTGTCGATGGCATCCGGGACGAACACGACCTTGCGCGTCTCGAAATTGTCGATCAGTCCTTCGTCCCGAAGCGTTCCAAGGAATCCGAGGGACTTCGCCGAGATTGCGCCGCCTACCGCCGTCTTCAGCCCCTTGGCGCGCGCCTGCGAAAATGTATCACGGGCGATTTCAAGGAACCTCGGTCCATCGACCGCGCTGCGGTCGCAACCCAGCGAACCGGCAAGGTCAACACGCCCGATGGTGACACCCTGAATCATGGACAGCAGCGGCGTCTCCATCATCTTCGGGAAATTCTCATACGCGGTTATCGTCTCCATGTTGAAGTAGAAGTCGATGTCCTTGGCGTTGTCCTTGGCGACCATGTTGTCGATCATCTTCTCGTACTTGTACAGCGCGTACGGCGTCTCCACCATGGGGGCCACGATAGACGCAACGCCCACGGAAAGACAGTGGTACACGTCGGTGACCGACTCCGCGCCGCCGATTTTCATCACGATCGGCAACCCTACGGCGCAGGTTACGTCCTTCAGGCGCATCAACTCCTCCATGCGTGTACCTTCAGCCTCGAATTCGGCCTTGATCTTCACGCATCCGAGGCTTTTGAGCGCATTCAGGATGTCGATCATTTCATGTTCCATCACATTCATTAGGAAATACCTCCTTTGTTTGGATTATCCAGAATCTCAGACAGTGAAATTATAACATCCGGGCTGGCGTCCTGCAACTGGTCCCTAGAGGCGTACCCCCAGTCGCATGCGACCGTGAACGTTCCGGCATCCTTCCCCGCCGCAACGTCTTCCGGCGTATCGCCGACCATCGCCGCCGTCGCCGGCGCAATGCCAAATCGTTCGAGAGCCAATCTCAACATGGTCGGCTTTGTCGGCACATCGAGCGCAAAGGAATCGGAACCGAGAACCATCTTGAACAGGCTCTCCCAGTCATGACGGCGAACGAGCATCTCCGTAGGACCGAGACGCTTATTCGTCAACGTGTAGAGGGCGTGTCCGGCTTCCGCGAGGCGGCGAAGCCATCCGTCCACCCCCGGATAGGGCAACGTGTTCCGAAGCGGAGAGGTATCGTAGTGCCGCTTAAACACAGGAACGATCTTCGTGGCGAGACCGGCACCGGGAAAAAGCATTTCGGTCATCGCCTGAAGCGACGGGCCGACGCGAAACACGCGCTCGAACTGCGGACAGTCTAGCCGCAGTTCCGCCAACGTCGCGCGCCATGCGCCGCGTATGTCTTCCTCGGAGCGGAACAGGGTGCCGTCAAGGTCGATGAATATGTGCTTCGGAAACATGCCTCAGTCGCCAATCGTGTTACGCCGCAGCTCCTCGCGGTCCAGGAAGGGGAACATGTCCTCAAGCGAAGGCGACTCCATGCTACCGTCGGGATTCCGCCTTGCGGAGAGTTTTGGAGCGAAGGTTATGGACGACGGGATTCGCACGATTCCGAACGAAGGTCCATCCTCCACAAGGAACGCAGACACCTTTTCGCGTAGATCAGTATGCGAATCGAACACGGCGGTCCGGAAACCGAAGGCTGCGGCAACCTTCTCGAAGTCGGGCAGGCC
This sequence comes from Kiritimatiellia bacterium, assembly GCA_017962315.1. GTDB lineage: Bacteria > Verrucomicrobiota > Kiritimatiellia > RFP12 > UBA1067 > RGIG8368. The sequence continues at coordinate 37,475 of JAGCVN010000069.1, forward strand.
GACGCCACTGGCAGGACCGCATCCGATCAAGTCTTTGCTGAACAGATTCGTCTGCGTCTGCCGAATCGAGGAATATCCGTCGTTTGCGAGGAGGAATAGCTTGACGGGCAGGCGATGGTAGATGATCGTCTCCAACTCCTGAATGTTCATCATCGCGCTACCGTCGCCGGCTATGCAGACCGTCAGGCGATCCGTCGCGACAGCCGCCCCGACTGCGGCAGGGATGTCGTAACCCATCGACGCGCATCCCGAATTCCAGAATATCTTCTGCCCGCGCTTTGAAATGCAAGTCTGGAAGAGCGCCACACAGGCGGTGCCGTTCCCTGCGACGATGTTTGCGTCGGCAGGACATGCCGCCGTCATTTCATGGAAGAAATGGTACGGATTCACGCCACCCTCGCAGGTCATCTGATCCGGCGTGTGCGGCGGGTATTTCCGCCGCATCTCCTCGCACCATGCGAGCCATTCGGGACGGCGGCAATCCATGTCCCTTGCCACCCATGCGCGAATAAAATCGGCGGCAGAACAGCAAATGGCAAGGTCTGGCCTCACCGTCGGTTTGGCAAGTTCAGCGGGATCGATGTCCACGACGATTTTCTTCGCCCGCTTCCCGAAGTTCTCCCAGTTGTAACTAACCTGCCGGATGTTGTTCCGGCTTCCAATGGAGATGATCAAATCGGCGTTCTGCAGGATGAAGTTGGCCGCCCGCTGTCCGATTGTACCGATCCGACCGAATGAGAGCGGATGGTCTGATGGAATGACGTTCATTCCGCAGAACGTGGAAAGCACCGGCAGCCCGAACTTCTCTGCCAACGCCACGAGCTCGTCCTCCACGCGGTCAAGTTCAATTCCATGTCCCGCGATGATGACGGGGCGCCCGCTTGCCGCCGCAAGCGACGCGACCGCCTCCATCTCCGTGCCATTCCAAGCAGGCTTCCGCCCCTCCTCCATCTGCACAGGAATCGGTTCCTCAAGCGGAGCCCCCTGAACATTCAACGGCACGTCAAGCCACACGGGGCCAGGTCTTCCGGATGTCGCAATCGCAACCGCCTTTTCAAGCTCACGGCAAATCTGGCCCGGCTCCGTGACCATCATGGCGTATTTCGTGACGGGACGCACCATGTCGATGATGTTTATCTCCTGGTCGCCAAGCTGACGAAGCGGGACTTCGGGACACGACGCGATTGTAGTTGCGTACTTAACCTGCCCGGAAATGACGATCATCGGGATCGAATCAAGCCATGCACCAATGACACCGGTAAGCGCGTTCGTCCCTCCTGGCCCCGTCGTGACGGAGACAACCGGCAAACGCCCGCTTGCTCGATAATACCCCTCCGCCGCAATCGCGCATGCCTGCTCGTGGTGGCAGCACACCGGCTTGATGCGCTTCTCCAGACGAAGTGCGTCGTTAAGCTGCATCGCACCACCGCCGGTCACGAGGAAACAGTGGCGAACACCCTTGTCGGCCAACGTCTTGAAGATGTAGTCTGCAACTCGCATGATCGTTCCTTCGTTAAAATTGCGAATCTGGAGCCTTGAAAAGACGGTGCTTCAAGGCACATTCGTCGAAAGTCGCCGTGACGGGCGCCCCATGCGCCTTGTTGATCTGGGCGATGTAGTAATCGGAGAAATCTGCGTCTCCCTCGTCAAAGTCGTAGTAGGCGCGCCATGCGCTGTCTCGGTTCTCGATCTCAAGAACCTCCGTTTCAAGAATCGACTTCACAACGGCGAGAAGCTGTTCCTTCGGCTGCCGGTACGCCCTCTTCAACACCCACAGGACCTCACACAGGACAACCGACGAGACGAACCCCTTGCACTCAAGCGCCAGCTTCGTCTCGATCAATCGGGCGGCGATACGCGACTGTGCCGAATCATCCTGAACAATGAAGCGTACGAGAACATTCGTGTCAAGGCCGATCATTTAGCGGCCTCCGTGGCTATGGCATCATCCATTTCAGCCAGCGTCACCGGCTGCCCGCTCCATTTGACAATTCCCTTCAGCGCCCCCACGGAGCCCCTTCTGGGAATCATCTCGACACGATCCGATTCAAAGATGACAAATTCAATCCGATCCCCGGTGTTAAGCCGAAGCCGATTTCTGATTTCAACAGGTATCGTAACCTGCCCCTTTGAAGACAACGTCGTATACATGGCGGCCACTCCTTCAAGTGCGGCAGTATGATAACATTTCTTTACCACCAAGTAAAGCGTCAAATCAAAGAATCAAGAGGCTGCACAAAACTTCTTGATCGTCTCCACCATGTAGTCGATCTTCGCGTCGCCCATGCCGGGGTAGAGGCCGATCCAAAGCGAAGAATTCATGATCGTATCGGTGTTAGCGAGCGAACCGGCCACGCGGTAGTCGATGCCCTCGCGCATCGTCTCGAAGCAGGGATGGCGGATGATGTTCCCGGCAAAGAGGTTGCGCGTTTGGATGTTCGCCGACTCAAGGTACTTCGCAAGGTCATTGCGCGTGAAGCCGGCATCGGGCTTCACCGTCATCAAAAAACCGAACCACGACGGATCGCTTTCCGGGTACTTCTCGAAAAGCCGCAGTTGCGGCAAATCCTTCAGTCCCTCGTAAAGCCGAGCGAAGTTTGCCTTGCGTTTCTCCACAAACGAGGGGAACTTCTCGAGCTGGGCGCACCCGACCGCCGCCTGGAGATCTGTCGCCTTCAGGTTGTAGCCGAAATGCGAATAGACGTACTTGTGGTCGTAGCCGACGGGCAGAGTTCCAAACTGCTTCGTAAAGCGGCAGCCGCAGGTGTTGTCCACGCCGGATTCGCACCAGCAGTCGCGTCCCCAGTCGCGCATCGAAAGCGCGATCTTCTTGAGGAGCGGATTGTCCGTATAGACCGCGCCGCCCTCACCCATCGTCATGTGGTGCGGCGGGTAGAAGCTTGACGTGCCGATGTCGCCCCACGTGCCGGTGAACCTGCCGCCGTACTTGGAGCCGAGCGCGTCGCAGTTGTCCTCGATGAGCCAGAGGTTGTGCTTCTCGCAGAACGCCTTGACCGCCTTCACGTTGAATGGATTGCCGAGCGTGTGGGCGAGCATCACGGCCTTCGCCTTAGGCGACCATGCCGCCTCCAGCTGTGCGGCGTCGATGTTCGCCGTGCCCAGTTCCACGTCCACGAACACCGGCACGGCACCGTATTGCACAATTGGCGCGATGGTGGTGGGGAAGCCAGCCGCGACGGTGATCACCTCGTCGCCGCGCTTCACCTGGCGTTCGCCGAGGAGCGGGGAGGTCAGCGTCATGAACGCGAGGAGATTAGCCGACGATCCGGAGTTCACGAGCAGGGCGAAGCGGACGCCGAGGTAGGCGGCGAGCCCCTTCTCGAAATCGCGCGACCAGTGCCCGTAGGTGAGCCAGAACTCGAGCGAGGCGTCGACAAGGTTCTGCATCTCGTGCTCATTAAAGACCCGGCCCGCGTAATTAACGCGCGATTTGCCGGGCGTGAACGGCGCGGCGGCTTTCGCGCCATGTACGAGGCGGAAGTACTCCGCCGTCTTCTCAAGGATTTCCTTTTTCAACTCATCTGCTGTCATGTTTCTTCCCGTTTCCTGTTTAACACAAAGACGAAATGGCCTGTATTAAAAACAACAATATCCCTCTATCTGCTCCCTGGTTATCTCCATTGGATTGCAGCCGTTTGCCACGGCGACATACCACTGAACGGTATTCTTGACGGTCGTCTCGAAGTTCCAGCGAGGTTTCCAGTCGAGAACTTTCCCCGCCTTGCGGATGTCGAGATTCAACAACCCCGCCTCATGGACAGCGGTCGGATCGGATTGATCCACCCACGCCCCCCTCTTCCACTTGAGCATCTCCTCCACAAGCTCCTTGACCGTACGATTCGCCTTGGGGTCGGGACCGAAGTTGAACCCGCCGCACACCTCATCAAACCGTTCGCGCTTCGCAAGCGCCGCGCCGAGAGTGAGATATCCGCCAAGCGGCTCAAGCACATGCTGCCAAGGACGCGTCGAGATTTTATTCCGCACGGGAATCGCCTCGCCCTTCGCAAGCGCGCGCATGGCGTCCGGCACAATGCGATCCTTCGCCCAGTCGCCGCCGCCAATCACATTGCCCGCCCGCGCGCTCGCCACCCACACCGGCGAATCCGGCATACCGAAGAACGAGCGCCGGTATGAAGATATGGCTATTTCACATGCCCCTTTGGAAGCACTATACGGGTCATATCCACCGAACGGATCTGTTTCCCTGAACGGGCGTCCCTTTTCATTATTCTCATAGACCTTGTCGGTCGTCACGCACACCACGGAGGTTTTACGACCCATCAGCCTTACGGCCTCAAGCACGTTGACCGTGCCCATCACATTCGTATCGAAGGTCTCCGTCGGTTTCTCGTAGGAAAGCCGCACGAGCGGCTGCGCCGCGAGGTGGAAAACAAAAACGGGTTTAACACACCGCATCGTGCGCATGAGCGCATCAAGATCGCGCACATCGCCGATCGTATGCGACTTGAGACGTTTCGCAAGTTTTAACTGGCTGAAAAGGCTCGGTCGTGTGGGCGGCGGCAGGGCAAAACCATGAACCTCCGCGCCGAGCGCAAGCAACCATTCGCAGAGCCATGCCCCCTTAAACCCCGTATGACCGGTAACCAACACACGCTTGTTTCGATACACATCCAACATGGCTGTCATTTATTCCCACACCCTCCACGGCGCTTTGCCTTCCGCATAGAGCTTCTCAAGTATGTCATGTTCACGGATGTTATCCATACACTGCCAGAATCCGCGGTGGACATAACTCTTGAGTTCTCCTGCTACGGCAAGTTGCTCCAACGGCTCGCGCTCAAAGACACAATCGTCCCCGCCGAGATAGTGAAAAATCTCAGGGTTGAGCACCATGTAGCCGGCGTTGATCGGCGCTGCATCGGCGGACGACTTCTCGCGGAACGCCCGGACGGAATTGTTCTCGCCGATATCGAGGATCCCCTTCTGCTGTTCGGGGACGACTGCGGTCAGCGTCGCAATCTTTCTGTGCGCTTGATGGAATGCGAGAAGATCATTGATGTTGACGTCGCAGACACCGTCACCATACGTCATCATAAACGGTTCGTCGCCGATATACTCGCGGACACGCGCGATACGCCCCCCCGTCATCGTGCGCAACCCCGTGTCCACAATGGTCACGCTCCAGGGTTCACACGCACAATCATGCACCGTCATCTCATTCTTGCCCTCCCGATAGTCGAAGGTGACATTTGCGCTATGTAAAAAATAATTCGCGAACCAATCTTTGATGATGTGCTGTTTGTACCCTGCACAAACCACAAATTCATTGAACCCGTAATGCGAATACGTTTTCATGATATGCCAAAGAATCGGCATCCCCCCGATTTCGACCATCGGTTTTGGCCTGAACTGGCTTTCCTCGCTGATACGAGTACCCAAACCTCCCGCCAGAAGTACAACCTTCACATCATCCCCCGTTATTTTTCCGTATTGCCCGCAAGCCGAATGACAAGCGCGTTTTTTGAACGCTGGACAGCAAACGTCATAGACACGTCATCAATACCCATCATGCCGGCCGTACCGGATTTCAATGAATGAACCGTCCATTTGAGCATCAGCACTTGACCTGAAGCGATGGCAATTTCCTCCTGCGGATCGACCATGACAGGCGTAGAGACAGGTGTGTCATGCGTGTCTCCCGAACCATAAACGGCTGATTTGGTTGAGTTCAGTTCCATCCAGCCGTCGCCATATGCGGAAATCCAGTCAAGGCCGTCCACCACTTTTACGGAGACGGAAAGCGTCTGGTTGGTGGTGTTGTTGAATCCCCACTGCTGCGCAGAATACGCGATGGATGAAAGGACTATCGTTCTATCGGTATCGTTTGTGAACGCGATGCCGAATGAGAACTCGTCGTTTCTCGTGGAATAGGCGCCGAGGGCACGTTCGGGAAGATCCAGATTCGCAGCAAGCGCATACAGCCCGCCAGTGTTCCCTGTTCCGCTGTTGTGTTTGATAGAGTTCGCCGCATCGCTACCCTTATAGAACTGCCAGTAGAGAATCGTCGTGCCGTTCAGCAAATCCTTGTTACCTGTCGTAGCCGTTATTGCCGACAGCGAATCAAAGCTCTGCGAGTAGGTGTTGGCTGTCCCAGCAAGCGATGACAACGGGCAGGCGTTAAGAATCGCCACCTTGTCGGGATTCGCGAGATCGACTTCGATCGTCTCCGACGTTGCAGAAGATATCCCGTGCCGCCCGTATGCCTCGACGCCGAACTGCACCGGCACGGACGGGAACCCGGTAAACGAATGGGACGTTGCCGAGCCGACGTCAAGTCCGTCCACGATATACAACGGCGTAACGCTCCCATCGGAATAACCGGAAACAACAGCAACCGACCCGATTATTGTGCGTTTATCGCCGTTCGTAATAGAATTAAACCGGATGCAGTCGCCACTTCCCCAATCAGGCAACACGATGGTAAAATCTTGCATTTCCGTCGTGAGGGTTGCGGTTCCAGCAAGGGTCGCAACCCCGCCGGAAACACGCTCAATGGCGATGTCCATTGATTTCGTATTCGTTGCATTGGCCTTAGCGAAGAAACGCAACGCCATGCCATCGGCAGCGTAGTTGATCTGCGGGGTTTGAATCCAGCCGGTTTCGCTAGCCGTACCTATTCTTATCGTTCCATTCTCGCCTGTTGGATATCCCGCTTTACCCAATCTTGTCCAGCCCGGATTTGCAAAGCATGCCGCAAATTTATTGTCGTTCAGTACTGTGTTATTCGCATCATTGGTCGCCCCGGGCATTGTCTCCTGCCACACCGCCGTACCTGCCGATGCCCCGACAACCGCATTGGTCCATACGTAAACCTTGTAGCCCGTCGCGCCATCGACGGCACTCCACGAAGCGTCGAACGACGTGCCGGTGATGTTGTTCGAAATCGTCACGCCGGACGGCGCATCCAAAGCCTCCGCCGATACGTATGCCGCGAACGACGAAAGCGTAAGGCCGTTTATAGGCGTTATGCGGAACGAACGGAAATCGGTGGTATCGGGGAAGTCGAACGACGCGGCGGAAGATACCGCAGTAAACGTCGCGACCGTCGTTTCACCACCCTGTTTCGAGAACGCGCTTACCGTGGCGGACGCGGAAGCCCCCGCACCGGAATAACGAAGTTCGATCCGATCGACGGCGTTGGAATATTCAGGAGAACGGTATTCCCCGTTCTCAACCGTCCAGCCTTGCGGGACTTCCCCGACAGAAAAATGGACAGTCTCCGCAACAGCTCCCGTCACGGCCGACGATACTGACGCAAAACCGGTCAACACGCACAACGTTCCACACAGAAACCGTCTCATCGCAACACTCCTTCCTATGACAGACACATCCATACCTTTTGACAAACCACGAACACTTCAACCGACATCCACAAACGGATAGGCGGGAAAATTTCTATCATATCACGCCCATTTCCGGCAACTGAAATTTCAGCCTACGGGTTGAAAAGTTGAAAACTGAAAAGTTGCGGTGACATCTTATCCGCATTTACATTCCCGCGCGAAGCGCGGGCGGCGGGCTTGCCTGTAACTTGGTCGGCGAGGCATAGGTGGTGGTGTCCACTCTCCGGGTGAGCCGCCGGGCAAAACTTTTTAACACAGCCCTCCCCCGCTCGCGCCTCGGCGCGAGTGATTCGATTCAGATAATTTGCTATACTGCCCCCGGCAAGCCGTGGGGTGAAGCCATAGACGAGAGGCTACAAAATTCCGTTACCCTTCCCCTTTCTGAACACGAAGCCCCAGATTTTGAAGAGGTACTTGAGGTAGATAAGCGGAAGGCAAGACCAGATGCCGTGGGCACGAAGCGCGTGAAGGTCCTCACGGTTGATCTCGACGTTCGAGCGCCAGCCGGCGGTGGAGGCGCCACCCATGCGCATCACGACCACACATTCCGGCAAATACGCCGCCTTGAGTTTTGCAAGATACAGGTAGCGCAACTCCAACTCGAAATCAGCACAGATACGGTAATCAAGCGAATAGCCGCCCAGTTTCTCAAAGAACTCGCGCCTCACGTAGAACGACGGATGCGGCACCATTGCCGCGAACCGGAACATCCAGGGACGCCACCGCCGTGCCGAGCAGTAGCGAACTGTTTTGGCGGACCGCAACGCTTCGACCGTCTTCCCTTCCTTCACAAACCGGATGTCGGCGTAAAGCGCCTCAATCTTTTCTGTCCCGTGTCCTGTGTTCCCTGTCCCCTCTTCTCCTTTCCCTCTTCCCTCAAATTGCGCGGCAATTTTCGCAAGAGTTTCATCAGTCGCCAGCACATCATCCGCGTTCAGGATGCCGATGACGTCGCCAGTCGCCATCTTAATGCCCTTGTTGATAGCGTCGTACATACCCTTGTCCGGCTCACTGATGAACGTAAATGTAAAACGTCTGCCGACATTTTCCATTTTCCATTTTCCATTTTTAATTTGCTCAACCGTGCCATCGGTCGAGCCGCCATCGACAACGATGTACTCGATGTCCACGTCCTTTTGCGACAACACGGACTCAATCGCCGTGTGAATCGTCTTCTCGCTATTATAGCAAGCCGTTATGATTGAAATTTTCATCGGCGACGCGCCATCCCTTGTATTACGACCTTCATGATTAACAATTGATCCACTACTTCCCGATATTCAATACCTTAAAGCCTATCTTCCTCAACTCTGCCGCATCTAGGCAGTTGCGCGTGTCGAACACCAAGGCGGGCTTACGCATGGAATCGTAGATTCGCCGCCAGTCAAGCGAGGGATAATGCCGCCAGTCCGTCATCAACACAATTGCATCGGCGTCCTCCGAGGCCGTGTATTCGTCAGACTCATAGATAACACCGTCCAGATCAGATAAATCCCTCCTCGCATTGTCCAGTGCCCTAGGATCCGTAACCGTAATCTTTACATGCTCTTCCGCCAACAACCGGGCCACCGTTCCCGCCGGCGTCTCCCGTGTATCACCGGTATCCGCCTTGAAAGCAAAACCGAACAGGACGATCTTCTTGTTTGCCAGTGTGTTGAACATTTCCTTGAAGAGTCGCGAGACAATGCGTTCCTGCTGATGTTCATTCATCTTGATGACACTCATCCAGTATTCGGCTGCCGTATGCAGACCGAACGTTTCGCAGAGATACACAAGGTTGAGCACGTCCTTCTTGAAGCAGCTACCGCCAAACCCCGGGCCAGCTTTCAGGAACTTTGGTCCGATGCGTTTGTCAGTCCCCACGACCCGCGCCACCTCATCGACATCCGCCCCCGTCGCTTCGCAAAGTCCGGCAATGGCATTTATGGACGACACGCGCTGGGCGAGGAATGCGTTTGCCGCGAGCTTCGTCAGTTCTGCCGACCATACATTCGTCGTCAGTATCTTTTCTTTTGGAATCCATGCCGCATATATATTGACTACTTCCCGTATCGCAGCGAGCCCGGCTTCCGTCTGCGGACCGCCGATCAGGACGCGATCTGGTTCAAGCAGATCCTTAATCGCCGTTCCTTCCGCCAGAAACTCGGGATTGCTAAGAACGGTAAACTCATGCTCGGCATGATCGTTCAGGATTGCCTCCATCGCGGCCGCCGTGCGGACAGGGAGCGTGGACTTCTCAACGATAATCTTGTCACCTTCCGCGAACTTCTTTATCTCGCGAGCCGTTGCCTCCCAATACTGGAGGTCGCTTGCGCGGCCGGCCCCTTTGCCAAACATCTTTGTTGGGGTGTTCACACCGACAAAGATGATGTCGCATTCCTTGACCGCGCCCTCGATGTCCGTGCTGAAGAGCAGGTTCCTGCCCCTGACCTCTTTCACCACATCGACAAGCCCCGGCTCGTAGATGGGCAAAGCGTAATCCGGCGAATTCCATGCCGCGATCCGCTCGGCGTTTATGTCCACGACCATAACCTTGCGGTCGGGGTTCATCTTGGCGATCACCGCCATCGTGGGGCCGCCAATGTATCCCGCGCCGATACAGACAATATTCCTCTTCATCTATTCTCTCCAATTTTGTCCTCGAGCCGCCGCGCCCTTGCCGGGCACGAACTCAACCAGAGTCCGTGGAGGTTGCAGTACGCCGTCGCGTGGAACTCGCCGCCCTTCTGAAGCGCGAGCGAGAACTTCGCCGCCGACGCCGTAGACGCGACGGACCCGTGCGAGGAAAGGCCGACACGTCCGATCCCTTCCGAGACGGGCGAGCCCTCCGGTACGAAGTGGAGCGCGATCCACACGATGTGTTGCTCGATCGTGTTCGGATGCGGAATCTCCTTGCCGACGGAGACCTCTACCTCGAAAGTCTCGCCTGCCGCCACTTTCTCGGGCGCGGCGATCGCCGGCACGTGCTTCTCGGACTTCCAGTCCGCGGTCTTCACATAGTCATTAAGTGATTTGTCCATTTTCTTTCTCCTTCCATGTATTCAGTGGTTGAATCCTTTTGCGCTCTTTGTGGCTTTTCCAACTCCAACTTAAACCTCCAACTCTTAACCTTCACCTCTTCTATTCCCCAATAACTACTATCGACTACCCCACGTGCAGATATCCCGCCCAGGAACCAAATCCCTCAAGAACTGTTCAACTGAAACAGCCATTACATGCTGCGAAACCTGCATCGTTCTTTCCCCACGATACAGCAATAATCCCTTCGCCTGTGGATAGTCCGAGATAAACGATTCCAGCGATGCCGCGTCTCTTCGCTCTGCATGCGTCGAATTTTTCACCTCCAGCGCGATAAACGTCGATTCCCCATAGATGACGAAATCAACCTCAACGCCGTTCTTGGTTCTCCAGAAATAGAGTTCGTTCGGCTCGTCCAGATAGTCGTTCCAAGCCCGGAGATGCTGATGCACAAGCCCCTCCAGGCAAACACCATCAATCTCATTCGGGTTGTCCAGCGGTCCTTTGGGCCTCAATGACCTGAAAACGCCAGCGTCGAAGAAATAGAATTTGTCATGGCCTATGAGCTGACGCTTCGCCCGCTTGTTGAACACCGGCAACCTGGATGCCACAAGCATTTCCTCCAGTATGTCAAAGTAGGAATCCAGCGTCGAGCGCTTGATTCCAGCTTCTCTTGATATGCCACTTACCGAAAGGACGCTGCCATGCGAGAAACTTGCAACTTTCAAGAATCGCGAAAACGAATCAAGATTCCGTATCACCCCTTCTGCCGTGATTTCCTCCTCGAGATACAAATCAAGATACGTCTTGAGTACATCTTCACTCTTAGCCGCCACGGGATATCGGACGAGCGGAATCATCCCAAGCCGCAAGGCATCCTGCAAATTGAAGTCATCGCCCATTTCCGCCGCAATAAAAGGATGGCACGTTCGTTTGACTGCACGCCCTCCCAGCAAGTCGACCGACGCATTACGCTTGAGTTTTCTTGCACTTGACCCAGTCATGATAAAACGAAGCCCGCGCCGCCTGTCCATTAAAGCATGAACGACCTCAAGCAAGCCCGGTGCGCGCTGTATTTCATCAATGATAACGGTTTGGCCTTCCATAACAGGTCCGATGTATTCTGCCAATCTTTCCGGGAATGCACGTAGATCCCGTTTCACGGCAGAATCAAGCAACGAGATACGCACAGCATCAGGAAACCGCTCTTCAAGCCAGGTTGTCTTGCCTGTACCTCTTGGACCAAACAGGAAATAACTCCCTGTGGTATCTTTCATCAATCGCTTTTTTAACATGGCGAAATACATTCTACCATATCATAATCCATATGCCGACGGCGTTTTTTACGTCACCGCCGTAAAAAACGCCGCATATTTTCCATCTAGCCGTAAAATACGCTAGCCCCCGTCTTCTTGCTGCTGCGATACTCAATTTGTCTTCGGAGCGAAGTTTTGCAATTACCCATGCAAACATGGACCGACTCTTTTTCGTTCTTGCCACAAGACCGAACAATGATATTCCGGCCATTTACGAAAAACCCACACTACAATAAACAGGAAGCCAATGGACAAAGCAACTGCCACTCCTACTGACGCCATGCGCAACAATCTTCCTATCTTGTCCTTGATTTGTTCTTTCGCCTAAGAGATGTACCGAAGCAAGAAAACCTTAACACCCTTGGGTAATGGTGATGCCACTGGCGACAATACCCAACGTAATCCACTTTTTATCGCCGCTATCGCCACGCACATACAGCGAGAAAGCCGTAAAGGCCCAATAGGGCGGAGATGGCAAAACTCTCGGGCATTTCCCCAAGCAGCAATGAAGAAGCGAAACTTCCATACAAAAGGCCAGCGCCCTATCCGCATTTCAATACTTTCGCTACAAGCCACACACAGGCCGTCATCATAGCAGCGAAAAATGCATTTATGATAAACAAACAACAACTCAGAGAAACAGTCTTTACACAACCCAACACTACCGCCAACGGAAAGAACATTATTCCCCAAAGCGGATGTCTTGGTCGCGGATACAATATTTCATGCCAATCGGTAAGAAACCACGAATAATCCGCGTAGTCGTATCCATGAATCTGGAAGCGAGAAGCCGTCACATCATAATGTCTTCTAATCCATAACGCAAAAGCCAGATAGCCAAGCCACATTATGAACCATGGGGCACACTTAATCAAAGTTTTACGTACAGAACCAGCGCACAAGACATGCAAACAAAGGTGTGTGCAACTGGCGATCGCCGCAACCACACCCCAATTTCTACGCCGGTAAAGCCAAAGGTCATGGAGATTCCAACCTTTTGAATCTTTCATAGATCTCCAGCGCTCTTTCAATGTCAACCCAGTCAGCTCTGGTCTATTCGGATGTCCTTCCGTCTTACCTACAACACCCGCACTTATGACTTCTATTCCCGCTCGCCTTGCCTGTATCGCATAGTCGCTGTCCGCCCATGCATGAGAATAGTCTCCGCAAATCATTCCCTGCCGCTCATATACTTTTCGCGGGACAAGGACACAGTTGCCAGTAAACAAACCATCAGGGCGTGTACCATATACAATCTCGCCATTAGCATTCTCCAATTCGCCGACGACAATCTTCTCGCCGTCGTTGGCAGCCAGCATCCTATCAACCGCATCCACCCGCAACTCCGTATCATCATTCAACCATAGGAAAGCATCCCAATCATTTCTTTCTGCAACCGCCGCTTCCCATGCCTTTAACATTCCTTTCGCCCAATAAAGCTGTCCATTGCCATTAATGACATTGATCCTTTTGTCTTTCAAGTCAGCGACGGCTATCGCAGTTCCATCATGGGAGCCATCATCAACAAGATAAACTCTGGCATCTTCGCCAAGCTGCGGAAGTAGACGTGACAGGCAACCAAGAGTTGATTCCCTGCGATTATGACTGGTAATGAGAACTGCGAGTTTCATCTAAACAGTTTATACCCCACAATCCCTACCCATTCATGCAAGGCAACACTGTTTCCCATGAACGCCCCAGGATCGGGCAGAAAATCCGATAAAGAAAACGGTCTTTCCGCCACAATGGAGTTTTCAAAATCTGCGGGTGCGCAGACAACTTCCACACTCGGCGCATATTTCTCGAACATCAAGCTTGCCCGCTTCATATGCCATGCACTCGTCACAAGTAAAATCTTCGGCCGCCTTCTCCCCCTCTCCACCTCTACACGGCTCAACTCCTCCACTCTCAACTCACCTACTCCTCCACTCCCCGTTACAAGTTCTACACGGCTAAGAATCTCTCTTATACCCTTTGCCTCATCCTCGGTGTTGCGAGCGTCCATAAAACAAACATCATCCTTGACAACGCCAAATTCAAGCAACAAGCCCAATGTACTGTCTATTGCATGATCCCCCGTTGCAATTACCTTCGTTGATTTTCCTGCCTTGTAAAGCCGTGCCGCCTGCCATACGCGATCAGCACTTCCCCACATTTCGGCATACGAGCTCAAGTTCGTCTCTACGCCCATACTACCACCGAGAAGAACGATGGCATCGGCCTTTGGAAACATCTCGACTGCCGGCACCTTGCCATCAACAAGAAACTCGCGTTCAAGAGGAACGCCAACAACCAAGCTCATGATCGGCGTCATCCATAGCCAAAACCAGACGACCGTCAATCCACCGAACCACTTGGCCGCGCGGCGATGCTCCCGCTTCGCACACAGGAAAGCAATCACCCCGCCAAAGATTGCAATGCCGATTGGGCTGATTAGGAAGCCGACGATTTTGTTGAGGTAATACATTTCCTCAGTTTGGCGTTAGTTGCTTAAAGGAATACACGAAAAGGTTTTAGCCGTATAGTAGTTTGCGCAGGAGTCACAAACTCTTGCTCATTCCGGAGGATCCTCCTCAGCTATTCCAAGATCAGGATAATTTGCTTTCAACTTTTCAACAACTTCGGCACGAAGTGCTTTGGCAAAATCCACCAGTTCACTCGCCTCGGTCTCGCTTGCGCCGTTGACATAATCATACTCGACATGATTGCGTTTCACTCTACATGCATCAAGATACTCCGCATCCTGCTTCCTGTGTTCCCCGAGCGTATACTGAATCGACAGCAATGTCCTATAGTGCGCCAGTGCCTTTTCTGGCATAAAGCCGGCATCGTACAGCATCATCGTGCACAGTTTCAGAGCGGCATTGTATGCTATGCCAAACCGCCAGTCTGCAGAAAGAGAATCTACCCCGGAATCGGCAATGTCCCGATCTGCTATCGCAAGCAGATTGCTAAGCTCCTCAAAACTGGTTTCATGCGGCTTCAACCACCCAAACTTATGCCAATCCTCCAAGCTCATCTTCACTTCCCTTCAAGAATATCTTAGGCGAAGACATGACATCGCCGAGAAAATGATCGCCAGACGCGACACGGCGCTTGAACTCCTCCGGCGTGACGACATACGGATTTACCTCGAGCCCAATCCTGTTCGCCACTTCTCCTACTCGCGCGGCGATCTTTCGCAATCCTTCTCGGCCTACCACAAACACATCGCAGTCGCTATCCGCGCGCTCGCATCCCTTGGCGCGCGAACCATATATGAACACGACATCGTTATCGCTGTCGGCGAACGCCTCACGCAGGGCGGCTTCAGGCCCCGTAGTCTTCTGAACCAATTCAGTCAGCGCGGGATACAACGGAGAATCGACATTGGCACAGTAATCAACCCTGTTCCCGTCCTTCTCTGCCCGCAGAAGACCGATCTTGACCAGAGCCTTGGCCTCGCGCATCAGGCTTGGTGCGCTCAATCCCGCGTTCCTGGCCAATTCGCGTATATGAATCCTGCGCTGTCTGCCGTCAAACAGCGCCGTAAGCAGGGCAACCTTACCCTTTGACCCTAACAGTGCGTCAATGACCAACTCAACACCCTTTCAAACATTGCCCCCAAAGCACCCATTGTTGCTTTTTAGGCACCAGCCATAGTTTACCATATTCTCTCCGCAATAGTGTACTCTATCATGCCATCCTCAAGCATTTCCTTAATCCTCAGCTTGAGCTTCCACGATAGCGAATGCTGCCCAATTGCTATCGCAAGCTCCGCACTACTCAGTTCCATGGTTGCCAGGCTAGACAATATTCTTTCCTCAACCGACTTGGGCCCCGACTGGGTTCCTCCGTCGTTTTCCCAAGAACTGAATGCCTTGCGAATTTTCTGCTTCCCTTAGATCCTCTTCCGCAAACTCCTTCTGCACGCTCGATATGAATATCCTAAGGTTCATTCCTGCCCTTTCACCTCAACATTGACCCCTCTTAAAGTCAACCACGGAATACACGGAAAGATTTCAGCTCGGCTCTCGCGTTCGCTCGGCGTGTTCGCATCCCCATGGGTCGCGAACCCCCTCAAGGGGCGGTTATGTGTAGAGCGTGTAGCATTCACTATCCCGTTCATCATTCATATACAGTAAATCTTATACAGAAGGGTCTGACACTTTTACACCATACCACAAAATCGCGGCCAATTGCCGTGGCGTGAGAAAATTTCTCGCAAATGCCAGACTTCAGGTCGTTTACCCCATCAATTTTGAAAGAACCCGTTACCCACTCTCCCTTACAGATAACCACAACTCCCAACTCAAACTCACGACTTCATCCGCCCGATCTCCCGATCCACAATCCACCGATACCACAGTCCTTGCCAGAAGTGCCAGCGAAAGCCGGCGATTCCATCAAGGAAGCCGAGCTTGAGGAAATAGCGGATGCAGAAGTAGACGACGGCCCGAAAATAGGGCGGCAGCCTGTAGTATTGATATTTCTTTCTCCGTTTTGTAGCAGCCTGACCATCAATCTTCACATTGACACTTGAGCCTCTTTTCAACTCTTGCATGATTTCAAGTGCATCCATCGCCTCACGCTTCGCGTAGCCGCGATGCTTCTCTTTCACCACTCAAAGGTGTTGAGATTATGATCCACAAAACCGTTTGCGAACTCAACCGCTCACCCTTCCGTTAGCTGTATGTGCGTATCCATGCAGCGTTCCTCACAGAGTGCCTTGCCACTACGAAAAATCCGAAGCACCTTGACAGGGGAAATCCCGCGTTTCGCCCATCCGCCAAAAATCTAGTGCGCCGCTAACTTTCTACACCCGTTACATCCTTAGGAAGAGTTGGCAGTTTCTCCTGTATCTCTTTAATCGCTTCGGGCAAAAAGTATTCATCTGCATCAGGGAGCATAACCCATTCTGACGTTATCGACAGATTTTCAAGTACCCAATCTAACTGCGGCGCATATAAACCCGGCCATTCGCTTTGAACGACCAACGCGTTCATTTCGGCGGCAATCTTATCGTTGCCATCCGTCGAGAAGCAATCAACAACAAAGACCTGTCGTGCGCTAAGTTGTGCAAATTTTTCTAGACAACGTCTGATATGATTTTTTCGTCTTAGCAAGTATTTTAACGGATAGATCAATTATAAATCACTCCAGTTGTCGCACCATTCTATCGTCGTCCCCCCCAAAGCAGACTCACGCGACTACCAACAACGTTCTTCAGCAAGTAGGACAAACAAAACGCAAAGCATAATCCGAAGCTGACTCGGCCCAACAACATCCACACGTTATCAGAATCACGACCAAATACAAATGAAAAAAGCTGAAGACCGAAAACATGTGTGACATAAACAAGAAACGAGAGCGAGGCAAACTTGTTTGACCATGCATTTTTCGAGATAACCGACCAGACTGTAATGAGGCTCAAAGGTATAAATAACGGCTTAATGAGACAAAATGAGTGTCCCACATATCTTACTATCAGTGCACGTGCCAGAATCAGCGTAAAAGCCCCCCCACCTAGCAACATAATAGGTTTGCAACTTACTCTCTTGACATTCGTCCTTATCTTATCATCGTGAAGTAGAATACCACAGTAGAAGTAAAATACACCCTCGAAAGGAAATCCAATATGAACGCCAATAGGGCTTCCCTCACCCGGATTAAAGGTTAGGTACAAAGCAGCCAAGAAAATTAAAAGACTGGATTTAAAATGTTTGTATCCTGCGGAAAAGACAGGACTCACGAGTACCATTACAAACAAAAAACGCAGATACCAGAGCGGATACAACATCGGCAATTTCTCTGGCGACAATCCGAAAGCCAACAATATGCGCGAAAAAACAGGCATCTTCTGGGCTATCCTGTAGCAAACGGGACTATCCGGCGCAATCATGTATAAAGCAGAGATGAACAAATAGAAAATCAATGACCACAGCACGTATGGAGTCAGCAATGTCTTAATACGCTTTCTGACCTCGGCAGAATACCAACACTTGTCTGCAAAATGCTTGGATAAGAAATAACCAGAACAGATGAAGAAAAATGGTACGGCAATCCGAGATACACCCTCAGCGGTAAACTGATACATCCACCAGCCAGGGCTACCAACTACCGATGGTCTGCCAACATGGATGAAAGGCACAAGCATTGCGCACACAATGCTCATGTTCTTGATCTTATTACTAACGGTTTCCGACATTTATTTCTTTGCCAATCCTTCCGGCTCCAAAACCAATGTCCAGGGATAATCTTTCGCCAACTTACGAAACGGAGAAGTTGCCTCAAAAAGAAAATTGTCAAGTTTGTTCAATCGAAGCGTCCGTTCTAGCAATTTCTCATTAGGTGTTGCGTAGTCTTTATATCGGAACACCCCCCACTGGGAATTATGCAGTCCCAAGTTGACCACAATCACCCCATCCTTTTCGACTATATAGCCAGATGCCGGATATGCAGGCGAATTCAGCAATGTTATATCAGCGCACAGCCTGCTATACGTCTGCAAATCTGGCATGGGTACAAGAAGTCCTATCTTTTCGCGGGCAACCATATAAATCTCCCGCGGAACTGAGATACACGACATGTTTGAATATGTCGTAAAAGGATAATTTATGAGCGGAAGTTGCCGGAACGGACGCAGATCTTCCCAACATGTTGGATAATGTTTCCATCCCCCAATTATCGCAACCGGCTTATTGATTTTTAAACCGTATTTCTTCCACAGATCTTGCGCCACGATTGACATGTGCAACTTATCATGTTCCTTGACTTTCCAGTTGTAGTAATACAGCGTTGAGGTTTCATGCGCCAACCCCAATGCCACTATCGTCATTAAAACCGCAGTCAAAAGCCTTCTCGATGACATCTGAAGTAACAACATTCCCGACAAGGCAATCAGCGGCATAAAACAGTAAAACGTTCGCAGATTCGCAAAACTGCACTGAATCACGGGGAAAACAAACACCGACAACGCTACCCCTATCGAAGCCAATGCACAATACCACTTTCGCTTAATACACCACACTATAGACATCGCGAAAAAGAAACATATCGCCACCAGAACACATCTCAAACCAAATACAAAAAAAGCATTATACACCCAGTTCAGGACAAGGCCCACAAATAACGACTTGACATTTACCAAGAAAGAGTGATCGCCCGTAAACCAGTAAATGGTATCGTGAGCACCGCCAGATTTAGGGATTTCTATGCCAATTAGCTTGGCAATCAACATCGGTCCGTGATTTATTACAAACCAAACGATAACCGAAGCGAACAAAATCCCTGCAATCTGCATCCATTCCATTATGACAGTCTTGTTTCTGCCTTTCTGATCCAATACAACAATCCCCATAAGACCCGTCAGAAGGAGATTGACATGCGCTTGATAAACACTTGCCGAAATCGCACATAGCGCCACCACCAACGTCCAAAGGTATTTATTAAATTGTGTCCTCTTCAATTCAAGCCATCCCAACATGGCCAGTGCGTCACAACAAAACGCCAAAGTCTCCGAAGGGAAAGCATGCTGGTAGATTGAGCGATTGAAGAAAAAAGGCGTCGATAGCCACAACGCAACACCAATCAATGAATGTCCTTTGTTGAATCCAAGTCGTTTAAATAACAACAAAATGAGCATCCCAGCGCAGGTCAAAAGTCCCAGTCCTACCACCAACGTCCAGAATGGGGTAAAGTCATGAAAAACACCTGCCACCAAACCTTGGACGATGCGGTGCATAAAGAAATACGTGAGAAAAACCTGGAGAAAATCCCCCTTGGCAGCATTGAAATCATAAGCCGTCACAGGGTTAAGAAGCAACATACCGTAAACGGCAAAGACGACAAACGTAACGGCAAGGAATTGCCGCCATGATGTTGCCGAGAGTTCAACCCCTACATTTCTCAAAAACGCCTTCATCTCAACCCTCCTCGCGAATGAAATACATAGGACGCCTCTTCGTCTCCAAATACACTTTAGAAAGGTATGCACCCAATATTCCGAGACCAAACAACTGCAACCCCCCGAGAAATATGATGATACATGCCAACGACGGCCATCCGGCGACAGGATTCCCAACAATCAACGCCTTAATGTATATCCACAGCAATGATATGAAAGCACCGACACAACACAGTATTCCAAGCCACGATGCGATTTGAAGCGGAGCTGTTGTAAAGGCCAGTATCCCATCAATTGCATATTTAAACAACTTCCAGAAACTCCATTTCGTTTCCCCCGCAACGCGTTCAATATTCTCAAACGCAATCCACTTCGTCTTAAAACCGACCCACTGGTAGATCCCTTTCGTGAAACGATTGTTTTCCGGCATAGAAACGATGGCGTCAACAACCTTTCGCGTCATCATCCGATAATCGCGCGCACCATCAACCAATTCGACATCGGAAAAATGCTTCATTAGCGAATAAAACCTTCTGGCAAACCAACTTCTTATAGGCGGTTCCCCTGCTCTTGTGCAACGTCGTGTGGCAACACAGTCATAGCCACTTTCTATTCCCTCCAACATCTGCGGAAGAAAGGACGGCGGATCTTGAAGATCAACATCCATCGTCACGACAATATCGCCTTTTGCCCCTTTCAATCCTGCCAGCAAAGCCGACTCTTTTCCGAAATTCCTGGAGAAAGAGATATATCGCAGAATTCCTTTTTCTTGCTTGGCAAGCTCCTTAATCTTTACAAGCGTTTCATCTGTCGATCCGTCATCAACAAAAACAACTTCATACAACTGATTCGAAGGAACCGAGTCCTTAATTGCCTCGGAAAAAGCACTTACACAAGAGGCCTCATTGTAACACGGGCAGACAATCGACAGCAATTTAGCACTCATGTCCTTCTCCTTTTGCGAATATGAAACTCTTCTGACAAAGGAAATTCCAAACCATGGCAACTCCAGCAGCAAAGATCTTAACTGCTACATAGTGAAAACCAAGTCGCACAGCACCAACCCACAAAAGCAATTCATTTATTGCCAGTCCAATCACATTTGTAACGACAAAGAGAACGCAAGCTAAGAAATGCTCCCGTACAGTATTCACCCGATGTTCTCTAAACACCCAAAATGCAGTCAAAGCATAATGAACGGCAAGACTGACGAGGAATGCGATTGCAGTTGATATAAATAATCCACCGCTAATGTTACTAAATAGCGTCTCTTGCAGGATGATAAGCGTTACGATGTCAACGGAAAAAGAAACCCCACCTACGGCAACAAATCGAAGCATTTCCGAGACGGTTGCTTTATCTATTATTCTTTTCGTACGCACCGATTATCGACTTCTTGTGGTGTATCAACTTTGCGATCTCCCGACCCACGATCCACGGATACCACAAACCTTGCAATCGTGCCAATGGGAACCGGCGATTCCATTAAGGAAGCCGAGCCTGAGGAAATAGCAGCCGCAGAAGGCATGGTTTTATTCCTGCAAGGTACGGAAATATTCGATTGTTTTTGCGAGTCCAACCTTCAGCGGGACTTTGGGCAACCAGTTGAGGAGTTCTTTGGCGAGGGTGATGTCGGATTTGCGGCGCGTGGGATCGTCTGGCGGAAGCGGTTTATAGATTAACTGAGACTTCGATTCGGAAATCAGCTTCAATGTTTCTTCTGCGAGCTGGTTGATGGTATATTCGTCTGGATTGCCAGTGTTGATTACAGATGCGCCAAGTTGATGTTTCGCACAAAAGGCATCAATCACCTCGCATGGCAATTTCATGTACCGGCGTATCGCCTCGATAAGATCATCTCAGTTTTGGAACGAGCGCGTTTGCTCACCATCTCCGAATAGCGTAATATCCTTGTTGTTCAAGGCTTGCATGATGAAATTGGAGATGACACGTCCATCGTTCGGATGCATGTGCGGTCCATACGTATTAAAGATACGCACCATACGGACATCGATACCGTATTCGCGGCGATAGTCGGCGGCCAGCGTCTCGGCGCAACGCTTGCCCTCATCGTAGCAGCTACGGATTCCGATGGTGTTGACGTTCCCCCAGTAGCTCTCGACTTGCGGATGACAAGCGGATCGCCGTAGATTTCACTCGTGGAAGTATGCAGAATCTTCGCCTTGGTTTTGAGCGCAAGTTCCAGCATGTTCATCATACCGAGGACACTCGACTTTGTCGTCTCGACGGGATTGTGCTGATAATGAATCGGACTCGCCGGACAAGCCAGATTATCAATTTCGTCGAACTGTCCCCAGAACGGTTACGTGACGTCATGCAGCACAAACGAAAAGTACCGATTGTTCATCAGCTCCTCGATGTTCCGCTTCGTCCCCGTAAATAGATTGTCAAGCGCCGTCACTTCGTATCCGTCTTTAAGCAGCCGCCTGCACAGATGGCTTTCAAGAAAACCCGCCGCACCAGTAACCAACGCCTTCTTAGGCAGTGTCAATTTCATTTACTCCGTCCTCTATGAACTGCAGAATTCACAGAATACGCGGGGCAAAACTCCCATATCTTTGTTCTGTGTGTTCAGTGTTTTCCGTGGTTGATTTTCCTTCTGATACTTGAAAAGTACTTCCATTTACCTCTTGCGAAGACATATCCCGGTTTGCCATCGAGGATGCCGAGCTTGAGGAAGTAGCACGCGAAGAAATACGCAAAGCCAAACCACGGCTGCTTGATGAGCCCGTATTTGATGCGCTGGCGACGCGTGAGTTTTGAGAAGTCGCCCTTCAACGCCTTGTAACGATTGGCCTCCCAGTTGGCGTATTCCTCATGCTTCTTGTAATAGCTCTCAAGACTCCGCTTGTCGTAATGCTCAAGACGCGCTTTTATGACACCGATCTCTCCATCTACTTGAAGATGCTCGTGAATCTCCATATCCAGACTGGACCACCCATGTTCGTCGATCTTCTCGTACTCTCCCGTCCCAAGCCGTAAAATCGCCGTCTTGCGCATGACATCGCCGTGGCGAAGCATTCGATCCATGAACCAGTTGTCATAGTAGCAGATGAACGCATTGCATTTCGTCTCCGCCAGCGTCTTCTCCGTCTCCGCGCAGAATGCAGGCGTAATCCGCTCATCCGCATCAAGGAACATCACCCACGACGTCTTGAACTTGTAGTTCCGCAGAATCCAATTGCGCTTCTTCGGAAACTCGCCATTCCACTTGAACTGCACCACCTCGCGCCCGAACTCTGCCGCGATTTCAAGCGTCCGGTCCGTGCTGCCGGAATCCACCACCACGACATACCGAAACGCCTTGACATTCTCAAGACACCCCGGCAAATTCCGTTCCTCGTTTTTCACAGGAACGACAATGGTTAACTGTTCATCAAATGACATATGGCGATCTCCATCATGCAGCATCCATCAGCTGCCAATCGCCATATGGCATAGTGAACTTGATTACAAGGATTTTACCCCCCCCCCCCCCCCCCCCTGAGAGGTTTCAATATTCCTCAAATCACGCAACACCGCCGTACACATGAATTCGTAATGTGCCTGCATTCGTCAATACAACCATCCTACAGGACCGTCCAAAATGTCGCCCTTAACGAATAACAGGTAAAATAGCTTTATCCATGCCCGCCCAGGCAAGTTAGACACAAGTCGCTTCAATCTACGCCGCCGCGAAAGAGCATCATCCCCTACAATGGCTATATTCGCCTTCTCATCAGCGATCTGCTGTTCAGCCTCCCTTAGCGCATACTTTGCATGCTTCTCAAACCAATCACCAAGACCCTTAGAAAAGTTGTAGTGAATATACGCTTCCTTCATGTACCCGATGCCGCGTTTTGCCTCACCTTCTCGCTGGCCGTGTCCGTGCGCGACAAAGCGTATCTCTCCAAGCTTGTGGAAGCGCATCTGATAGACAGGGAACTGGCTTGCATGCTTGATCCACTTCCCCATCAGCATCATTTTGTTAGCCACATAATAGGCGCTCTTTTCGTCCCGCTTACTCAACTCTTCGCATTCCGCCCGCAGCTCAGGAGTAAACCGCTCGTCTGCATCAAGGTCGAACACCCACTCGTGTTTCCACTTACAGTTGTCAATGCCGTAGTTGCGCTGATTCCCGAAATTGTCAAATGGGCGCGTAATGACATTCGCGCCCATCTCCTTGGCAATCTCAACCGTCCGATCTTTCGATCCGCAATCCAAGACCCAGATGTCATCGCACCACGAGATGCTTTCAAGGCACTCGCGGATGTTTATCTCCTCGTTCCCGGTCAGTATGAGAATCGAGAACATCTATTCCCCCTCCTCGTATCCATTCGGGAACTTCTGATGCGCCGCCCAGGCATCCCTTACAATCGTCTCAATGTCGCTGTGTTTCGGATTCCAGCCCATCACCTCGCGAGCTTTGCTACCACTCGCATACAACGCCGGCGGATCTCCAGGACGACGCGGACACATCTTCACGGGGATTGGATGCCCCGTCACCTTTCGACACGCCTCGACGATTTCCTTTACTGATATTCCCTTGCCCGTACCGAGGTTGAATGCTCCTACCGCTTCTTTCTCCAACGCCAGGATATGCGCACTTGACAAATCCTCAAGATGCACATAATCGCGGATACATGTTCCATCTGGCGTTGGATAGTCATCGCCAAACACCTGAACAAACTCCTTCTGCCCCAAAGCGACCTTCAACACGTTCGGAATGATGTGTGTCTCCGGCTCATGATCTTCGACCATACCCAATGCCGCCCCTGCCGCATTGAAGTACCTCAGGAACGTAGGCTTGAATCCTTTTGTCTCTTGAAGCCAGATACACATCTGTTCGAACATCAGCTTGGAATGTCCGTATGGGTTCGTCGGCTTCTGCTGCATGGTCTCGTCAATCGGCAGACTTGGCGGAACTCCGTATGTTGCGCAGCTCGACGAGAAGATTATCCGTTTGCATCCGACCTCATCCATCGCCGAAAGCAGGTTCACACCGCCTTTGACATTGTTTTCAAAGTACATCATCGGATTCGCCATGCTCTCGCCGACGAGTGCATACGCCGCAAAATGCAAGACTGCGTCAGGCATGACCTTCTTCATGGCTGCCAGAATCTCGTCTGCATTCCTTAGATCGCCGATTATCAATTCCGACCTTGCATCGGCATTGCACCGATGTCCGCGTTCAAGATTGTCGAACACGGTTACATCGTAGCCGCGTTCCAATAGCCTTTTCGTGACAACGCTACCAATATAGCCACTGCCGCCAGTTACAAGAACATTTTTCATTGATGTCCCCTTTTTCTCAAGTTAATTTCCTGCTGAATCATACCGGCAGATTCCGTTCTTCGTTTTTTCTCCAGAAACGACAACCGTCAGACAATCATCAACCATGCCTCATCCGCCCTTCTTCGAGTACGTCTGCCGCGATGAACTCCCGTCAGAACGAGAGATCAAACAGCACACTCAAATCTCACACAGCATAGCCGTCTCGTCTCTCAACACCCGTTATTGTAAACTTTGCAGGATTGTCGACGCGACGTCATAACAAGTCTTTCCATAATTTCACTTATCATTTACGAAGCGTCAACGCTTTCTGCAAATCTATTCTGTAGCAGAAGCCTGGCAACTCTTTATGTTTCAGCATCTCTGACTTAAAGGATGGATCGGGAATGCGCCATGGGCCAAACTCGCTATCCAGCACTTCGATATAGTTTTCCGGAATCATTGTTTCTACGCCATGCACAGTCACTTGCTTGACACCCGTCGGCCTTACATATTCAAACTCAAGCAAATGGTTCGCACGTACATTAGGGTACGAACGCTTTGGATCCCATCGCGGGAAGCTCTCGTACATCTTTTCAGGAGCATCTGGTGAATACCTGCATGAAAACACATCGATAGTTATGCCGGTTCTATCCCTAATTGTAAACTCCAATATTTGCCCATCATATTCAAGGCACTGAACAAAGCCATATCCCGCATCAACGAATGTCTGCAACACATCCGACAACCCAATTTTCGCAGGGGGTACACAGATATCTATGTCATCATCATGTTTGATGAACCCCCCGTCGCGGATTATTCCAAGTAATGTCCCTGCTTCGCAATAATATTGGATACCATTTTTCGTTAGCAACTTATGCAGACGGGACAATACGTCATACCCATGCTTGTGCAATCGTTTTCTCCGCATCGGAATGACGATTGACCTCCAAGAGCGTTGCAACCGCGGGTAAACCTGACGTCCAAACACTGACGTCTTTAAGAGATTTTGTAACCACACTTTAAGTGTCTGCATCATGCTACAAATCCTTGATGATAGCTTTCAACTTCGTCGTCGAAATACCTTCAGTTCTCGGCAATGTTACCACATCCTTGCCATTCTCAGAACACCACTTAAAAAGGCGTTGAAAACGCTCGTTTGTATGCTCTGGCCCGACAACAAGAATATTGAAATCGAGATCTTTGACCGCGTCAATTCCGACAACATCATACGGAATCGCCTTATCAACCGTTCGCAGGGTCTCAATCATCTTCTGCCGCGTTGCAAAGTCATAAACACTTTTGCATCCAGGTTTGTATTTTTCGATCATTTCGTCGATTTGCAACATCACATAGACCTTGCCGTTTTCGCCAACAAGTTCTCGGATTCTGCGGAATAACTCAAAATGGCCGAAATGGAGTAGGTCAAAGACTCCAAACGTTATGGCTGTCTTGCCGGTGTAGTCGTTCATTTCTGCATAGCCTCCATAATTGCATCATACAGTTCATCGTATTTCTCCAACGCCGGAACATCAGGATTCTCAGTCTTGATTTTTTCTGGAGCACGGAAGAGGAACCCAGCCTTTGATGCGCGAATCATCTCAAGGTCGTTGTAGCTGTCGCCGGCGGCGATGGTCTCAACGCCACCACAGGATTGTAGACCCCGCACGGTGTCAAGCTTCGTGTGGGCCGAGCGCAACTTGTAGCCGCACATGTAACCGTCAGAATCGACTACCACATCGTTGTGGAACAAGGTCGGCCAGCCGAGTTTGCGCATCAACGGACGTCCAAAAATATCAAATGTATCTGATACAACCACAACCTGACAAACCTCTCGAAGCCGCGCAATGAACTCCTTCGCCCCATCAAACGGCTCAATGGTATTGATCACTTCGATAAGTTTATCAAGCGTGAATCCATATTTCCTCATCAAGTCAATGCGGAAGTGCATCAACTTGTCGAAATCGGGTTCGTCGCGCGTGGTGCGCTTGAAATCTGGAATGCCCACCTTGTCGGCAAACGCAATCCAATTCTCAGGAGTCAGTACTCCTTCCATGTCAAGGCATACTATAGTCATCGTTATTCCTCTTTACCATTTATCGGGAAAGTCTCTTCAAGTTCAGCAAAAGCATCCTCCCATTCCGCCTTGCTCACAGGTCGTTCCTTTATAACCCTTGCCGGATTGCCGCCAACGACCGTCCACGCAGGAACATCCTTCACAACAACGGCGCGAGCTGCAATGACCGCCCCATCGCCGATCGTGACGCCGGGGCCGATATAGGCTTCAGCGCCTATCCATACTCCACTCCCGATTTTGATTGGCGCGGTCGTAAGCGGGCGCCCAACATCTGAAATATCATGACTAGCCGTACAAAGAAAAGCGCGGCGGCTTATGGACACCATGTGTCCCATGGTAATCGGGGCGACATTGTAAATATCTACATTTTCGTCAATGGCGACGGACCGCCCCGTGCGCAGATTCCACGGAGCCCATATTTTTGCACTCGGAAAATATTGAGCCTGATACCATGTCCGGGCACCAAACAGCCGCAGTAAAAGATTCCGCCACAACTGAAAGGGATAGATGCGAGCAAACGTAAAACGAAAGAACAACACATAAACGCAACTCCACACAACCCGCGCACACTTCTGCCAAAACGGAAATTCGTTTTTGTAAAACTTATATGCTTGCCTATAACTTGATTTCATGCTGCGAAAATTCCGAGTTCCTTGGCACTTATGCCTAGTTTTAAGATTTTCTTTTTCATTGATTTTATCGTCCTTTCTCTTGTGCGTTCGAGATACGCCTGTTCTCCTTCATCAACATA
>JAGCVN010000007.1 GCA_017962315.1 Kiritimatiellia bacterium
CGACCTTGCCGATGGAACCGCCCGTGAGCGTATCGTTGCCGCGCCCGCCAATGTTGCCGAACGGGCGAAACTCTTCGGGAAGGCCCAACATGGCCTGGACGCCGCCATCCTGCGCGTACGTCCCGCCGCCGCCCGACGCGCCGTCAGCGCCCTTGGCAAACGCCGGGGTGCTCACGTAGCTGCCGCCCGCGCCGCCACCGTGCATCCGGATCAGCGGATTCGCCTCATTGCCGAGAAGCGCAAAATAGGAGAGTTCGCCGTTTTCGCTCCGCTCCGTGAGGTTCGACGCGGCTATACCGCCCTTCCCCACTTGGACACGGTACACCGTACTCGTCGTGACGGGGAAGGAGAGGCTGTGGAACACGCCGCCGCCACCGCCGCCGCCGCCGACCTTGTACCCGCCCGCGCCACCGCCGCCAACGACCATGATCTCGACATTCGTCACGTAGTCAGGGGTCGTGAACGTCCAGGCTCCCGAGCGGAAACGGTGGACGAACTTGTCGCCAAGACGGAACAACTCGCCGTCAACGTCACCCAGCACCATGTTGCCATTGGTGCGGAACTGCCCGGCATGTTCGTAATTCTGCCGCTCCTGGCCATCAACCACATTCACGGCACGGATCGTGAAGTTGTAAAGCATGTCCTGCTTGAGGCCCGTCACGGGAATTGAGAAGTACCGCCCCGCAGTCAGGCCGCTTGCGAGCGTCGTCCACTCCGCAGGCTTGTTCTCGCCGTCCACCCAGATCTGGTACTCGACACGGCACTCGTTCGCGCCCGCGCCGCAGTACGTCACGGTTCCAGCGAACTGGACGTAGGCGTAACTCACGTCGAGGATCGTGTCAGGCAGTCCCGCGCCGCGCTCCCAGACGACGACCGGCACGAGCGAGTCAACGCCGCGGCTGACCGTCCCCTTCGTCACGAAACGCTTGGCTGCGTTGTTCCAGTTGACCGCCTGCAGCGTGGAGTCGTATTCCGCCTTGATCCAGTCCGCCGAACGCATTCCCTTGGAATAGCGCGCCTCGTCTACAAGACCGTTGTAGGCGCCGGTTCCGTTCTGCATACCACCGATGACGAGGTGGTCGTAGTAAGCCCGTTCATCGTTCACGACGGGATAGTTCAGCGCAAAACCGCCCGTCGTACTCGCCAATTCCACGCCGTCCACGTATGCGTGGAAGAGCTGGTTGGTGGTGCCGTTGGGATTGACGCTCCCGTCGTAGATGAATGTCCAATAGTGCCAGCCCGTGCCACTCACCTTGGTTTCAAAGAGCTGGTACTTGTTCTTCTCCGACGATCCCGACCAGACGCGGAGTTTCTTGGAGTCGGTCTCCTCATACTGGATGCCCCACCCCATGTCCGCATCCTCGCTCTTGCGGCTGACGAGATACGACCACTTCGGCGGTGTCGCCGCCAGCTTGTACCAGCCGGAGAAGGTGAACACGTTGCCAACGCCCGTGCGGAGAATATTGTCGTGATCGAATGCGATGATGCGGCCGAAGGACGAGGAAGATCCCGGCTCCTGCGCCACACGCCGCGCGTAGCCGATGCGTCCGTTGTTGTCGGCTGTGGACATTGCGTGCGTCTCGGTTTCAAAGTCGTTGACCGACGAATCTTTGAGGTTGACGACGCCATCCCCGCGTTCGTTCATGTGCCAGACGCCGACGTAGGGCTCAAATACGTTGCCGGGATCCGGGCGCGTTTCCAGCAGCGGACTGCGGTAGCACATCGTGAAGGTCGTACCATTGTTCATCTCCGGGAGACGCACCCAGAAGAGCGACATTCCGTTCTTGTTCCACGTGTCGATCTCGTGCGGGATGATGTGCCCCTTCTCGTCCACGAAGGCAATGTCGCTACCGTCGTAATGGTAGAAGTCGTCGTACTTGAAGCCGTTGGTGTCGGCTTGGCGGACTTCCACCAGCACCGGGAAATTCGTGAGTGTCTCCGTACCCGTATAGCCTGTGACGGTGAACGGTAGATAGCGCTCGAACTCGTTCGCGACCCATACGGCATTCGTGCCGTCGTCGAAGAAGTGCGTGTAAGCAGAGCCGACCGTCTCCTCCGCCGAACCCAGCGTTGTGAACGTGCCGGAAAGCACCGTAGTCTCCTCGTCGGCATCCCCGACCCCCATGAACTTGTACTGGTAGGTCTTTCCCATTTCAAGATCCGATATGGTTTCGCTGAAAGAATCGCCAAGGCCGAGATTCGCAGCCAACGTCGTCCAAGACCCCGGCTCCGATTCGCCGTCCGCCCAGACCTTGTAGAGGACATTGCACCGTGTCGCCACGCCCATCAGCGTGACGCTGCCGCCCGCGATGACGAAGCCATACGAAAGTCGTTCGATGCCAACAGAACCGGAAGCGTCCGACCACGCAATCGTCAGACCGGACTCGGTTGTGAACGAGCCGGTGACGGGCGTCGTCGGGTCATCCACACCATTGTCCGCCCTGAGCGCGTAGTTATAGGCCGTAGTGGGCGTAAGCCCCGTCACAGTAACCTCAAACGTATCGGCGGCGACAAGCCCATTCGTCAGCGTCGTCCAGTCCGCCGGCTCCGATTCGCCGTCCGCCCAGACCTTGTACTGAATGGCGCACGACGCAGCTTCCTCTCCGAGAGCCTCCACCGTTCCGGCGAATGTGGCGGATTTATGCGTGAACGATTTCAGTCCCGGTGTCGTTCCGTCAGCTCCGTCCCATGTGATTGTGAACACGTTGGGAAGCACGACAGTGACGAAGCTCTCGTTGACTGCCGTGTCGTAGTCGGCCTTAACCCAGTCGTCGCTCACAACGCCCGGGCGCAGACGCGCCTCGTCCATGATGCCCTTGAAGCCGCGGCCGCCCTTGCCGCTCGCCGGCGCAAGCGCACCGCCGATCGAGAGATTCAACGAACCGCTGGCGGCGACCTTGTTGCCAGAAAGCGCACCGGCGGCGACAAGGACACCATCCTGGTAAAGCTTGTATTTCGCGTCCGACGTCCAGACGCAGTCCATCTTGCGCCACACCCCGTCCCCTCCGTCGGGAATGGTGATGCCCTTGGAATTGGCGGTGCCATACGTCCCGGCATTTGACGCGTAGTTGCCCCCATTGCCGCCGTAGATGCGGATCTGCCCCCACACGGCAGTGCGCTCGTCTCCGAACTGAATGCCCCATGCGTTATACCCGTCCGCGTTCTTTCGGCTCATCAGGTATTCCCAATTGGAGGCATTGCCTTCCGGGCAATACCAGAACGAGGCGGTGAATTGAGGCGCGAGACCGTTCACCGCCGCCAAGTCCGCGCTATTGGTCAAGGCCACGGTGATGCCGGAATCGTATCCGGGATTGTTACCCGTGTCCGTCGCGATACGACGGGCCGCACCAATTTTGCCGGAGTTGACGACGGCGGGGCTGCCTTTTGCGGAAGTCATGCCCAGAAGCCCGTATGTGGTCGAGTTTTCGATAACCGCCCTGCTTGTGCCGCCCGGTTCCCTCAAGTGCCAGACGCCGACGTAGTCGCCCCAGGGGTTGGGGTTCTCGACCATCACGCCGCTGGCGACGTTGTAGCACATGTAGAACTTCGTGCCCTGTGTCATCTGGGGAATCGTTACCCAAGCAAGCGACACACCGTTGTGAACCCAAGTGTCGATTTCAGAAGCGAGACGGGTTCCGTCCTCGGCGAAGAAGGCCACGTCATATCCGTACGTCGTCGTGTGGGCGTTGTTCCACGCGGAAGTGTCATCGTAGTCAAAGCCGGGAATCCTCGTTTCCGATATGCGCACGAGCACGGGGAAGTTGGCGAGCGTCGAGGTTCCGGTGTAGCCGCTCACCTGAAGTTTGATCTTGTGGCCGAAGTCGGCCATCGTCAGCGAATCGGCAGCATTTGCCATCGGAACGGCAAGACAGACCGCAGCCGCCATGACAAAAGACTTCAACCATGCAGAAACGGAACGTACAGGCGAAACACCTACATGTTCTGCATGTTCTACACGGCTAAAATAACCACGGTGGACAAAAGCACCACGGCCTACAAGAAGATTCGATTTCATCAAGTCTCCCCCTTTCCCCTATTCGGCCCGTTTGACCCTGAAGAAACGGCGCTTTGCGGACTTTAACGTGCCAATCGCAATCTCCGCGCTGGAATCGCCGTCAATGACTTGCGAGAAGTAATCCGTCTTAAGGTCGTTCGGCTTCTCGCCGGAAATGATGGTATAGCTAAGATACGGGACCGTGCCGTCCACCGCAAGCCACACCGCGTCGTCACCGACATCCAACGCCGTGATCAGCGGCGGTGTGAGCGTACCCGGCACGGCTGAAAGCCGGTTGGCGCGGCTAGCGGACGCGACGCTGCGCGTCCCTTCCGCATCGGCGAGACGGAGTCCGGCTGAAGCGTCGCCCGCTTCCGTGATGGTAACGCCGCCGGCGACGACACCCCAGCGGTTCACGCGCAGTGGCTTGCCGTTCTGCACGCCGGTGGGAACGCCGTACATATTGCGTGTATCGACAAGGCAAACCTGCCATTCCCCGCCCGCAAGCGCTTCGTATACCTTGGCGGGAATCTGGAAAACGGCATCACGGCACTTGCCGTTCTGCGCGAGCGCGCCCGCGAGCACCACGCAGTCGTTTGACGAGACGGGCGTACCGTCCGCGTTGAATCCGGAAAAAACCGAGCCAGCGGGCGACCACACGAGCGCGTAGCACTCGCCGTCCCGCACGATTGAGCCATCGGCATAGCAGTCCGGACCGGGAGTAGAAAAGCGCGCCAAACGGTCTTTCAACGAACCACCGGCAAACAAAATCCCGGAAGACAGCAACACCGCAACCGTCACCTCAAACATCAAGCATTTACTTCTGCACATTGTCATAGGCCTAACTCACACGTAGGAATTACAAGAATTCTATACGTTTCCATGCATTTAGACAAGCCCTTTTTACTCAATTCTTCTATTGCCAAAAATAGAGGGGACGTGACATAATTCGTGCCTTGGATGAAACCGTTCGAAACAAGGAAAATGCGGCACAGAACCGCACCTGAGAATGACGGGCGGCGACACACGGGAGAAGAGTTATGTTCAACCTTTCCAGAAGGATCTTTCTTGCCAGCACGGCGGCTGCGGCCGGGGCGCGTGCGTTCGCGGGTGTGGCCGGGCGCGCGCCCACTCTCACGTTCGGCGTGTTAAGCGACGTGCATCTCGAACGTCCAGGCGACGAGGACACTTTGTTGAAGGCGTTCGCCTACTTCCGCGACAACGGAGCGGACGGCGTGATGATCGCGGGCGACATCGCGAACACGGGGCGCATCGAGCAGATGGAGCGTGCGGCGAATTGCTTCTGGCGCACGTTTCCCGACGGCAAGGCGCCGGATGGACGCCACGTCGAACAGTTGTGGGTGTATGGTAACCACGAGTTCCATAACTGGGGCTGGCTCAAGGGCAAGGACGAGGCCTTCCTCAAGGCCAATTCCCTTCGCTACGGGGACAACCGCGCCGAGGTGTGGGAACGCATCTTTCACGAACCATACCGCCCGATCTGGGCGAAGACCGTCAAGGGCTACACGTTCATCGGCGCACACTGGGGAAACGAGAAGGACCTCGACACCTTCCTCCAGACGAACGCCGACAGGCTGAATCTCCGAAACGGAAAACCTTTTTTCTACACCCAGCACCCGCATCCCGCCAACACCGTGCAGGGGCCGTGGGCGTGGGGAAACGACAAGGGAGTCGCGACACGCGCACTGGAGAAGTTCCCGAACGCCGTGGCGTTCTCCGGACACTCCCACTACTCCATCACCGACGAGCGCTGCATCTGGCAGGGGAAGTTCACCTCTGTGGGCACTGGCTCGCTCAGGTACATCTTCTCGCAGTACTGGCGCGACAACGGGGAGGACCACAGCGGTATCGCCAAGCAGATGCGGATCCTGCCCGAAGGCAGAGGTCGCCAGGGAATGCTGGTGAAGATCTACGACGACCGTATGGTGTTCGTGCGGCGCGAGTTCGTGTATGGCGAAAGCCTCGGGCCGGATTGGGTCGTACCGCTCGACGGCTCACGCGCGTTTGCGCTTGAGCCGCGTGCCGCGAAAGTGGTCGCGCCATCGTTCGCGCCCGGCGTGAAGGTGGAAGT
Organism: Kiritimatiellia bacterium; assembly: GCA_017962315.1. Classification (GTDB taxonomy): domain Bacteria; phylum Verrucomicrobiota; class Kiritimatiellia; order RFP12; family UBA1067; genus RGIG8368. Next base: position 6,087 of record JAGCVN010000007.1, read on the forward strand.
GTCGCGCGCGATGGGCAAAGACCGCAGAGGGAAGGCTACAGACCAGATCACGGTGCGCTTTCCGGCAGCATTGCCAAGCGCGACGTCGCGCGTCCACGACTACGAGGTGACGGCGCTCGCGTACCACGAGGATGTCGATTATCCCGTGGCGACGAAGCGTGTCCTCTCCGAGAGCTACTTCCTGCCACCCACGCGCGAAGCGAAATCGGGGCACATTGTGTTCGCCGTCTCCGAGCTGAAGGGCGCGAAAGAGGTACGCTTCGCGGTGCGTCCGCTCGAATGTTTCGGGCGCAAGGGATTGGAAATCTGTTCGGAGATGATCCGGCTCTAACGCGGCGGGCGGCGCGTCACGGGATGGACTGCCAAGCGACGGGAGTGCCGGCCTTGAGGGAGGCGGGGACGTCCAGGATCCGCTGGTTCGAGGAACCACGGAAACGGAGGGAGATGTCTTTTTTTCCCGCCACGAAACGTCCGTCCACCAACACGTCGATCAGGGCGAGCATCGGCTCCGTGTCCGCCGTGCAGCAACGCGAGGCGCCGGACTGCATTTCCTCGAAGGTAAACCCTGAAAAACACCAGACATCCTTTTCCGGACGTTCACGCCGGACCCGTTCCAGAAAGGGAAGCAGGACACGCTGGTTCTCCGGCTCGAACGGTTCGCCGCCCAGAAGCGTCAACCCTCGCACGTAACTCGGTTCCAGCATCTTCAGCAGGCCGTCCTCCACCGCCTCCGTGAAGAGACTGCCGGCGGCAAAATCCCACGTGGACGGATTGAAACAGCCGGGGCAGGCGTTCCGGCACCCGGAGACAAACAGGGAGACGCGGACGCCGAGACCGTTGGCGATGTCGAAGTTTTTGATTTCGGAATAGTTCATGGGGAAAAACCGCATGCGTCGCGTCGTCCGCAGGGCGGACGCCGCGACGCGCACACGGACGGGCGGGCTACAGGTGGAGGACGCGCTCCTTGATTTCCTGTGTGCGGCCCTGGTTCCAGAACTGGGTGCCGATGTACCCGCAGGTGCGGCGGGCGACGTTTAGTTTGGAGGTGTCGCGGTTGCCGCACTTCGGGCACTCCCAGTAGAGCTTGCCGTCGTCTTCGACGATCTTGATCTCGCCGTCATACCCGCAGTCCTGGCAATAATCCGATTTCGTGTTCAACTCGGCGTACATGATGTGGTCGTAGATGAACTTCATCACGGAGAGGACTGCCTCGATGTTATCCTGCATATTGGGGACTTCGACGTAGGAAATCGCGCCGCCGGGGGAGAGCTTTTGGAATTTGCTCTCCAGCAGAAGCTTGTCGAAGGCGTCGATCGGTTCGGTCACGTGGATGTGGTAGCTGTTCGTGATGTAGCTCTTGTCCGTGACGCCGGGAATGACGCCGAACCGCTTCTGGAGGGCTTTCGCGAACTTGTAGGTCGTGGATTCCAGCGGCGTCCCGTAGAGCGAATAGTCCATGTTCTCGGCCTTCTTCCACTTGGCGCAGGCGGCGTTCAACGCCTTCATGATCTCCAGTCCCAGCTCTTCGCCTTCGGGTTCGGTGAGCTTCTTGCCGCTCAACGCATAGACACATTCCCAGAGTCCGGCATAGCCGAGCGAGATCGTGGAGTAACCGCCGTAGAGGAGCTTGTCGATCTTCTCGCCCTTGGCGAGGCGGGCGAGCGCGCCGTGCTGCCAGAGGATCGGCGCGGCGTCGGAAAGCGTACCGCGCAGACGTTTGTGGCGGGCCTGGAGGGCACGGTGGCAGAGTTCCAGGCGTTCGTCCAGAATCTTCCAGAATTCCTCCAGCTTGCCGCGCCCGGCACTACAGGCGACGTCCACCAGGTTGAGCGTCACGACGCCCTGGTTGAAGCGCCCATAATACTTCGGCTTGCCGTTTTCATCAACGTAAGGCGTGAGGAAAGAGCGGCACCCCATGCAGGTGTAGCAACGGCCTTCGCCGGTCTTGTCGACCTTCAGCTCCAGCATCATCTTCTCGGAGATGTAGTCGGGAACCATGCGCTTGGCGGTGCATTTCGCGGCGAGCTTCGTCAGGTAGTAGTACGGCGAATCCTCGCGGATGTTGTCCTCTTCCAGCACGTAGATGAGCTTCGGGAAGGCAGGCGTGACATAGGCGCCAACCTCATTCTTGACGCCCTCGATGCGCTGGTTCAGCATCTCTTCGATCACGAGCGCGAGATCTGCCTTTTCACGTTCGTTGCGCGCTTCGTTCAGGTACATGAAGATCGTGACGAACGGGGCCTGTCCGTTGGTCGTCAACAGCGTCACCAGCTGGTACTGGATGGTCTGGATCCCCTTCTTGATTTCTTCACGGAGGCGCTCCTCGACAATTTTCGAAACCGCCTCCGCCTCCGGTTTCCCGCCCAGCATCGCCGCCTCTTTCTCGACGGACTTTGTAATCTTCTCACGGGAAATCTGGACGAAGGGCATCAGGTGGGTCAGGCTGATCGACTGTCCCCCGTACTGGTTGGAGGCGACCTGCGCGATGATCTGCGTGGCGATGTTACAGGCGGTCGAGAAGGAATGGGGCTTCTCGATCATCGTGCCGCTGATGACGGTCCCGTTCTGCAGCATATCCTCCAGGTTGACGAGGTCGCAGTTGTGCATGTGCTGCGCGAAATAGTCCGCGTCATGGAAATGGATCAACCCCTCTTCATGCGCCTGGACGATGTCCGCCGGGAGGAACAGGCGGCGCGTCAAGTCTTTGCTCACCTCGCCGGCCATGTAGTCGCGTTGGACTGAATTGACGACCGGGTTCTTGTTCGAGTTCTCTTGCTTGATCTCTTCGTTGTTGCTTTCAATGAGCGAGAGGATGGATTTGTCCGTGCTGTTCGCCTTGCGCGTCAGGTTCCGCTGGTGGCGGTAGCGGATGTACCGTTTGGCGACCTCGAATGCGCCGAGCTTCATGATGCCGGACTCGACGAAATCCTGGACTTCTTCGACATAGATCGCCCGGTTCAGCTTCTGGCAGTCCTTCTCAATCGTCAGCGCCAGCGTGTCGATCCACTCGTCCGACAACTCCGGCACCCCCGCACGGTTCGCCTTGCGGATCGCGTCCGCAATCTTCCGTCTGTCAAAATCCGTCTCCGTCCCGTCTCGTTTGATGATCTTCATCGGTTGAATACCCTTTGTTTCTCCCGCGGAACCGCCGAACGGCCCGCCTTTTTTCAAATTGCGGTGTCGCAGACCCCTCCGCGACCACCTTCCCCTAGGGAAATCGCACCCACTCTAGCCGACTTCGGCGGGAGATGGAAGCTTTTTTTTCAATTATTTTCAAAATTCGACGGAAAGGGGGGGTGAAACACCCTGTTTTGGTATTTTTCTACAATTTATCAACACACCATATATGGTGGTATCACTGTTTTTGAGACACAATATATGCGAAAAACCGCCTTTTTTCGTCCGTTTCGCCGTTTTTCGGCCATCCGCTGTCCCCGGTTCCTGTGTTTTGCCAGCGGAATTTCTTATTTAGATGCCCCATCCTCCCCGTTTTTGCCTCGTTTTCAGCGGCGAACCCCCACCCTCCCCGTCAAATGTCAAAACACGGAATTGACGGCGACCGCCTTTATCGGGTAGAATGGGGGCGCATCCACGCGGTAGAGGGGAGACGTTCAAGGTATGTCCGAAAAAGCAACGGTCTTGATTGTAGACGACGATAAAAACACGCGCGACGGCCTAGCGCTCGCGTTGAACCGCCATTATCGTGTCTTGACGGCGGAAAGCGGCGAGAACGCGCTTGAGTCCCTCGCCGCCGAGCCGGGCGTGGACATTCTCCTCTCGGATATGCGTATGCCCGGCATGGGCGGTCTGGAGCTACTGAAAGCCGTCCATTCAAAGTACCCGGAAGTCACCTGCATCCTTCTCACCGCCTACGGAACGATCGACACGGCGGTAGACGCGATGCGCCACGGTGCCTACAATTTCCTGATGAAGCCGGTCAGTCTCGACCAGCTCGACTTGATGCTCGACAAGGCGTTAAAAGACCGGGCGCTCGAACGGCGTGTGCAGACGCTCGAAAGCCAGCTCGACGAACGGTTCGGTCTGGAGAACATCGTCGGACAATCGGAGGCGATGCGCCCCGTCTTCGAGACCATCCGGCAGGTAGCGCCGACGCAGGCGACCGTCCTGATCCAGGGGCCGAGCGGGACCGGCAAGGAACTGGTCGCCCACGCAATCCACCGCCTCAGCCCGCGAGCCGACAAGCCCTTCGTGGCCATCAACTGCGCGGCCCTGCCCGCCACGCTGTTGGAGAGCGAACTCTTCGGACACGAAAGGGGGGCGTTCACCGGCGCACTCGTCCAGCGGATCGGCCGCTTCGAACAGGCGGACAAGGGTACGCTTTTCCTCGATGAGATCTCCGAAATCGACGCCTCCGTCCAGGTCAAACTCCTGCGCGTCCTGGAGTCGCGGCAGTTTGAACGGATCGGCAGCTCGCAGACCGTGACCGTGGACATCCGCGTCATCGCCGCCACCAACCGGAATCTCAGGGCCTACGTCGACCAAGGGAAATTCCGCGAAGACCTCTTTTTCCGGCTGGATGTCGTGGACATCCCTCTGCCTCCCCTGCGGGAACGCGCCGGTGACGTTGAACTGCTCGCCAACCGTTTTCTCCGCGAGTTCAACAAGGTTAACGGACGCGCCATCGAAGGGTTCACGCCGGAGGCGATGCACCTCTTGAACGCCTACGCCTGGCCGGGGAACGTGCGGGAGCTACGGAACACGGTCGAGCGGATGGTCGTACTGGCGAAGGGTACGCGGCTGGACGTCTCCGACATCCCGCAGGCGTTGCGGGAAACCGCCCCCGCCGTCCCCGCGATACCGGCCACGAGGGGCGGTTCGCTCGCCGAAACGGAAAAGCGGCAGATCATGGATGTGCTTCAGAAAAACAAGGGGAACCGGACGAAGACTGCGATTGAACTGGGAATCAGCCGCAGGACGCTTCACCGGAAGTTGAAGGAATGGCGGGAGGCGTCCGAGGACGATGTTTCCGCGCAGGAGGAATCGAAATGAAGGGGATTTATTTCTTATTCGTGTCGTTCATTGCCGCGACGTTGTTCGCGCAGGGATTGATCATCTGCCCGAAGTGTGGACGGGAGGCGCGCGGAGGAGAGGCGAACTGCCGCCACTGCCGCGCCGTGCTGCCGGCCGCCCGGCCGCC
>JAGCVN010000070.1 GCA_017962315.1 Kiritimatiellia bacterium
CGGCAAGAACAGAAAGGAGTCGATATGGGCGCTGATGATGTCGAAAGACACCGCCGGTGGCACGCAGCCGAAGAGCGGTACTGGTGCCATCTGAAAAAACTTGAAGATTTCTTCATGGCCCAGTAAAAATGCGGGTGCGGACGATGTTCCGCACCCCTTTTTGCCTCCCTGAAATCTGATGAAACGCGAAAAGTTGTCGCCCGACAGGTAGAGGGGTGCGTGTGCGCCCCTTTTTCAATTCAACAGAGCCAGTTGCAAAACCCCTCGGCCCCGTAAGGTCACAGTTTGCTTTCGCTGCTGGGAGAAAAGGAGTCTTGGAGTTCCGGAGGTTTTTTGAAGTTTTCTCCAGACCTCCCAAACTCCTAGCCTCCCAACAGCGAAAGCAAGAGGAGGTTTTGCAGGTGCCTCAACAACAGGAAAGAACACAACAATGGACACCAACAAGGAAACGGTACCCCGCTTTGAGGGGTGCAACTGGGACGAACCCGTCGTAAAAGTGCAACGCAACGGAAGGGAAACCACGCTTCACCGCAAGGTGCTGACGCGCGGCGTGAAGACGCTGAACGTCGGCAACGTGATGAAACAGGCGAAGGAGCTGCTGCGAAGAGGCATCGAGGTGCGGTTGAGCGATGAGTGCGGAAACGAGGCGGTGCGCTTCTTTCCCCTCGCATCCACCGACTGCAAGCGGATGTTTGTCAAGTCTCAGGCCATGGGCGGCTTCAGCCAATGCCTCGCCGACAAGAAACTGCGCATCCGCCACTGCGGAAAGGAGATCGGCAAGGTCGAGACGAAGCGCCTCGTGGATGAGCAGTCCGCACTCTGCAGCGCCACGGAACCCGACAGGCCGAACGTGACGCCGGATACGGTGGTGACGTGCCCGAACTGCGGCACCGAGTTCCGTGTGGGTCGATCCATGAAGGAGTGACGAAAGATGAAAGCAAGTGAAGTGAAGAAGGCCGTTGACGCGATTCTGGAGGATGGCGTCAGCACGAAGGAACAGTATCTGCGCGCCGTTCCGATGATTTTCGAGATGCGCAACGCGATCAAGGGCGCCAAGGAGTGGCTGGCGGTGCTGAACGAACGGCACAACCGGTTGAGCGAACTCGCGGCGGGCTACGCCATCGACCACGCCAAGGCGCTCGACGAGCCGTTGGCGGCGGTCAAGGACGGGATCGAGAGCGGCACGGTGGAGATCGGGGGCGAGACGTACCGCCTGACGATTTCGCCGGACGCGCCGAAGCGCATCAGCGGCGGGAACCTCACGCAGGGCTTTCTCGCCGACCTGCCCAAGGATTGGGTGAAGACGAAGCTTGTGCTTCATCAGAGCGCGCTTGAAGGCACGTCGCCGGACGAGTTGGCGAGGTACGACCTCAAGCGCGACATGAAGCGCGTGTGGAGCGTTCCCGCAAACCCCTAGGGGGGAGGACGCCTTGCCCCCAGGGGGGAGAGGTGCCTGCCCCTAGGGGGGATCGCCCCTTGCCCCTAGGGGGGAGAGGTGCTTGCCCCTAGGGGGGATCGTTCCTTGCCCCCAGGGGCATCACGCGGTTACCCCCCAGGGGGGGGGGGTGGATTTTGCGGCGCGGGTGCGCCGCTCCTCGGAGGGAGGTTTTCCGGTCTTTGGTTTTCCCTCCCTTCGAGGTTCTTTCACAAACCAAGGCAATGGAGCATAACATGGCAGAAAAGCCGGAAATGCAATACACGATCCGCCAGCAGGCGAACCGTGCGACGGGTGGATATCTCTACGTCCCGTCGATCGTCAGCCGGGATGAATCCATCCCGCTTGAGACAATTGTGGAGAGAGCCATAGATCGCGGGCTCATCGTCGCGATCAAGACGAACGCCGCCAAGAGCGTGGCGGACGGCGTCGCGCGTCAGATGCTTGAGGAGTTCAGGCAGGGCAACGGCGTGAAGTTCGGCGACTACTTCTACGCGCGCCTGTACCTCGACGGCACGACCGACGGCAACGGCACGCTCGTGGAAGGCCGCAACGGCATCAACGTGCGGCTCTACAAGGGCGAAGGGTTCAAGCTTTCCCTGAACGACTTCTCGTGGCACTTCGCCGAGGCGGCGAACATCCCGACCGTGGACTACGCGATCTCGGATGCGGACGGCGCACAGCGCGGCATCCTCATCCCGGACGAGGACATCCTCGTCAACGGCACCCAGCTCTATGCGGAGGACGACGACGGCCAGAAGCTCGTTTTCACCGAGGTGCTGCCGGAAGGCTCCACCGATGCGCCGGAAGTCGTCGAGGTCACGCGCTTCATCTCGCGCGGCCCGAACCTTCTCTCGTGCGCGTGGCCGAACCTCACGAAGGACGCGTACCGCCTGCAGGCGCAGCGCATCCGCGGCACGCAGACGTTCGTTTCCAACCATCGCGGCGTGGGCGTCGCCCGCGGCGAATAAGGAGGCATCACCATGAAGACGACACTTACCTACGCCATCCGCACGGCGACCGCGCCGGGCGAGACGGTTCCGACGCTCGTCCCCGTGATCGTGGACCGCAAGGCGCCCGTATCGCTCACGAAGGTGGTGGAGAACGCCATCGACCGAGGCCTCATCGTGGGGCCGAAGACGTCCGCCGCCGAGGAGATCGCGCGCGGCATCGCCGACCAGATGTACAAGGAGTTCCAGAACGGCAACGGCGTTGCGTTCGGCCAGTACTTCTACGGGCGGCTCTACCTTGACGGCACGACCGGAGCCAACGGCGAGCTGACCAAGGCCAACAAGGTGAACGTGCGCCTGTACAAGGGCGAGGAGTTCAGGCTTTCCCTGAACGACTTCGCGTTCACCTACGAGGGATCGGCGGACGAGTCCAAGCTCGATTACCTGCTCTCCAAGGGCGAGGGGACCAGCCTCCCGCGCAACGAGCTGGTAGAGGGCATGCCCGTGACCGCGCAGGGAACCCACCTCAGGCTCGACGGCGACACCGTCCGCCTGGAGTTCAAGGAGACCGGCGGCGGCGCAGCCGTTGACGTGACCACGTTCACGGCGGCGGGGCCGGACAACCTCTCGTTCGCGTGGCCTGCCGGCCTCGTGGCGGGCAAGTCCTACGAGGTGACGGTCTACCGCACGGGCGAGGACGGCCTTGAGCGCACCTCCAACTCGAAGCGCGTCACGGTCAGGGCGGGCGCCGTTCCGCCGGGGCCGGCGAGGGTGACGATCTCGGGCATCGACGCCGAGGGCACGGAGACGGGCACCGTCCGCGAGAACGCCCCCATCCGCGTGCATGGCACGGGGCTCAACCTGGGCGAGGGCGACGCGCTCTACATGAAGCGCTCCGACCTGGGCGACGACGAGTACCACCAGGTCCCGGCATGGGCCATCAGCGAGGCCGAAGACGGCACGCGGCTCGTCCTGGACGACGGCGAGATCGAGGGCGAGTATTTCTGGGGCTGGTTCGAGGACTTCGGCGGCTTCGACAGCGAACACCACGGAATCACGCTGAAGCTCCTCTCGCACGGCGGCGACCCGGCCAGCGAGCCGCAGACCGTTACGGCGAACGCGCAGGTCGTGTTGTCGTAAGGGGAGGGTAGTGGCTAGTGGTTAGTGGCTAGTGGCTAGTGGTTAGTGGTTAGTGGCTAGTGGCTAGTGGTTAGTGGCTAGTCGCTAGTTGCTAGTGGCTAGTGGTTAGTGGCTAGTGGTTAGTTGCTAGTCGTTAGTGGTTAGTCGCTAGTCGCTAGTCGCTAGTGGTTAGTGGCTAGTGGTTAGTGGCTGGCGGTCTTCGGGCCGCCCGCCGTTTTCGTTTCCTCACAAAACATATTGCGATCAAAATTCTTGACCGCGAGATTTTCTTTGAAGAACCGATCATTCCTCCGGCCGCGTACTGTACCAGATAAATCAACTTGGTGAGAATGCGGCAGCCTTGTCTGTACGGATGGGCATTCTTCCGCCCGTTCCCACAGGACGCATGGGGTCATCGGAGCTCTATCGAAACCGGTCCCAGCAGGCCGGACTCCCGGAGCGGCCAATCGGCGGCGTTGAAAGGAACGGCGCACCCCGACCATACGCCCTTGACGCTGAGCATGTTTATGTCATGGAAATACTTCCACTTCACGCCGTTCTGATCATTCCATCTGAGCCGGTTCGCGCCGAGATTCGTCACTTCGACTTCAAGCTTGTTCTCCCGTTGCAACACGCCCGCCGGAATCTCGAACCGATACGGCGGGACGAAACGACAGCCGAGATCACGTCCGTTGAGACGCGCGCGCGCGGAATGGCAGACCTCTCCAAGATCCAAACAGACCGCTTGCCCCTCACCGCCTTCAACGGAGAACGTCGTGCGGTAGCACATCGTTCCGCAGAACGGTTCCTCCTGGCCATCCGCTCCAGTTGACCATGACGAAAGCGTCCGCATCGTCCGCTCCGGCGGCATCGCGGGTCCACCGCACAACGGCTTCAACGTCCAGGGCCCTCCGACCGCAAATGTCGTTCCGGCCTTGGGCGGCGCCGTGTAGCTGTCGCCGGCATCCGGCTTCGCCGATGCGGCCAGGATCACCGATCCATACGGACCCAAGGAAAGATGCGCCCGTCCGTCCGTCCTGCGCGCGCCGCGCACGCGCCCCGTCATCAAATCCATCTCCCAGATCGCGGCCGCCGGAGAAGCGAGACGGACCGCCTCTTCAACCGCCGACGGCCGCTCGTTCACGATGAAGTAGTAGGTGGTGTCGCCCGCCTTGCGCCGCCACGCGGAAAGCCCCGCCGCATGCGTGAACGGCTCCACGCGCAAGCGCTTCAGGAGATCGGCGCACGCGCGCCTTGCCATCCGTTTCGGCGGATCGGCGAAAAGCGAACGCA
>JAGCVN010000071.1 GCA_017962315.1 Kiritimatiellia bacterium
GCCGCCCTCGGCCCCGACGCCCCGCTCGCCGACTGGACCGCCTTCGCCCGCGCCGTCCGCCTCAAGCCCGCCCTCCTCAAGAAGCTCCGCCCCCACGTCGCGGTGCGCTACGACGCCGCCGCCCCCGTCCCCGGCGAAGCCGACCCCGAGCTGCGCGACACCGAGACCGTCCCCTTGCGCTACCCCGGGGGCGTAGATGCGTTCTTCGAGAAGGAGGTCCTGCCCTTCGCGCCAGACGCCTGGATCGACGCCTCCGCCACTCGCATCGGCTACGAAGTCTCCTTCACCAAGTATTTCTACAAGCCCGTGCCGCTCCGCCCCCTCGACGCCATCGCCGCCGACCTGCGCAACCTTGAAACCGAAACCGCCGGCCTGCTCGACCGGATTTTGGAGGGGTGACGATGCGAACTATGTAGATTCGATATGGAACTACGAAATTACATGTATTCCGGGTCTGGTAGCGACGCGCCCACGGGAGGGTGCGTCGCGCAGGGAGGGCGCGGCTCTGTCCGCGCCGAATGCGCGCCCTCCCATGACCGCGCCTGGGATCCCGCGAACGGCGCGCACAGCGATGCGCCCGCCCGCAAAGCACCGTCAAAGAATTCGGTAAAATTTCCCGTGGGCAGTAATCGCGCCGTCATTCTCTATGTCACGATATGCACCACGCGGCGGATACCCGTTCTTGCGAACCCACAGGCGTTCGATTGCATTGTCGCCGCCTTTCGGCAGGCATTGTATTGGCGTGTCGGCCGTTTTGTCGTCATGCCGGATCACATTCATTTCTTTTGCGGTCCCGGCATTTGGCCCCCGTATGACTTCCACAAGTGGGTGTCTTTTCTCAAATCATCGATTTCCCGCACGTTTCCGCTACCCCTTCGAGAAAGAGTCGAGGGATGGAACACGGGAGGGCGCGGCTCTGTCCGCGCCGATGGCGGCGCGCACGGAGGCGCGCCCTCCCCTGTCCGCGCTGGATGCGCGCATCACCTCTTCCAAATGCAATGCTGGGACACCCAGATTCGGACAGGCGACCATTATGCCCGGAAATGGGAATACACGCGGAACAATCCGGTGCGAAAGAGTCTCGTCTCTGCGCCGAATGACTGGCCGTATCAAGGAGAGATCAATGTCTTGGAATGGCACGATTAACGGGATGGTGTTGCACAGGGATGGCGCGGCTCTGTCCGAGCCGGATGCGCGCAATCCCATATCCACACACGGGAGGGCGCGGCTCTGTCCGCGCCGATGGCGGCTTTTTGTCGCTGAATCTCCGAAGAAGAGTTCAGAGATTACGGCCTTTCTTGGAATGTCTCGCGTGTATGGTAATCTTGCTCGGTGTCTGAGGGCTTTGCTTGATGACAAGCTGATTGAATTGACGATTCCCGAAAAGCCCAAAAGCCGTCTCCAGAAATACCGCCTCACGAGGAAAGGACGGGAGATTGCGAAACGCCTCGCATCGCTTCGCGGCGCGCACGGAGGCGCGCCCTCCCATGCCCATCAATGTCGATGAAAGACCCATCCCATGAAGCCCTATCCCCGCTATAAGCCAACCGGCCTCGCCTGGCTCCCCTCCGTCCCAGAGCATTGGGAGGTGAGAAAATTGCGGCACATTCTTTCTCCAGTAAGTGAGAAGAATCATGCTGAGAAACCATTGCTCTCGGTTGTTCGTGAAAAGGGTGTAATTTTGCGAGACACCGAAAACAAAGAAGAAAACCACAACTTCATTCCCGATGATTTGTCGAACTATAAACTGGTTCGGGAAGATCAATTCGCCATGAACAAGATGAAGGCTTGGCAGGGTTCATATGGGGTTTCTTCATATGAAGGCATTGTCAGCCCTGCCTACTTTGTATTTGATGTTCATGGCGTGGAAAAAGACTTCTTTCATACAGCTATCAGGTCGGCCAAATATGTTGCATATTTTGCCCAATCATCCGATGGCATTCGCGTAGGACAATGGGATTTGTCTATTCCTCGAATGAAGGAGATCCCCTTCCTAATCCCCCCTCCCTCCGAGCAAGACCGCATTGTCCGCTACCTGGACGAAAAGACGGCGGCGATCGACGAACTGGTGCGGGCGAAGGAGCGCGAAATCGAACTGCTGCGGGAACGCAAGCAGGCGCTCGTCTCGGCCGCGGTGACGGGCGGCCTGGACCCCGCCACGGAACGCAAGGATTCCGGCGTCCCTTGGATCGGAAAGATTCCGAAGGGGTGGAATGTTGTCAAATTCAAAAGGATCGCTAAAGTCTGCGCTAATCTTGTCGAACCGAATCAATATGCAGATTATCCACAGATTGCCCCAGAATGCATAGAGAAAGGTTCTGGTCGGTTGGTGATGTCAAGAACGGTTCGTGATGCCGGAGTCGAAAGCGGAAACCACCTCTTCAAGGCCGGTCAAATCTTGTATTCAAAAATCCGGCCTACACTCAACAAGGTTGTTATTGCGCCATGCGATGGTTTGTGTAGCGCAGACATGTATCCCATCGAAACTACGCAAAACAAGAGATGGTTCTTGTTCTTTATGCTGTCCTCGCCTTTTGTCCAGCAAGTCACGGAGTGCTGCGCAAGGGTCAAAATGCCCAAAATCAACAAAGAAGATTTAGGGCAATTGCTTGTTGCCGTTCCCCCTCTTCCCGAACAGGAGCGCATCGTCGCGCATTTGGATTCGGTCTGTTCGGAACTCGACGCCGCGGAAGCGGCGATCCGCAAGCAGATCGCCCTTCTCCAGGAACTCCGCACCCGTCTCGTCTCCGACGCGGTGACGGGCGCGGTGGAGGTGTCATGAAATGAAAATCAGAATCCCATCTGCAACTACGCCCAGTACCATGAACAATCCTTCCCGACACCTGTATGACATTATCACCTCCAAAATCATCGATCCATGGAAGGAATATGATCGCCTAAAACACTTGTTCTTCGAGGACACTTTTTGGGGGTATGGAAGATTACTGCCATTGAAGGACTACATTGGAGATGTATTTCGGATTATGCCAATTCGAGGCACAGCACCCGATATCGAACCTTTCTTTACGATACATTCCCAAAATGTGATTGGAATAATTGCAAATTAGACGATTTGATTATATGCTGCGAGGTTCTTGAAAACATCTTGCTTTGCATTCCACAGCAGTCCTTTCAATCAATGCCTACGGAGGGAAGAACAATTTGCACACAAATCATTGAAAATATAGCTATCATTTTCGAGAAGGCAGGATACAAGTTCATAAAACGAGGCGGGTTTGAATATGCCGTTCGCAAAGACTCGGCTGTTGACGAAGCCATCGAGCATATCAACGACGATCAAGTCGCGCTTGATGTCCTCGAATACAATCGAGTGTCTCTAAAAGGCGATCTCAATCGGAAAAGGGAAATCCTCGCTTCCTTCGGTTTGTATGCCGAACAGATTTTTAAGTCCTCAAAGTTCTCCGATCAGTTCAAGCAACTTCGTTCCGATGTCGGCTTTTGCCTGAACAATTTGAACATCAGGCACAATCAAGCTGCAAACAAGGTGTCTCAACGGGTTTTACAGGGTATGACGGAAGAAGAACTAGAACAGTGGTACGACCGAACCTACACATTGCTGATTTCAGTCATTCTCATGAATACTACCCGCGAAATCCAAGCACAACTCGAACCCCTCAAACAGAAAGCAGGGATTCCGAATGGCTGAAAAGAACTCCATCAAAGCGACAGCGAACTCGCCTTCTGCTGACATAGCCCACTTTATACGTCAGAAAGATTACATTGTCTTGAACCGGAATTTTGACAATGGTTCTTTTGGAAAGACAATCCAAATCCAAGACCCTGACCTTGGAATTGTTTTCATCGCAAAGAAATATGAACCAACTGACGGTGTCGACAAGGAGCGCTTCTTTGAATCATTTAAGCGAGAAATCAAACTTCTTTACAAACTCAATCATCCTAACATTGTCAGAGTGTTCGGTTCCTATCTCTACGAGAAAGTTCAAACAGGGTTTATCCTGATGGAATTTGTCGATGGGTGGCATCTTGATGAATACATTGAAACCCCTTCCATTTCTGAAGCCGAAATCGAAGACGTTTTTCGACAATTGATCGACGCATTCGTTTACATGGAGAAAAATGGAGTTGTCCACCGGGATATACGTCCATCAAACATCATGGTAACGTCCTCAAACATTGCCAAGGTGATAGATTTTGGATTGGGAAAGGACTGTGCTCTGGAATCGGATAACTATAGCGTCCGAACTATCGTGAACCGGGAATCTGTGGAAAAATTGCCAGAAGAAGAGGCTAACAGAAAGTATTCTTCCCAAACAGATTTGTATTATTTGGGCGAGTTGTTTTATCGCTTGCTGAAAGAAAACAACAGGCTTGACTCTTTCCGATACCGGAAAATACTTGAACAGATGAAACAACCATCCTGCGAAACTCGATACAAGTCTTTTTCCGATGTCCATCTTGCATTGGTTCCGCAACTTGGACATTACCGCGCCATTTCAGAAGAAAACAAAGCAATCTATCAGGACTTTACATCACAAGTTGATGGATATGTCATTCAGTTCAATGCCAAGCCTATTTTTTGTTATTCTGTTGAAGAAACAATTCAGAAACTGAATGCGGTTCTGGAGTTGAATTTATTTGAAGAATACATTCAGGATCCGATTGAAGTCATCTTTTGTTTCATAAATGTGGGTTACACTTTTAGGGGGAAGGCTACTTTGACTGTTGAATCGGTGCAAAAGTTTTACGACATGCTTGTTTCCTGCAAAGCTGAAATGCGGCAATTGATTCTTCGGAATTTTGAAGCAAAACTTGCAGTCAAGCCGGTAAAACCACCAACTTTGGAAGAGGATATGCCTTTTTAAAAAAGTGCTTGACCCCGCCACCAATATTTGCGATAATATCAGTCCATGAGTGAAGTTTCCAACAAGACCTCAGCCTAACAAGTGCTCCCCATGCCCGGTACCATCCCAAAAAACCGAAGATCTACCACATCATGCACCTCGACCGGCTTGCGTCGGTGGTGCGGGAGGGAGGGCTTTATTGCGATTCAGAAACGATTCGGCGGCAACTGCCGGGAACGAGAATCGGGCTGGGACACATCAAGGAGAGGCGGCTCAATGTTTGCACACTTCAGACCGCACCTCAGTTGCATGTCGGCGATTGCGTTCCGTTCTACTTCTGCCCGCGATCCGTTATGCTCTTCCTGATTTTCAAGAGAAATCCCGATCTTGCCTATCGCGACGGACAAGAGCCGATCGTCCATCTCGTGGCCGATATGCGAGCGGCCATCGGCTGGGCTCAAAAACAAGGCTGCAACTGGGCGTTCACGAACAGCAACGCGGGGTCCGAGTGGTTCGAGGACTACAACGACATGCGGAGTCTGGAAAAGCTTCACTGGGACATCATCGAATCGAACCAGTGGAATGGTTGGACAGACGGACAGAAGACGCAGGCCTTCAAGCAGGCCGAATTCCTTGTTGAGCGCTTCTTCCCGTTGTCTCTCGTGGAGCGGATTGGCGTCATTGATGAATGTCGTGCGGAGGAAGTCCGCGAAATGTTGACAGGAATCGTCCCTTTGGAGATAATAGAAATCCACCGCGACTGGTACTACTGAGGAGCAAATAACCATGACCACTATCAAAAAAGGAGACTTGCTGGCCGAAAGCGCCGAGGCCTTGGTCAACACCGTGAACTGCGTTGGCGTAATGGGGCGAGGCGTCGCTCTTCAGTTCAAGAAGCGCTTCCCTGAAAACTTCAAGGCATACGAACGTGCCTGCAAGAACGGCGATGTCGTTCCGGGAAAGATGTTCGTATTTGAAACGGGTGCCCTATTTCCTCGGATCATTATCAATTTCCCAACGAAACGACATTGGCGACAGGGAAGCCGGATGGAGGACATCGAGGCGGGGCTTGCGGATCTCGTCCGCGTCTTGCGGGAGCGGGGCGTTTCCTCGGTAGCCGTTCCTCCCCTCGGCTGCGGGCTGGGCGGACTTGACTGGAAGATTGTTCGTCCGAAGATTGCGGCGGCCCTCGATTCGGTGCCCGGGCTTTCCAGCGTCCTTTTCGAACCGGGCGCTGCGCCGGCACCAGCAGTTGCCGAAAAGGCGCCGAAGATGTCGCCGGGACGCGCGGCGCTGATCGCTCTCGTGAGGCGATACCTTTCCGGCTTGCTGTCCCCATTCATCACTCTTCTCGAAATCCAGAAGTTGCTGTATTTCCTCCAGGAATCCGGCGAACCACTCCGGCTGAACTATTCAAAGCAGACCTACGGCCCCTACGCCGAGAATCTCCGGCACGTCCTTCGCGCAATCGAGGGACATTGGCTATCCGGCTATGCGGATGGCGGCGATGCGCCCACCAAGGAACTGACGCTCCTGCCCGGCGCGGCGGACCTTGCGAACGACTTCCTTGCGAACCTGCCCGATACGCAGAAACGCATCGAGCGCGTCGCGCGGCTCGTTGACGGCTACGAGGACTCGTTTGGGATGGAACTGCTCGCGACGGTGCACTGGGTCGCCTCAAAGGAAGGCGCGCGGACACCTGAGGAAACGGTCGCCCTGGTTCACGGCTGGAACGAGCGGAAGCGACAGTTTTCGGAGCGGCAGATCGAGAAGGCGCGAACTCGCCTATTCGAACAGGGCTGGATTAAGAGCTGAGCCATGAACACAGTCACCGATACGTCCGAGAAAGGTCTGGAGGACCTGATCGTCCGCTCCCTCGTTGAGGAAGGCGGATACGAGACTGGTTCAAACGCGGACTATGACCGGGCGCGGGCGCTCGACACGGCGAAGCTCCTCCGCTTCCTCGCGGAGACGCAGCCGGAGGAGCTGGCGAAGGTCGGTGCGGACGCGCCGGGGAACGCGCGGGAGAAGTTCCTGGACCGCGTCCAGTCGGAGGTGGCGAAGCGCGGCGTCGTGGATGTCCTGCGCAAGGGCGTGAAGGCATACCCTGGGAGCTTCTCCCTCTTCGCGCCAACGCCGTCGGCCAAGAACGCGGCGGCGCGGGAGCTGTTCGGCAAGAACATCTTCAGTGTGACGCGGCAGCTGCGCTACTCTGGCGACGCGACGCGCCTCGCGCTGGATCTCTGCCTCTTCGTGAACGGGCTGCCGGTCCTCACCTGCGAACTCAAGAACCGCTTCACGGGGCAGGACTACCGTGACGCGGTAGATCAGTATTGCAACGACCGGTCGCCCGCCGAACCGCTCTTCGCGTTCAAGCGCTGCATGGCGCACTTCGCCGTTGACGACGCGCATGTGTTCTTCTGCACGCGCCTAGCGGGGAAGAGTTCGTGGTTCCTCCCATTCGACAAGGGGCGCGACGGCGGGGCAGGCAACCCTCCCAACCCCGACGGGATCATGACGGACTATCTCTGGCGAAAGATTCTGCGAAAGGAATCGCTCGCCGACATCATCGAGAACTACGCGCAGGTCGTAGAGGAACAGGATCCCGCTACGGGGCGCAAAAAGCAGAAGCAGATTTTCCCGCGCTACCACCAGCTAGACGTCGTGCGGCTTCTCCTCGCGGACGTGAAGGCGCGGGGCGTCGGCGCGCGCTACCTCGTGCAGCACAGCGCCGGCAGCGGCAAGTCAAATTCCATTGCGTGGCTCGCTCACCAGCTCGTAGGCTTGGAGCGCGAGTCGCCCGAGCGGCCCGGCGACATCGAGTCCGCCGTGGACCAGGTCGTGGTCGTGACGGACCGCGTGAACCTGGACCGGCAGATCCGCGACACGATCCGTCAGTTCGCGCAGGAGGACCGCATCGTGGCGCATGCGGGCGACTCGGGGTCGCTCGCCGAATGGCTGCGGACGGGCCGGAAGATTGTCGTCACGACGATTGAAAAGTTCCCCTTCATCCAGGACGAGATCGGGACCACGCTGCGCGACCGCCGCTTCGCGATCATCATTGACGAGGCCCATTCAAGCCAGAGCGGACGCCTCTCCGCAAAGATGAACCTCGCGGTCTCGGGCGACGCGGCGGCAGACGACGAGGAGGACGCCGAGGACCGCATCATCCGCCTGATGGAGGGGCGCCGGATGGCGCCCAATGCGAGCTACTTCGCCTTTACCGCGACGCCGAAGAACAAGACGCTTGAGATGTTCGGAACGCCGTTCGACGGCCCTGAAGGGCGGCGTTTCCGTCCCTTCCACGTCTATTCGATGAAGCAGGCGATAGAGGAGGGCTTCATCCTCGACGTGCTCCGCAACTACACTCCCTACGAAAGCTACTACCAGCTCGTCAAGACCGTCGCCGACGATCCGTCTTTCGACTCCAGGAAGGCGCAGAAGAAGATCCGGGCCTTCGTCGAGAGCGCGGCCCTCACCATCGAGCGCAAGGCGGCGGTAGCGGTGGAGCACTTCCACCGCGCCGTGGCGCACCGCATCGGCGGCGAGGCGCGGGCGATGATTGTCACTGGCGGCATTGAGCGCGCGCTTGAATGGCATGCGGCGGTCGAGACGCAGCTCAAGGCCAGGCTGAGCCCCTACAAGGCTTTAATCGCATTTTCGGGTGAAAAGGAGTTCCGTGGGCAAACCGAGACAGAGGCGACGGTCAACGGCTTTCCAAGCTCGCGGATCGAGACGGAGTTCCGCAGCGGGGCATATCGCTTCCTCATCGTCGCGGACAAGTTCCAGACCGGCTACGACGAACCGCTGCTCTCGGCGATGTATGTTGACAAGACGCTGACGGACATCAAGGCGGTGCAGACGCTCTCGCGCCTCAACCGGGCATGGCCAGGCAAGAACGAGGTGTTCGTCCTCGACTTCGCCAACGACCCGGAATCCATCCGCGACGCCTTCTCTCGCTACTACAAGACAACGTTTCTCGCGGGCGAGACTGACCCGAACAAGCTGCACGACCTCATTCGTGAAATGGGCGAACACCAGCTCTTTTCCCCAGAAGTGGCGGCGGAGGTTGCCGACCGGTGCCTTGCCGGGGCGCCAAGACCGGAGCTGGATGCGCTTCTCGACCCGATTGCGGCGGAGTATCAGAGGTTGGACGAAGACGCGCAGGTCTCCTTCAAGGGATCGGCCAAGGCGTTCGTCCGCACCTATGGATTCCTATCGGCGATTCTACCCGTGGGGCAGCCAGACTGGGAGCGGCTCTCGGTGTTCCTCTCATTGCTCCTGCCCAAGTTGCCCTCGCCAATTGACGAAGACCTCTCGCAGGGAATTCTCGACGCAATCGACCTGGACAGCTACCGGCTTGAGGCGAAGGCGCAGATGGCAATCGCCCTTGAGGACGCGGACGCCGAAGTGTCGCCAGTTCCCGTCGGCGCGGCCGGCGGGCGGCCTGAACCGCAGATTGACCCTCTCTCCGAAATCATCGATGCCTTCAACCGGCGGTTCGGCAACATCGAGTGGAACGACGCGGACAACGTCCGCGCGCAAATTATGCGACTGCCAGGGATGGTGCTGCACGACGAGCGCTTCCGCAACGCCAGCGCCAATGCCGACGAGACCAACGCGCGACTCGAAAGCAACCGCGCGCTCGGAGACGCCGTTTCCGCCACGATGAAGGACGGCCTTGAACTCTTCAAGCAGTTCGCCGACAACGATGACTTCAGGCATTTCCTAGAGGAAAGCGTCTTCCGCGCAGCCTATCGGCTCCGTGCCGCGCATGTCATCCAATATGATGGCGATGAAAACTTCCTTGTCAATCAGGGGATGCGGGAGGCGGCCGAAGAATAGTCTTTCATGTAAGGCTTTGACATGCGGAAACGCCAGCGTTCCCCACGCGCGTCCTGCCGCTCGCCGAGGCAATCAGGGCCCTGCCTTTGAACCAGGCCGAATTGCTGAATCTCGGAAAACGTGGTAAACTGGAAAAGAGCTTTGTCGCCGGCATCGCGCTGTTGGATGACAACCTCGACGAAACCCCCATTCTCTGAAAACACCATGAACCCCCGAACACCCCCCCTAGGCTGGAACACCTGGAACACTTTTGGCAAGAACATCGACGAACAGCTCGTCCTCCAGAGCGTTGACAAGTTCGTCGAACGCGGCCTTCGCGACGCCGGCTATCAATACGTCGTCATCGACGACTGCTGGTCGCTTCGCGAACGCGATCCGACGACGCACGAGATCGTCCCCGATCCCGCCAAGTTCCCGCGGGGCATGAAGTTCGTCGCCGACTACGTCCACTCCAAGGGACTCAAGTTCGGGATGTACTCCTGCGCCGGCGCCCGCACCTGCGCCGACTACCCAGGCTCATTCGACCACGAGTTCCTCGACGCGCGGACATTCGCCCGCTGGGGCGTGGATTTCCTCAAGTACGACTACTGCAACATGCCGTTCCAGGGGCAGGGGGAGTTCTACTACCGCCGCATGGGGCAGGCGCTGCGCCTCTCCGGGCGCGACATCCTCTTCTCGGCCTGCAACTGGGGCTCCGACGACGTCTGGCGCTGGATCCGCTCGACGGGTGCCGGAATGTACCGCTCCACGGGAGACATTTTCGACTCCTTCGGCTCCATGCGCGCCATCGCCGTTTCGCAGCTGCCGAAGTTCGACACGAGCGCGCCGGGCTGCTTCAACGACATGGACATGCTCACCGTCGGGATGTTCAAGAAGGGATACGCCGCCGCCGAGCAATGGGCGGGGAAGGACATCCCTACCGCGGAAGAGTACAAGGTGCAGTTTGCCGCCTGGTGCCTCTGGGGTTCCCCGCTCATGCTCGGATGCGACATCCGGTCCATGGACGCGGGGACGCTCGCCCTCGTCACCAACCGCGACCTCCTTGGCATCAACCAGGACCCGCTCGCGCTGCAGCCCTTCGCGGCGTGCATGGGGGGACCCGACAAGTCGTTGCCGTGCGCCGTGGCGCGGCTTCTCGACGGCGGCGACATCGCCCTCATGCTTGTCAACTTCGCCGATGACGGGGATGCCTGCGGGCGCGTCCTCCTTGAGCGCCTTGGCCTGTCCTATTCGTCCGGTTTCAGGCTGGAGATGCGCGACGTGTTCACGGGCGAGACCACGCTTTCCGGACGCGACGACATCCCGTTCACCCTGCCGCGCCACACCTGCCGCGTGTTCCGGTGCACGCCCGTTCCGGCATGAATTGCGTCGATTGCGGCAAGCCGGTGGAACCCGTGGCCGCTGCGCTCACGACGAAAATCGTGAGTCCGCAGGCGACGGAGTTCCGCTGTCTCGACTGCCTCGCGAAAGTCTTCTCCACATCGCGGGAGCGACTGCTTGACGCGGCCCGCGCCTACCGCGACCGCGGCTGCCTCCGGTTCCAGGGAATCAAATTCTGAAGTATTCGGATGGAAGCCCTTCGCGCCGATGACGCGGATATGTCGCGTCTCCCGGCGCCATTCAGTAGCGCGAAATTTGATACGTCGCCTCACACGGAGCCACAGAGGGCTCTACCGCGCCGGAACACGGAAGGAAATGGGAGATGTGAAAATGTTGCCAGTTCCAATTGGATATTGGGTTTGGGCACTGGCAACATTTTCACATTGGCACATTCTTTCTCCAGGCCGGCCTACTCGCCGAACTGGACCTTGAAGAACTGGCACGGCGCCAACGATGGCGGCGTGACAATCGCCTCGACTTTGACGGCGTTCACCGTCTCAATCGAATCGGGCTTCATCGGCGTCGTCACGGCGTCCGGCGAAGTGCCGCGCAGGATCGTGACCATGCCGTCCACGCCGTCGGCCGTTCCGGCCGCCAGCTCGGAGAACGCGACAATCCTCCACGAGTTGCCGTTCACCTGCTCGAAGCGCGTGGTCACCGCCTCGCAGCTGGAGTCGAACGCCGGCTCAGCCGGCGCCGCGCCGCCGCCCGCGCCAGTCACCGACACGCCGTTGACCGTCACGGTCGCGCCGCCCGGGACGCTCACGTTGTAGGCTGTTTCGCCGGTCAGCACGTCACCGTCGGCTGCCGTGTAGTCGCCCATGAGGTTCGCGAGGTTGACGGTCTGGCTGAACGTCGCCGCGTAGGTCGCGTCGTTCGTCACCGCCACAGGCGCCGGGCTCCACCCGGTGAACGTATAGACGCTCGCCGGGGCGGCGTGGGACGGCGTCTGCCCGTAGGCGACGGTCGTCGTGCCGAGCGAAGTCCCGTCGGCGTCGAGCCACGTGATCGTGTAGGAGCGCAGCGTCTCGGTGTAGGTCGCCGTGTAGGACGCGGACTCCGAGACCACCACGATTGTCGGCGTCCAGCCCGCGAACGCGTAGTCGTATTGCGCGGTGGAGGCCTTCGTAGGCGGGGTGCCGTAGGACGGCATGTCGCCGGCGTCAACCTCGTCGCGCCTCAAGACCGTACCGTCGTCGTCGTACCACACGACCTCAAGTATCTGCACCACCTTCACGACGCCCGCAGTGCTGGTCTCCCTGACGGCGTAGCCCGTCGGCAGGTTGGCCGTGATGGACTCCGCCGTGACGCCGTTGCCGGTCTGGACGAATATCTCGGAGGAGTCGTCAAGCACGAGGATCTCGGCGATGCGCTCGGGCGTGGTGAGCGTGTAGGGCTCGGCGTCCGTACCGTCGCCGGACCACTTCGGGTGCGTCGTGAACTGCGCCGTGTAGGTCGCGTTGCCCGTCACGGACACCACGGAGGGAGACCAGCCGCTGAACGTGTAGGTGGAGTAGGTGTCTTCCGCCTTCATTGGCGCGGCGTGGGTCGGCGTCTGCCCGTAGGCCACCGTCGTCGTGCCGAGCGAAGAGCCGTCTTCGTCCAGCCACGTGATGGTGTAGGTGTTCACAGTCTGCGAATAGGTCGCCGTGTAGGTGGCGGGTCCAGTCACCGTCGCAATCGTCGGGCTCCACCCCGTGAACGTGTAGGTGTACTGCGCCGTGGGCGCCTTTGTCATGGCGGCGTGCGAAGGCGTGGAACCGTAGGTGAGCGTGTCCGTGCCGATGGCCGAGCCGTCGTCGTTCTTCCACGTGATCGTGTAGGAGCGCAGGGCCGGCGTGTAGGTGGCCTTGTAGGTGGCCGCGCCCGTCACGGGCGCCACGGCAGGCGTCCAGCCCGCGAACGTGTAGGTGTACTGCGCCGTCGCCTCCTTGGAGGGCGTCGCGCAGGTCGGCGTCGAGCCGTAGGGGACGCTGCCCGTGGAGATCACCGAATCGTCGTCGTCGAGCCACGTGATGGTGTACTCGTTCACCGTCGCGTCGTAGGTCGCCGTGTAGGTCGTGTTGCTCTCGATCGCCACAACAGTCGGCGTCCACCCCGCGAAGGTGTAGGTGTACTGCGCCGTCGCCGCCTTGGTCGGCGTTGCGCCGCCGTAAACGGGCGTCTCGAACTCCTCGACCAGCCCTTCCGCAAGAACCGTGGTGCCGTCGTCGTCAACCCACGTCACGGTGTGCTTGGGGATGAAGGCGCGCAGGCGCGGGTACAGCCCCTCAGAGAACTTCCACACAGTCTCGTCCCATCCCTCGAACGCCACGCCGCTCTGCATCTGCGCTGTGGTTCTGCCGACTTCGCCCGCACCGCTCTCGGTGCCGAGTCCGCTCGTCTCGGTGTCCCAGCAGCTGCCGCTGAATTTGACGAGGTAATTCTGTGTTCCGAAGCCACCGACATTGCCGCTGTCAACGGTGGCCTCGCCAACCGAGAAGCAGTTGGTGCAGGTGACCATGTATCCATAGCCGATGAATCCGCCGGCGTATCCGTTCGTCGCGCTGGCGGCGCCAAGCGCGAAGCAGTCGGAAATCTTCGCGCCACCCTTGTCGTAGCCGACGAAGCCGCCCGCGTTCTGGTTCCCCGCCGTGACGTTGCCCGACGCATAGCACTCCGAAATGACGCCGGTGCCTCCAGCATTACCCACGAAACCACCCGCGGTACAGCCCGACGCCGTCACGGCACCCGTCTCGCGGCAGCGGAGTATCGTCGCGCCGCTGCTCGAACCGGCGAATCCTCCCGTCTGCCCC
>JAGCVN010000072.1 GCA_017962315.1 Kiritimatiellia bacterium
ACAGAATCAACAACAAGAGCAACAACAAGAACAGAAACAGGACCGGCAGCAAAACCAACAGGACGAACCGAAGGATGTCAAAGAAATACTTCGGCGCGCCCTTGAGCGGGAAAAGGAACACGAGGAAGAGAAAAAAGAACGAATGCGGAAACTGCCGCTCGCGCCCGATGCACGCGACTGGTAGCGCGGTTGCCATGGCCGCGGACGGATTTCGCCGGAGAAGAGATCGAGTAGGGGAGACAAACGATGAAAGGCCGGATGAGCGGAAAGCAAAAGATAGCGTGCGTGTGTGTACTCGCCATCGCCGTCTTGACCATCGCTTCCGGCCTTCGGAACGTGTGTACGGAGGATGTCGACAGCGCCTCGTACCGGCTGATGGCGGAAGGTCGTATGTCGGAGGTGGTCGCGCCCTATACGAAACGAGTACTCAATCCATTCTTCATACGCGCAGTCGCCTCGGCTTACACATATGGGTATCGTTTTTTATACGGTTCACGCGAACGGGGCAACGAGGAAAATTTGCAGGAGAGAACCAGTGCCTCGACACGTGAACAGGCGGCGGTTGCCGTCTCCGTGTTCTGGTTGTTTCTTGCGCTGGTTTTCTTCGTTGAACTTCTTTCGACACGGCTCTCTTGTTTACAGATTCTGGTGTTAGGCGTTAACCCAGTCTTTGCGCTTTCGGTCTTTCATACCTGGTTGCCAGACCTCCCCGCATTGGCACTTTTGCTTGCAACCCTCCTTGCGCTCGATAAAAAAAGAACAGGCATCGCGCTAGCCTGCCTCTTTGGTGCCATCTTGGCGCGCGATGCGATCCTTCTGTTTGCCGCGCTCTGGATGATTCTGGCGTGCATCGGGAAACGGAAAAGGGAGGCTTTCGGTGTTTTGCTGACAAGCCTGGCCGCCTGTGTGACGGTCGCGTGGCTCTCGAAGGAAGGGCAGGGGAACATCCACGGAGTAGGGGGGGTGACCTATATGCTGATGAAGGTGGCGGCGAACGGCCTTGTGAATTTCGCTGGCGTGGTCGTCTGGTCGAACATCTATTCCGAAACTCTTTCGCATTTCTATCCGGGGGCGCCGATTTGGAAAATCGCCTTGCCGCCGTTTCTTCAGTTCGGGAACATCCGTGAAATCGGCATCTATTCCTTCCATCCGCAAAAGTGCCTTTCAACGTTCATTGTGTTGATTTTCCTGTTTGGCTGCCTGGTTCCGATTTCCGTCAAGCGGGGTGTCTCGTTTCTCCGAAAAGATCGTGCGATCCAACTCTGGCATGATGTACGCAATAATCGACTTTTTTTCCCGGTTCTCTGCGCATTGACAGGAACTTTTTTCTTGCTGCTCACGCCGTTTGTCGGACGTACCATTATCCGTTACGCCGGTTATGCCTGGCCGCTTTTCTGGTTGTGCGCCGCACCAGAAGCCGAGCGGAGCGGCGTTTTCAGGAAAACATGGTTCCGCGTCTGTCAACTGACGCTTCCATGGCTGGCCCTCGCAGCCGTAACGATGTAGGGGGAGGTTCGTGTCACTCAATCCGGTCTGAAACCGGGTGGATTGAACGAGTCACGCAACTATACATAACGTGTATTATGCGACACTATAGACGGCTACATTTTTGTGGAGAATTGCGTGAGCCGCAACGAGACTCACGTGTGGCGGCACGCGATCCCGAGACGGATGACAAGGCACGTCATAAAAATTGCGAAAAGAATCGCCGACACACCCATTAAATATCCGGGGACGTGAAGCCGCAAGGCAAGTTCCAGCATCAACACGAGTGCGCCAAGATTGGTTGCCTGTCCCGCCAAGATAGCGTTCGGACAGCGAAGCCAGGCGGCGACACCTTCAAAATATCCGCGCATCGACTGAAGCAACGGCAGTAACAGATAGAGGGCGACAACCCGCCGCACCAACGGGATATCCGCATCAGGAAGGTTTTGCACGCCGCTGAAATACCAGCGGCAGACGGCGGGAACTTGGCACACGAGAAGACATGCCGCCAGTGCCGCACCGGCAATCAACGCATATTTCAGCATGGCACGGTCCCCTTTGAACCGAGGCGGATACGCGATCACAACAGACTGCATCCGCAGCGCGGCGAAGCCGAGCGGGTTCGCCAGACCGATCGAAACTGCATGGATGGCAAACATCCGCACCGGCTCGTCCGCGTGACCGATAAAGACCCCGACCATGAACGGAGCCATCGCCAGTAGGATGCCGCCGATGGAAAGCGGCAAGGTGAAGGCGAGCTGGGTCATAAGGGAAGATGGTTCTGGATTGTCGTTCTGCAAGGCGCGTATGTAGGGGCGCGCCATCCAATATCCCAACGCCATCTCCAAAAGGACGGGAATCGTCATCGCAACGACCCCCCACCCCGGCCCCACCCAGCCAATCCTCCGGAAAAGCGGCGAAAAGGCCGCTGTCAACGCAATGCGGCAGAGCGTGGCGACGTTCGCGGCCGCACTGTTTTTCGCATTGAAAAGTGCGACGAACGGCACGTTCCGCATGAAAAAGGTGAATTGCATCACCTGCCCGTACAGCATCGTGTTCCGCGCAACACGCGCCAGATCGGGCTGGAGACCGAGGATTTTCTGGAATACGAGGACATCCAAAGGCGGTGCGCAGACCAAGAGCTGGAGCACCAACATCATCAAGGCAATTCTGAAGTTCAGCCGACGGAACTGGCGGAATCCTTCTTTATCGCGTCCGTGAACCATTCCGGTCGTGACCAGGCCGCATCCGAGCGCACCAACCATAAACATCACGATCAGTCCCTGCGCAAAGGCCGTGTAGTCCGAAACGCCGTTCACGCCATGGACGACGATCGACCCAACGAGCGGATACGTAAAACTCTGGGAAAAAGCCTGTAGAACCTGAGGAAAATAGAATTTCGTCGCACGCCACGGCGTGAACGTGTCCGCCTGATTCGTTTGCATTGAATGTTCCTGCAATACCTACTTCGCGAACGTACGATCCGCAAAATCAAGAATCCGCAACCAGTCCCAGTCGTTGATCCCGTGGTGTCCAGGACGGTGGTAATAGCCGAGATCGCCGCCGATCGCGTCCGTCGCGAGATCCTTCGGGTAAGGAACATCCGGCATGGGCGACTTACCCAGCAGATTCCAGACACAGGAGGCGGCACGGCAAGCGAGGTATTCGCCTTTCGAGTCGAACCAGGGTTCGTTGAAACCTTCCACGAGAAGCCTGCGAGGCGCGACGGCGGCGAGCAGCAGATGTTGGTCGAACGGCATCGCGTCCTCGTTGTCAACATACTTCCCGTATGCTTTGCAGTACCAGTGCGTGAACGACTTCATCTCCGTTGAAATGTTCTCGCCGAAATCCCGTTTGGCGAGAGGCGCACCGCCTCCACCCGTTTGGTTCGGGATGACGACGGGGAAACGTTCGTCAAACGCGCCCGCGAGTAACGCCGCCTTTCCAAGTCGCGAGCAGCCGGTGACGGCAACCCGTTTCGCGTCGACCGCCGGTTCTCGCTCCAACATATCCAGACCGCGCATCAACCCCCAGGCCCAGGCGTTGAGCGAAGTCGTGTTGTCCGTGCGCGACGGGTCGCGGGGCGGCCAAAGCGAAAATACACCGGTGTAGGCAAGCTTTTCCTGGCTCTCAGGGAATTTCGGATCGGGCGAAATCTCGCCGTAACACGCCGTCACAACGGCGTATCCCCGTGCGAGGAGCATCCCCAGCGGGAATGTCGAAGGGGCGTTCGGATTGGTACACGCGACGCCACGACTCTTCTCGCTCACGCGGTTGTCGGTCACGAACTTCTTCGGATTGTTCTTGAGCCATCCGTCGGTGACTCGGACTTCCGGATCGACAAAAAACTCCTGGTTGCCCCGGTAGTTTAGGAAGAGGATTGCCGGAACGGGTTTCTCCGCGTATGCGGGACGCACAATGATCCAGTCGATTTTCGGTCCAGACTTGTCTGGTTTGAACCGCATCCGAACCTGTTTGCGGAGGGCGAAACCGTCCATCGTTTTTCCCTCCTCCAGAACTTCGAGGGAAAGGGTTTCGGGCGGAGGAGGCATACGTCCGTACATCTCCCGTTGGAAAATCTCCAGGATTTCCCGACGGCGACGCGCCCAGTCGTCTGGCGTCTTGACCTTCTTCCCGTCGACGAACGTCAAGGGGTCTTCCAGCTTGTAGGGTTTTACCTTCGATTCATCGTAATTCGGCTTCCGGGCGAAGGCGGAAAGCACAATAAAAAACAATACGAACAGGATGCGTCTCGTGTGTACCATAAAACCCCTACGGCATATTCCGCGCCTTGCGGAGAATCCATTCAAACGTTACGAATGTTATCAGCAAAACCAGCAGGAAGGGCGAATGCCAGAGCGAACGGTATTCCAGTTTCCGTTCGCGACGTTCCTCGACCGCCAACTCCTCCAACACACGGTTGATTTCGGCGGAGTCGCCGTAACGCCCGCCGCTCGAACGGGCCAGTTCCCGCAAAACCGTCTCGTTGAGCGGTTTTAAAACCAGCTCTTGCGATGTAGCCCTGACGGAGAAGAGGCATGGGCTGGAGTGAATCTTCTGCCCGTCGATTTCGACTTCGGCGACAGCCTTGAACGTTCCGGGTTCCTCCGGCGTGAATTCGGTGACGTAAGACGGTATCTCCTCCCCGCCTGCGGCCCGCACCATCCGGTCCTCCATCGCAAACGGGATTGCACGGTCGGACGGTGTGGTAAGGGTACAGACAACGCGGTGCGCTTTTTTCTTTTTCTCGCCGGGAGGCAGGGCGAGCCGCGCCTGCAAAATTGCGGGATCGCCCACGGCGATCGTACCTGCGTCCGTGAAAAGTTCCAGGAAATACCTGTCCATCTCCGTTTCGGAAGGGGACATCCACTGGACAATCTGGCGCCAGAATTTCGGATAAGGTTTTTCCCTCCCCTGCCCCGGTTGCATCTGCCAACGCCAGAGGGAATCCGTCAGGACTGCGAGTACCTTCCCCTGCCCGTAATTGCGGGAAATCAGGATCGGTTCTTCTCCCTGCCCCGTCCGCGCGTTCGCAAGCGCGAAAGCCCCGCCGGAAAGTTTTGCACCGGCAAAGACGGAGAGCACGGGAGGCAATTCCTGCGGCATTTCTTTGTTCTGCGCAAGGGCGGGATGCGCCCGGCCCTCCGCCGTCCACTCCACGGCGAAGCGTCCTTCCATCGCTGGCCCACCCGTTCGGGTGAACGGCAGTAGCTTGGACAAGGATGTTTTGGCAATCCCGTTCTCGCCCCACAGCTTCTGCCCGCCGAGAAGGATCAGGCTGCCCCCCTTCTCCACGAATTCCAAGACGGCCTGACAGTGGACCGGTGTGAGCGCGTCGGAATCGAAATCACCGAGAATCACGATTTTGTTCAAGCGCAATTGTTCCGGTGTAAGGTCGAAGCCGCCGCCTTGCCGGTCTCCGTACGCAACCCACTGTTTCGCACCGGTCGTACGGTCCGGCATCTGGAAAAAAGCAAGCGGGGTGATGTCCTTGTTCGCAAAAAGGGCGCGCGAAAAATGTTTACTCTCGAAACGCGGAACGTCTTCCAAAAAGAGGACGCGATTTTTGGCGTCCAACACGTCGACCGCCGTCACCATCTCGTTGTCGTTCGTCTGCACCTCGTCAGGAAGGACGGGAATCCGCACAAGGTAGGATTCAGCGGCAACGGCTGGGTGTGTCAACTTGAATTGCACATCGCGGCTTCCGCCTTCGGGCGGAAGTTGCACGGCAACCTTTTCGACCTCTTTCCCGTTTTTCAAGAGGACAACGGGGAAAGGTTCGCCCTTCCCCCCCTGCCCGGAGATAGTGACGGTCATCTGCGTGTCCCAGCCAACGACCGCGCGGTGCGGCGTATCCACATTCTCCACACGCATATCCGGCCGTTCTTCCCGCGTCCCCGGTTTTTCCAGACGAACCGTGTAGATTGGCGCTTTCCACGAAGCGGATGCCCAGAGGTCGTTTTTCTCGCGGGTGTCAATCCCGTCGGTTAACATCAACACTCCCGCGACAGTCTGCCCGCGCAATCGCTCAAAGAGCCGGGAAAGGGAGAGGTTGAGGTGGGAAGAACGCCCGTCCGGCGTCAACGAAACAGCCTGTTCCAGTGAAAGAGGAGTTCCCAGGTCGCCCTGAAAGGGATAGGTTTCGACGAGGCAGCGGGAGGCGATCCGTTTCACCCCGTCGGAAGTGAGCATCGCCCTCGCCGCCTCCCAACGGTTTTTGTACGCGGGCGAATCGTCCGCCGTCTGCGTCATCGAGGCGGATGTGTCGAGCAGCACGAGGAAACGCGGTTTCACGATTTCTGTCAACGAATGTTTCCTGCCCGGCAGGAGCAAGATCCAGAACAACGTCAAGAGGAATGCAAAACGCGCACCGGCAATCGCAAGGGAAAACCCGTTGCGCGGCAGAAAGCGCCATGCCCAGTAAGCGGAAAAGAGCAACGACGCAAGGAACACAGCGGCTAAAAGCCATCCGGGTGCGACATGCTCAAAAATCCATTCCGCCGTCGGCATTCCTGCGTTCCTTCCTTTACGCCGTTACTCTCCTTCAAACAACGGCGTTGAAAAGTAACGTTCCGCCGTGTCCGGCAGGACGGTGAGGACGGTTTTACCGGGGCCGAGTTTGCGGGCGAGTTTCTGAGCGGCACAGACATTCGTGCCGCTGGAAATTCCACACATCAGTCCTTCGAGACGGGCCAGCGACTTCGCGGTTTCGATCGCCTCCTCGTCCGTGATGATACAGATGTCGCTGTAAATCCCGCGATTCAGGATCGCGGGGATCAAGCCGTCCCCGATCCCCATCTGCAAATGCGTACCGATGTCCCCCCCCGCGAGGATTGCGGCGTTTTGCGGTTCGACCGCCCAGATCGTGATACCGGGATTGTGCGCCTTGAGCACTTCGCCGATACCGGTGATTGTTCCACCCGTTCCGATACCGGAACAGAAGCCGTCAATCGGTCCGTCCACCTGACGCAGGATCTCCCGGGCAGTAAAGTTGCGTTGCGCGGCGGGGTTGTCGGGATTCTCGAACTGTTGCGGGATAAAGACATTCGGGTTTTCCTTCCGCATCTGGAGCGCGACCTCAACGCACTCCGCGATACAGGCGCCGATGTTGCCCGCGTCGTGTACCAGCCGGACTTCCGCACCATAATGGCGGACAAGTTTGCGACGCTCCTCGCTCACGGAATCCGGCATTACAATGATGACCCGGTAACCGCGCACCGCTCCGACGAGTGCAAGTCCAATTCCCTGATTCCCGCTGGTTGGTTCGACAATCACGGTGTCCTTGTGGATCAACCCTTGCCGTTCCGCCTCGTTCAGCATATTCAGGGCTGTACGGGTTTTGATCGATCCGCCGACGTTCAACCCCTCGTACTTCACCAAAATTCGTGCAGCGCCCGCCGGCGACATCCGTTTCAACTCGATCACCGGCGTATTCCCGACGGCGTCCAGCACATTGTTGAAAACCATAATCCGTTCTTCCGTTTAACCAGTCTTACAGCCCACCCATCAAGAGCGAGGCGAACGCCGTGATTGGGGTCGTGTCTCGATAGTTGTCCACCGTCTGGCGGACATCGCGCACAAGCCCCTTCACATCGGAATAAAGCTGTTCATCCGTCGAGAGCTTGCCCAACGTCCCCTCCCCTTTTTTCAGGCGGTCGGTGACGACCTTGAGATTTTCTACCGTTGCCTCCAGGTCATCGTAGACTTTGCTGTCCTTTGCCAACAGCTTGCCGAGGGTACTCTCGCCGCCGTCGAGCTTTGCGGTCACGTTTTTGATGTGCTCCAGACTCTCTTTTAAATCGCGGTAGACTGAATCGTCGCTGGAGAGCAGCTTGCCGAGCGTCCCTTCCCCGTTTTCAAGCCGTCCGGAGACGGAACGGAGGTTGGCGATCGAAGTCTGCAGATCTTCGAAAAGGGTGCCGTTGTCGTTCACGATCCGCCCGAGCGAATTCGTCCCGCTGTTGAGTTTCGCCGTCAGGGAACGGATATTCGCGACACTGTTCGAGAGGTCGTTGTAGACGGACATATCGTCTGACATCAGCTTGCCGAGGAGGCCCTCTCCCTGTTCCAACCTTCCAGCGATCTCCCGGATGGAAACCGTTGTCGATTCGAGGTTTGTGATGATCGAACGGATTTCGGAACCGCGGACGGCGGAACGGAGTTCGGAGACGATCTCGCCGAGGTCGTTCATCCAGTTGCGGGGCGGTTCGCCGTTCAGGACGACATCGTCGGGCAGGACTGCCCCGGTGCCGTCTGTGACCAGAAGGTAGTTTCCTCCAAGGAGCGATCCGGGACAGACCGTCAACGTATACCCCTCGTGAATCTGGACGTCATGCTTC
Organism: Kiritimatiellia bacterium; assembly: GCA_017962315.1. Classification (GTDB taxonomy): domain Bacteria; phylum Verrucomicrobiota; class Kiritimatiellia; order RFP12; family UBA1067; genus RGIG8368. Next base: position 8,325 of record JAGCVN010000072.1, read on the forward strand.
AACAAAAGCGTTGCCAGCACCTTTTCGTTGTGAATGGTCAACTGGTCCACAGAGCCGATCGGGATACCGCGCATGACCACGTTGTCGCGCAGTTTCAACCCGCCGACATCGGAAAACTCAGCTAGACGGCGAACTTTGCTTTTCCCGTTGATCATCTCCACCCCGGAGATAATGATGGTGAAGTAAACCAAGATCGCCAGTACGGCGACCATGAACAAGCCGACCATCCATTCCGAGAAAACCCCGTTGCTCTTCGTTGCAGCCATCGTTTCTTCTCCATTCGGCGCTTCTGGTGCGCCTCTTGTTTGAAAACGATTTTCTCACATTTTCGCCGGTTGAACAAGGTGAAAAAACGAAGAAGCGGAAAATGAATCAACCTCGTTTTTCGTTTTGACAGGTGCTTCTATTTAGAGTAACATTCATCCGTTTGCGGCGCAACGGATCGCGCCGTTGTTCACTGGAACATTACCGCGAGGAAAACCATGTCTGAGATCCCCTACAAAACCTATCTTACCGAGAACGAACTTCCTGAGTGTTGGTATAATGTCCGCGCCGATATGAAGACCAAACCGGCTCCTCTTCTCAATCCGGCGACACGTCAACCGATGACGCCTACGGAGTTGGGTAAGGTATTCTGCGACGAGCTGGTTGCCCAGGAGTTGGACAACGATACGCCGCAGATTCCCATTCCCCGCCCCGTCCGCGAGTTTTACAGGATGTACCGCCCTTCCCCGCTGGTCCGCGCCTATTTTCTGGAGAAGGCACTCGGAACGCCCGCCCACCTCTATTACAAGTTCGAGGGAAACAACACGTCCGGCTCCCACAAGTTGAACTCCGCCATCGCCCAGGCGTATTACGCCAAGAAACAGGGCTTGAAGGGCGTCACGACGGAAACCGGCGCCGGGCAGTGGGGTACTGCGCTTTCAATGGCCTGCGCGTTCTTCGGGCTGGACTGCCGCGTATTCATGGTGAAGTGCTCCTACGAACAGAAGCCTTTCCGCCGTGAAGTCATGCGCACCTATGGTGCGAACGTCACGCCTTCCCCGTCCGACACCACGGCGGTGGGACGCAAAATCCTCGCCGATTTTCCCGGTACGACCGGTTCGCTCGGCTGCGCGATTTCGGAAGCGGTCGAGGCGGCCTGCACAAACGAGGGCTACCGCTACGTCCTCGGCTCCGTCTTGTCGCAAGTCCTCCTGCACCAGTCGGTCATCGGGTTGGAGACACAGCTGGCGCTCCGCAAACTCGGCGTCAAGGCAGATGTCATCATCGGGTGTGCGGGTGGCGGATCGAATCTCGGCGGTCTAATCTCCCCGTTCATGGGCGAGAAGCTTCGGGGTGAGGCGGATTACCGTATCATCGCCGTCGAACCGGCTTCCTGTCCGAGTTTCACACGCGGACGTTACGCATACGATTTCTGTGACACGGGCAACATCTGCCCGCTGGCGAAAATGTACACGATCGGAAGCCGTTTCATCCCCTCGCCGAGCCATGCCGGCGGACTCCGCTTCCACGGCATGAGCAGCATCCTTTCCGAGCTCTACGACGAGGGACTGATGGAAGCCGTCAGCGTTGAACAGACCGCTGTCTTCAAGGCGGCAGAAATGTTCGCGCGCACGGAAGGCATCCTTCCCGCGCCGGAATCGAGCCACGCGATTCTCGGCGCCGTCAACGAAGCCCTCGCCTGCAAGGAGTCAGGTCGCGAAGAGAACATCGTCTTCGGGCTAACTGGTACGGGATATTTCGACCTGACCGCGTATCAGAGTTTCAACGACGGGACGATGGTCGATCAGATCCCGACAGACGCGGAGATCGAGGCCGCCCTCGCGAAATTGCCGTAACGCGTATTCGGCGTTGGGGCGTATTCCGCGAGGAGCGTGCGTTCCCCTAGGCGAGCGTCTGGGAGAGCCGGACGTCGGTGATTATCGGATCTTCGGCAGTGAGGTCGATCGTCAGCTTTTCCGTGATCGTGGCTGTGGCGATCGGGCGCTGGAACTTGCTGCCGTAGCCGGACAGTAGAGGCTGGTCGGTGTAGGAGAGTGTGATCGTTGCCGTTCTGCTGTCCGGGGCGACGTCGAGGCTGAAGCCCATCATGCCGCCCTGGCCGTCGATGCTGACATTGTAGATTCCGAGTCCGTATTTGTTGTTCGAAATCTTATCGGCACCTGGGAGATTGAAGGCCTCCACACCCTCTTCCTGGCCTTGCGCCGCCCCGTACGCCGTGTGCATGCGCGGAAACTTGAGATGCCAGATCGATTCCTGGTTCATCAGGATCGTGGCGACCTTCTGCGCCTTGAGTTCGGGCAGAGCCGCCTTGATGGCAGCGACGAGCTTCACCTTGGCGACCGCTTCGCTTTCCTTGCTGGCGATCGGCACGCCGTTGATGGTGTAGTCGATACGGTTGGCGTCCTTCAGGATCTGCGCGTAGATTCCGGGGTCGTTCTCGACGAACTTGTTGGGCCTTCCGCGGGCGACGGCGAGGTCGTTGTTGGCGTAGTCCTTGATGGCGTTTAGGAACGGTTCCATGCCGGGCTCGTTGTATCCGAAATCCTTCCACTTGCGGATGGATCCGGCAATGTCCTCAGCGTGCAGGCGGTCAGAGGCGGCGTCTTGGTCGGTGAGTTTGCAGTTTACGACGAACTTCGCGAAAATCGCGAGGTTTTTCGCGTACATGTCCGTGCCGAACTCCTGCACGAGGGCGACGGCCTTGGCGGTCTGCGCCCGGGTCAAGTTCAACCCCATTGCTTTGGCGGCGTCCGCGACAGACTTGGCGGCGACCTTTGCGTTCATCTCGACGGGCTTCTCGAACTTCATCGGCGTCGTCGTCACCTTTCCGTCCACGTCGACGGTCGCCGTCCACTCGAAGCGGAACGGCAGCTCGGCGGGGCTTGTGTACTTGATCGTGACGGCGCCGGTCACGTCGTTCCGGGAGAGCGTGTAGTCGACTGCGGCGTGTTCGGTGGACTCCACGCCGTAGGGACGCAGGCCCTTGTTGATCCGGGCGAGGCCCGATTGCGAGAGCATCATCATCACGGAGGCCGCCTGCTTGGGGTGGATGCGTCCACACATTTCCTGAACCTTGTCGCCGACCCGCTGGATGTTTGCACGGCCCTCCGCGGAGCCGTTCGTGATGAACCGGTTCTCGCCGGGGAAGGTGAATCCGAAGCCGGCATCGGGACCGAGGAGGCCGGGGGCGCCCTTGCCAAGGGAATAGTTTTCCGGTCGGCAGAGATCGCCCTCCATCGTACTGCGCCCGCCCGCCACAGTGTCGAACTCCGTGATTTCCAGCTGGCCGGCGGAGATGTAGGGTGCCTGGGGAATCGGCTTGCCGCTGTTCAGGGACTCGGCGGCTTCCTTCAGCGTACAGCCGGTCGATTCCATCAGTTGTTCGATCGGCATCGCAATGTCACTGTATTTCCCTCCGGCGTCAGGATCGCGGTACAGCTCGGTGTTGAGATCGTCGAAGAATTTGTTGATAGCTTTGGCGTCCCAGTTACCGGTCGCCTTCGCCTCCACGAGGTCGGGGAAACAGGTCTTGATGACATTCTTTGCGGTGAGTTTGCCTTTGGCGTCCAGGGCGGCGATCTCGTCGAAGTGTCGCAGGATGCGGGCGATCGTCCTGGTACGGCCGCCCATGATGATATAGCGGTCATGGGCGGGTTTCTTGTGGTCGTCCGAGGTTTCCGCCAGCGAACAGAAGAGGTTGAGCGTCTTGAACACGAGGGCGCGCTTTGCGGGAGGAATGTTGCCGACCGTGTTGAGGCAGGAATGGCCGAAGTCCTGTCCGACAAAGCGGCTCGCAAGGTTATTCTTGAAGCCGAAGATCGCCTCTCCAGACGTCTCCTTGAGATTCGCAGCGGGATTGTGTGCAAGTTCTTCGAAGGCGAACTTCTCCATCACGTTCCGGGCCGCGGGTTTCACGCTGGCCGTATCGGCATTGAGCTTCGAGGGCGTATCGGCCGAAGAGTAGTCGCGCCTGTCTTCGAAGACCCCCGTTGCTTTGATGGCCGCCGTCGCTTCGCAGAGGTCGCCGTGCCACGCCGCGAAAAGATCCAGCAGACGCAGGCCGTCGGCGAAGTTCGCGGCGTTCTCCATGAAGCGGCCACCGTAGGACATCAGCCGGTTCGCTTTTGTGCCGGGCTCGCAGACCTCGCGCATCGCGTCCATCTCGCTTACGCCCATCGCCTGCGCGTAGAAGTGCGTCGCACGGGCGAGCCTGGGCAGTTCCGCCTTCGTGTAACCCATTTCGAGCACTGCGGTTTTTACCTCCGGCGAGAATGTCTCGAGCCGGATCTTCTCCGCACGCGCCTTGGCCGTACCGTCCGCGTCGATTGCAGCCTTCACGGCCATGATGCGTCGGGCGGTGAGCGGTTTACCGCAATTGTAGTCCCCAAGCAGCATCGCCTTCTTGACGGACTCCGGTATCTTCGCCTCACCTCCGAACATGTTGATGATCGCCTTCTTGAAGAGATCGCGCGTGCGGTCGTTCACGGCGTGTTCATCGGTCGTACGCAGCCACTTGTGGACTTCGTCCGTCTCTGATTTGGTGATGGCGAGAATCTTGCGCCCGTCGAGCCGGTTGACATGCGCATCGATGACCGCTTTCGCATCGTGCGCATCAACCCTCTTCTGTGCGAAGTCCACGAAGAACTTGAACACGCTGTTGTATCCGTTGATGTCTAGAGCCATTTTCCACCTCCTTGAAGAAAGAAATCTGTCCTGTTTACATGACTGTTGCCAAAAGGTTACAGTCTGCCGAGAAATTCTTTTCCTGATCCTTCCGTGTGTCCGCCCTTGAGTCAATCATACCGAAATAAAGCCGTCCCGGAGCGGAAGTTCCCCTTCAGGTGCCTCATCATCCCCATCCGAAAGTATCCGTTTAAGCGACCTGAGCGCATCGATGAACCCGATGAGGACCTGTTCAAAGACGGAATACTCGATGTCGCCGTCCACGACACGGCACAGCGTAAGCATCCCGCGTTCGCGGTCGAGTCCTGCCGCCGCACCTCCCGTTCCCAGGCAAAGGCTGTTTGCGGCAAGAAGCGCGGCAAACTCCCCTTCCCTTCCTTCGGCGGACGCGATGTCGGCATAGATGTACAGCCGCTCGTCGGTAGATTCAAAGTTCACCTCGTCGCCGTCGAAGATCGCGGCCGCGGTTCCCGTCGAAGAGAGCGACAGGTCGATCCCCGCCACTTCTCCGAGTCTGCGTATCAATTCCTGATGGTTCATGCAAACATTTGTCCTATTTTAAAGTCCTTGATCACGGGTTCGGCACCGGAAAAGTCGATGGTGAAGTCCTGTGTGACGGTACAGGTACCGATTGTCTCTTTCGGTAACGTGACGTCTACGTGGAGCGGGTAGACGCTTTTGGCATGGACTCGCACCGTCTTCTCGTCCGGCGAAACGGCGATTTCAAACTCCATCGGCCCCGTATCGAAGAGCCCGTATCCTGTTTTCGCGATGTCGCGGGAAGCGAACTTTTCTATTCCCGGTATGGAACCGACAGGTTCTTCCGGCATACCGTCCTTCCAACCATCAAATGGGATCCTGTTCCCGATGGATGACGTGAAATCGCCGTAGATCTGCTGGTTGATCATCACGGAGACCACCTTGCGTTTCATCGGGTCTTTGATGGCGTCCATGAACGGAACAATCTTCTCGTTCAGTTTCTCTCCCGGTATTTTTTTACCGTTGATGGTGTATTTGCACCGAGGTAGATCATCAAGGAATGTTTGGAAGAGTCCGGGATGGGAATCCGTGTTGAACGCAGCATGTGCTTGACCGGAGAGAACGTCCTTGAGATACTCGTTCATGCGGCGCGTGAAAACCTTTTCAAGCCCCGCCGCATCGGACGATCCGGGCACGATGTCACGCCACGTCTTCATGTCCTCGACGTAGTTCTTCACGATTTCCTCGCTCCTCGCGGCCGCGTTTCCGCACCAGTCGAGAGCGTCCACAAGTTTTGCGAGCAGCGGAACCGCCTCTTGCGTCAGGCCGTCCGCATACTTCGCGACCACCTCCACGCCCTTCGTTTTGAGCGCGATGTATCTGTCGACGTTAAACGCTCCCTTGCCCGGAAAATCTTCCGTCATGATCCCCACGAAGCTACCCGTTATGATGTAGAGTACCTCATCCTCCACGCTCTTTCTGAAACCCGCCTCGTCGTACTTGAGATTCGGGTTGACCAGACCGGAGCGAATCATCTCGCCCGCAGGCGCGCCCATCAGATTGTACTGTCGAAGCGTCTCGTAATCCATTTTGAGCGAGTGTGCCTTGCTCATCCCGTCGCTGAACTGGGTCTGCAGCCTGTCGATCCGTCCCGATGCCGCCAGCTGCGCGAGCGAAGCCGCGAACCCCGGCTCCTCCTTCGCCAGGAGCTGGAGCGTCATCCGCTGGAGGAGCCGCCGCGTATCGACGGAGCCGCTCCACCTTTCGGCATACGCCTTGAATTCGGTCTCCAACGTCGTGACGCATGCTTTTCCGAAGATAAGGAACGCATCGCGCAGCTGGCTGTCGTCAAGAGTAGAGGCGGTTTCACTTTTCAACATCCCGGCAAGCATCCGCATGGCCTTTTTCATCGTCGCATGATCGGCAAGGTCCTTCGCGACGGTCACGACATCCGGATCGGACCAATCCGGATCGCGCAACGCCCTCGCTTTGTGCGCGGCGCGCTCGGCCGGGGGGAAACCGGTCTTGTCAATCTCCTTCAGGATCGCGATCTTACTGAATGCGAACTTTGAGACGATGTCGTTCGCCTTATTCATGACTACGACGGTGTCGAACGCTTCCCCCTTCCGCGCCTTCTCCTTGATGTCGAGGTAAAGGAGGCGGAGCTTTCCCGAACTGGACGCGATGCCATGCATGTCGAGGTTGTTCAAAACATACGCCTTGCCCAGTCCTGTCGAGACGGAAATCGTCGTCGCCGCGACGTTCAAGGCCACGGATCTGCATTTCACGAGTGCGTCAAGTGCCTTCGCAAGTTCGACTGCGGAGGTCTTGACCGTGCCCAGGAAGCCGGACAGCGCGTTCAACCCCGTGGCGCGGGCAAGCGCGTCGCGCCCCTGCTTGAGCATCACGTCCTTGACATCCTTGCGCACCTGAGCATCCGTGACGCCGCATTCCGTCAACGCGGCTTCAGCGTCCGCCTCCACGATTGCAAGATACTTCGCCTCGTTCGTCAAGGGGACGTCCTTCACGGAACCGCCCCTCACGGCGAGCGTCTCGACGAACACGGCGGTGGACTCAAGCGTATTTGATTTACAGTATTCATCGACCGGGGTCGAGAAGGTTTCGTTGACATTCCGGATGGCCTGCGTGAGTGCGGGGTTCTTCGCTTCTGCGAAGGCGATCAGCATACCGTACAACGGCATCGTGTCGTCCACACCCATGCCGTCGAAGAAGTTCGGGTTCCCCGATTCCTTGCAGATTGCGTCATCAATCGTCTTTGTGGCGTTGTGCAGCATTTCCACCGCGAGTTTCAGAGGCAGTCCCTTGGAGAGTGCGCCTTCGAGTTGGCGGGGGTCAATCGATTTCGCCACCTCAAACAGCTGTGCCGGCGTGAGCTTCGGGACGCTACGCGTGCTGATGTACTCGGCTTTCCAGTGGTTCTTCACGTTTTCCGGCAGGTCAAGGGAATCGATGGCAGCGTATGCGTCGACACGCTTCTGGACGAATTTGTCTACGAGCGCGTCATAGGCGGCTTCCACGTCGTACCCCGGCTCTTTGCAGCCCGGTGCGTCGCCATGCATGATTGCGGAGGAAAGTTCCTTTGCCTCGGTGCATAGTTCGTCTGTCGGAATATGCGCGACGACAAGGCGGGTGTCGATACCCAGCGCGGCGGCCAGTTTTGCCGCAGCCTTAGACTCCACAGACTGGTTGGCCGCATTGCTGCGCACCACGATGTCAACGAACGCTTCGATTTCCGCCTCGTGGTGCTGGACCGCGGCGGCAATCTCATCGGGATTCCTGCAATTACGAAGTTCCGTCAAGAGTCCGGGATGGCGCAGTTCAAACTGCGCACCGATCGCCTTTGCCGTTACGGAAATGTCCGATCCACGCGCATTGACTTTCGCGAGGATAAACGCGCCGATGGTGTTGTACGAAAGGCGTTCGAGCGACTTTTCCGTGTAAACACCCACGACCTCTGCCGCCGTAAGGTCGCGTCCCTGCTCGTTTGCCGCGTTGCGTAGGCTGCCGAGATCCTTCGTGACGTTCGACGCATTCACGATTTGGTCGATCGTTTCATCTACCGGCACGGCGGCGGCTCCGAAGATGTCGCGTAGGCGGCTCACAAGGTTCGAAAGACCGGCTTGGATATCCGCCGGCAGCCGATCAAGTCGGCCATCGGCAATGTTCGTGACGATACCGGCATTAAAGGTGGCGTGAACGGACTCCGGCACGACGCGGGGCACGGGAGCGGGGGCGGATGAGGCGAACCCGAGTTTGCTTGCGAGCCAGGTGAAGAACCCCATTCGATGGCGTGCCTGCGCGACGATCGGCTGCGGTGCATTCGGCACGGCTTGCGCGTTCGCAAGCTGGCGCGGCGCATTCGCCGCTCCGTTCGCCGCGTTCTGCTGCGGACGGTTGAAACCCTCTACAGTCAGCTTGAACGGCTGGCTCGTGGTGATTCCTTCTGGTCTTGCCATTGCGTTTGCCTCTCTTTCTGCGTTTTGCTCGCTACCTTACCGTTTACACGGTCGGAAGCAAAAGGTTACATCGTTTCCATTCCCCCCCTATCCTCTGCGTCTCTGTAAAAAAAATGCACACAGCTCTCTGCCTCAAACAACAACCGGTTTTCATACCTTGTAGTCTATCAAGCTTTCCCGAAATCTGGCGATGGGGAAAATTGCGAGGAAATGGGTACCGTCTTGACAGAGGAGAGACGGTCAAACCTGCATGAGACCGTCGTGGATAAGCTCTGGTCGCATGGTCTCTACGTTGGTAGGGATCTCGGAGGCGAGTCGTTCCCATGTCGCGACTGTGTCGGCAAAGCGGGTGAGCATATCAATCGTTTTATCAACATCGAGCCGTTCAAGCCAGTTATATTTCTGAATATGGAAATGTCCGTTGTCCGGGTTAACGGCGAGCGTCGCACCGCCCGTGCCTCGATAGAGGAAATTCGCTTCGAGTGCAACCATCGCAAGCGCATTGCGCCGGTCGGGCGGAAGATTCCCCAGATCGGCACGCACCAGAACAAGGTCTACGTCCGCCAGTTGAAGGACGACAGTCCGACCGTCGATTTCCAGTGCGCACGCGCCTCCCGCATCTTCGATTTTCATGTCAAGCTTTTCCCCCAGATCCTCGATCAATTTTCCGAATGTCATCACAGTTCCTTTCCACTTTTTGCCTATAACTTCCCTGCTTTCACTGCCGGGAGCATCACAGTATGGAAGCACGGGAGAGGCGTTGTGCATCCCCAGGAACCCAAAACTTGAAAACTCCCGACGTGAAACTGAACATAAACTTATACGCCAATATCGACCTGGTAGGAATTCTCGCCGGGCATCTTGCGGGCGTCCTCCTTGATGACGTTCACGCGCGTCTGCTCGCCCGCGAACCAGCCGGCCTTGAGCTCGCCGGACGTGATGAAGTACACGTCCTTCTTGAGCTGGCCGACGTCCTTCGCGAAGGTGGTCTCAAGCACGTCGAAGTTGTCCATGAGTATCCCCATGAGGGCGCTG
>JAGCVN010000073.1 GCA_017962315.1 Kiritimatiellia bacterium
ACGTGCCTCAACAGCGGCAGTGCAATTCTCTGGTGTAGTTGTTTGCTCATGATGGCGTGCATGGTACACAAATTTCCAGCCGGAGGGGAAGGGGCGGGCGCTCGGCCCTTCGGGCCGCCCCGTCGGGGACGCTCCCGCCCCTTCCCCGCCGGCGATGCCAGTGGTACGCCAGGCACCTCAATGACACCGAAAGACAGAGTCCTGTTTTGACAACTACAACAAGTCCTGTTTTGATTTCACCCCGACATTTGCGCGAAATAGGCTTGACGCATCCCCTCCGGGTCTGCTAGACTAACTGCCGTTTTTGGAGAGGTGGCAGAGCCTGGTCGATCGCACATGACTCGAAATCATGCAAGGGTAACACCTTCGTGGGTCCGAATCCCACCCTCTCCGCCATTTTGCCGCGACCTTCCGGGTCGCGGCTTTTTTTGTGTCCCTTCCGCTAACACTGGAGTAAGCGTTCCAGCGCGACACCTCGTGACGCCTTCAGCAAAACCGAATCCCCGCTTTTCGCCAATGTGGCGAGTTTCGGCGCGGCGTCCGCCGCCGTCTTCGCCCACAACGCGCGTTCTTCCGGGAAACCGCGACGGATCGCCTGGTCGCGGGCCGCCGCCATCAGGTCTCCGACAAAAAGGACACCATCCGGGCGACATTCCGCGACAAGATCCCCGACCCCACGGTGCAACGATTCGGAAAGTCCGCCAAGCTCGTACATGTCGCCCAGCACGAGGATACGGCGCCCCGCACACGGAAGCCCCAGGAAGGTGCGGACGGAAGCCGCCATGCTGTCGGGGTTCGCGTTGTAGGCGTCGTTGACGATCTTGACCCCGTCCCGCATCTCCTCGCGCCAGCGCATCCCGGGCAGGGACAAACCGCGAAGCGCCTCGACGCAGGCGTCGGGCGGGACGCCGAACGCCCGCGCCGTCGCAAACGCCAGCAGGAGATCGTCCGCGTTGTGCTGTCCGGGAAGCCCGCTCTCCAGCAGGGTTTCGCATCCCGTCGCCCGTTCCCGCACCGCGACAAGGCCGCGCCCGCCGTCCCGCAGTTCGCCGAAAAAGTCCGCGTCCGTCCGTTTGAACGAGACCGTGACTTTCCGCGCAACGGTCCGTCCGGCAAGGCTATCAAAACAATCGGTCTCCGTGTTCAACACGGCGAAACCGTCCGGCGGAAGCGCGGCAAGCAGCTTCCCCTTCTCTTCCGCGATACCGGCTTTCGTGCGGAAAAACTCGATGTGCGCGGTGCCGATGTTCGTGACAATCACGGCATCGGGGCGGAGCGTCGCCGCGAGTGCGTCCATTTCGCCGGGATGGTTCACGCCCGTTTCAAAGACGCCGAACGCCGTCCCCTGCTCCATCGCGAGGAGGGAAAGAGGAAGGCCGATGTGGTTGTTCAGATTCCCCGACGTGGAGGCGACCTTGCCGCCGGTAGCGGCGAGGAGTACCGCCGTCATGGTGCGGGTGGTCGTCTTTCCGGAAGACCCCGTCAACCCCACAAGCCGCGTTTCCGGCGCATGGAAGGTCGACCGCCAACCGGCGGCGAGACGCGTCAATGCGGCGTAGGTGTCCGGTACGCGGAGAAGCGGCGCGTCGGGGGCGACATCCGGGATCTCCCGTCCCGCCTCGACAAGCGCGGCGCAAGCCCCCTGTTTCAAGGCGGAGGCGACGAAAACATGGCCGTCCAGACGGGCCCCCTTGAGCGCGACATACAGCGAACCCGGCTTGACCGTCCGGCTGTCCTGCGTCACGCTCGTACACAATCCACACGGGGGTCCCTGTACAGAAGCCCCCGTCCACCTCACAACATCTTCGAGTTTCATGTCGGGACGTTAGTTGTTGACGATCAACGCCATGAAGACGATCGCCTCTTTCCCTGCGGAATTGTCGACACCGTGCCCGTTCCCGTCAGGTGTCCACGTGCAGTCGCCCGCGCGAATCACACGCTTGACGCCGTTGTCGTCGTAGACGGCCTCGCCCGAAAGAATAAAATAGCTTTCGCCGTTTCCGTGGTGTTCATGGTAACCGAGCGCCGCACCGGCGGGGATCGTCACTTTCGCGTAAAGCCCGCACTTATCGCCCAACTCCTCGTCCAGGATTTTCTCGCACACAATTTCGCCGACACCCGTCGCGCTCGGAAGCTTCATCGTTCCCTTCATTCCGTTTCTCCTTTCCGTCCGGCGCGGGACCATCCCCGCCGACACGTCTCTTGACAGCTGAGAAGCCTACCACAGAAACCTCCCGGATGCAACCCCCCCGCTTACCCTCTTGATGTGCAAGCGATTCTTGAACCTAAAAACCTCGTTTGAAAATCTCGCATAGAGCCGCAGAGCGCGCAGAGTACGCAGAAAAAGGAACGGGAACGGTGGCCTTTTGAATGATTGAGCGTTTTTCGACCGAGAAAAGAATGGGGCGATCCTTCGCCAACATGGGTGAATCGGAAACTGCACGGTACACCGCCGGAAACGTGCGGGATCTCCGGGTCCCTGTCCTCTGCGTGAGATAAACATACGTTCTCCGATAAAGGGAACAGCGGAATCTATTGTGGCGGACATAAAAATGAATGCAGCCCCCCTCCCGTGCCGCGCACGGGAATGTAGATGGGGGTAAGTTTCTGAAAACAACATGAACAACTTGAAAACAACGTTTGATTCTTCCGCGCACAGCCATGCGCGGTTATGAAAACGCCGCGCCGTTGCGCGGCGAGGGAAGGATGTTGTCTTTACAAGTTGTTTCGGTTGTCGCCAATCGAACTTATAGGTAAGATACGGTAACCAAACTATCGGATTTGCGCGGGCAATCAAAATTTATACACCCATTGATTCCGTCCGGCACAATAGTGGAACAGAAATCCATCCGGATGAGATTTTGATTTCATTTTTCTCTCGCCAGTTACTGGATAGACGTGGTAAACTATCACCGTTTTCGTCTCATTAGGAGGGAATACAGATGAAGTTGAATCCGCGAAACCGCCACATCCAATCCGCAATCCAGTATGCGTTGAGAGTAGGAATTCCCGTTTTCGGGATTCTCTTTTCCGTCGTTTGTCCGGCAGATATCGCGCCGTTTCCCCGGCAGGGCAAGCATTCTGTCGCCGCAGGCGCGAAACCGGGCGAACGGTTCCACATCGTTCGGCATGGCGAAACCCTTTCCGGTATCGCCGTCCGTTACGGTGTAAGCCAGCGGGCGATTCTAAGGCTGAACAACATGCCCGCCTCTCGTGCCGACCGGCTGCGCGTGGGGCAGAGGTTACGGATTCCCGTCCGCCAACCGAAACCGCCGCCGAAACCGCAACCGAGGCCGGAGCCGCACCACGTAAAAGGCGCCATGCCGCCGACTCCAGGCGTGCCGTCCGTGCCGCCGCCTCCCCCGCAGCAAACGCACGTGCCGAACGAACCGGGGCGGCCGCACGCGGGGCATCCGGACAGGCATTTTCCGTGATGTTTTCCTGTTTGCCGAACGACATGGACGGTGCCAGGGAATCCGAGAGGGATAGGGAATAGATGGGTAAACGAGTTCTAGCCGGATTGATTGTCGGAGCGTGTTGGCTTGCCGTCCTTTTGTTCGCGCCAGGTTGGCTGTTGTTTTTATTGCTTCTGGCGATGACGTGCCGTTGTCAGTATGAGTTCTACGGGATGTTGCGTGACGGAGCCCCGCGCACCGTCTGCAGTCCCGTCTGGGGCATGGCGATGGGATCGGTCTGGCTGTTGTTCTGTTTCCTCTTTCCATACGGACACCCCGTCTCCGCCTACGGGGACGCCGTTCTCGGCGCGCTGCTGTTCGTTTTCCTGCTCCGCGTCATGTTCCTGCCCAAAACGGCCCGGTCGCTCCAGTATGCGGCCGTCACCCTTCTCGGTTTCTTCTACCTGCCGTTCATGCTGGTGTTCTTCATCCGCCTCGCCCAGTGGGGGGCGACGGGTATCGGCGAACTCTCCCCCAACCGTACCGGCATCTACCTCGCCCTGTACCTGGCGATTCTCGTCAAATTCAACGACGTAGGCGGACTGGCTTTCGGCATTCCTTTCGGGAAGCACAAACTTCTTCCGGAGATCTCCCCCAAGAAGTCCTGGGAAGGATTCTTCGGCGGCCTGCTTTTCTGCCTCTCGTTCGGCGTCGGACTGGTCGCTCTCGCCCACGCCTGCCCGACTCTCCCACTCGCCCCTCTGCAGCAACTTTCGTATGCGCAGGCTGCGGCGATCGCCGGTGCGCTGGCGGTTTTCGGACTGCTCGGCGACTTGATCGAATCGCACTTCAAACGGCTCGCGGAGGTCAAGGACTCCGCGCCCCTTCTTCCGGGGATGGGCGGGATTCTCGATATGTTTGACAGCCTGGTTTTCGCCCCCGCGTTCTTCTACTTCTGCCTGAAATGGATTCTCTAGCCGTCTGCGAAGGAGCCGCCTGATGCCGGATTTCGATCTAGTGGTTATCGGTTCGGGTCCCGGTGGATACCCCGCCGCCATCCGTGCCGCCCAAAACGGGTTGCGCGTTGCGTTGATTGAAGAGGGCGACCTCGGGGGCGTCTGTCTGAACTGTGGATGCATCCCGACCAAGGCACTCGCCGAATCCGCAGCCCGGTTCCACGCCCTGCGCGACGCCGCCTCGTTCGGCATCAGACTGGAAGGCTTTTCCGTTGATTATCCGGCCGTCGTGGGCAGAAAGGACGCACTGGTCGGCAAACTCCGCGCCGGAGTCGGTTTCCTTCTACAGCGAAACGGCGTGGAGGTCATCCGGGGATGCGCCTCGTTCGAGTCGGCAAACTGCCTCCGCGTTTCCATGCGGGGTGGCGGTAGCGGCACCGTTTCCGCCCGGCACGTCCTGGTGGCGACGGGCAGCACCCCAGCCGTCCCGTCCTTTCTGCCGTCCGCGCCGAACGTGTTGGACAGCAAATCGTTTCTTGGGCTCGAAACCCTCCCCTCGAAGTTGATCGTCCTCGGGGGCGGCGTAACCGGGTGTGAACTGGCCTGTGTCGCGGGCCGCCTCGGCGCGCGCGTCACGCTCGTGGAACTGTGCGACGACATTCTGCCCGGCGTCGATCCCGATGCCCGCCGTCTCGTACGCCGTTCGATGGAGAAACTCGACATCGAACTCCTGACCGGCGCACCGATGGAGGAAATCCGGAGTGACGGGAAAACCGTGAGCGGCCGTGTCGCCGGACGGGGAATCACCGGTGAAACCCTTCTGTACGCGATCGGTCGAGTACCGCGCACAACGGGTTTAAACCTTCCGGCAGCGGGCGTCCGTACCGACGCCACAGGCGCGATCCTTGCCAGTCCGTGCGGAGAGACGGATGCGCCCGGCGTTTTCGCGGCGGGGGACGTCGTCAGCGGATCGCGACTCCTCGCGCACGCCGCCACCGCCCAAGGGTTCGCCGCCGTCGCACGGATCTGCGGGACCTCGGTCGCACCGTCCGAGACACCGCCGCCATCCGTGATTTTCACGATGCCTGAGATCGGGCAGACGGGTTTTTCCGAAGCCGAAGCCGAAGCCGCAGGATACACCGTCCGGACGGGCGTCTTCCCGTTCGCCGCCTCCGGAAAAGCGCTCGTGGAGGGTGAACCGGAAGGTTTTGTCAAATGGATCGGCGATGCCGAAACCGGCGGAATCCTGGGTGCAGTCGCAACCGGCGCACACGCCTCCGAATTGATCGCAGAGGCGGCACTCGCCGTGGAGGCGGGGTTGACGGCCGGGGATGTCGCAGGGACCGTACACGCCCACCCCACCCTTTCCGAAACGTGGCGGGAGGCGGCTGACGCCTTCGCCGGGCGTTGCGTCAACCTTCCGCCACAAAGACCACTTTGAAACAAGGAGAATCATGATGGATACCGCGTTTGCCCCACGTTATTACGAAGAAAACCGCCACCGTATCTTGGAGGACTACTTCAACCTGTTGAAGATACCGACCGTCGGCGCGGAAGAACGCCACCTCGGCGACTGCGCCCGCGCCGCCGCCTGGTTGAAAGCCTGGCTGCGTCCGCTCGGTTTCGAGTGCGAAATCTTCACGCCCGACGAAGGGTTACCCGTGCCAGTCCTTTTCGCCGAACGCAATACCGGCGCGGCGACGACCGTTCTCTTCTACGGCCATTACGACGTCCAGCCGCCGGATCCGCTGGAGCTGTGGGAGACGCAGCCGTTCATGCCGACGCTGAAGGAGGACGGCCGTGTCTACGCACGTGGTGCGCAAGACGACAAAGGCCAATTCTTTTCGTTCTTGAACGGGATGCGCGCGTTGATTGAACAGGGCGGCCCCCTGCCGAACCTGAAAATCGTCCTTGAAGGCGAAGAGGAAAACGGGAGTATGGCGTTGTTCAACCTGCTTCCCAAACTCGCCGAACGCCTACAGGCCGACGTGTTACTGGTGTGCGACACCGCCGCCGCCCCCGAAGACCGTCCCGCGATCGTCGCCGGACTTCGCGGCGTCCAGCATTTCACCCTTGAACTGAAAGGCCCGGACTACGACCTCCATTCCGGTGCGCACGGCGGCCTCGCGCCGAACCCCGCGCAGGGTATCGCGGAGCTGGTCGCCTCGCTACACCGCCCCGACGGTGGCATCGCAGTGGAGGGTTTCGAGGACGGCGTCTGCCCGCCTTCCCCCGAAGAATTGAAACTCGCGGCGGAAGGGGAACCGTCGCCGGAAGCGTACGAACGCGAGACAGGGGTCGCGCCAGTCGGCGGAGAAGCGGGCGTTTCGACGGTAGAACGCGGTTGTTTCCGTCCGACCATCGAAGTGAACGGGATCCACTCCGGCTACGCCGGCGCAGGATCGAAAACAATCATCCCTAGTAAGGCGTTCGCGAAGATTTCCATCCGTCTCGTACCCGACCAATCGACCCGCCATGTCTTTGAATGTATCGAACGACACGTGAAGGCGCACTGCCCGAAAGGCATGACGGCATCCATCGCCGAACTACACCTCGGCGCCCCCGGTTTCCGGCTCAATGTGAACGCCCCCATCTTCCACATCGCGGCGGAAGAACTGCGGAAGCTGGACGGACGGGGCGCCGTTTTCCACTGGGAAGGCGCCTCCATCCCCGTCGTCTCCGAACTCCGCCGCGTTTCTGGCGGGGCACCGCTCCTTGTCGGTTTCGGGCAGGAGAAGGACAAAATCCACAGCCCGAATGAGTCTTTCGGACTCGATCAGTTCCGGCGAGGAATGACGTGGGCAACCCTCATCCTGGATGCCCTCGGAAGGTAGGCAGGGACAGGGACTGTCCACAGATTGAAATTTTGTCCACAACTGCCACCCATGCAAATTGTGATTGGCACTGAGTGAACACTTGTGGGCAATTACGCCATAGACAAGCCCGCCGCCCTTGCGGTGCGCGGCAAGCCTGCCGGAAAGAACGTGTGTACAGAAAAATTAACGCAGAGCGGACCGACCGCGCCGCGCGCGGGAGCATTCATGGGGATAAATGGCATTTTATAGGCAAGCCCGCCGCCCGCGCTCACGCGGGAATGTAGATGAGGGTAAGTTTCTGAAAACAACATGAACAACTCAAAACACCGTGTGCTTCTTCCGCGCACAACCATGCGCGTTTATGAAAACGCCGCGCCGTAGCGCGGCGAAAGAAGGATGTTGTC